>NZ_JBFUIW010000002.1:0-366240 GCF_056401675.1 Phenylobacterium sp. P4_E10 | reverse complement strand
CCGCCGCCGAGGGCCGCGACGATCGCCGCGCCCGTTCCGGCGTCGCCGCCGCCGACGTTGTTGCCAATCACCGCGCCCGCCAAGGCGCCCAGCGCAGCGCCACCCGCAGCGTTGCGTTCGACGTTGCCGCTGGTGGTGCAAGCGCCCGCCAGCAGGGTCGCTGCGGCCAGCGCAGCAATCGGCATGAGAGATTTGGCCTTGGTCATTTGGCTCTCCTTACTTTATCCCGCCGACCCCAACGCGTCCTCCAAGGTGAAGTTCCGGTCGGAACCGCCGTGAACCGCCGCCGTTAGGGCCATGCCCGCCGAGGAAGAATGGCCGACCGTCCAAAAATTTCGCGTATCGAAGCCGTCGTGAACGTCGCCTCCGGCAGCGCCACGCCTGAGGCCGTCGAACAGATGCGGGCCCTGCTCGCCGAGTACGGCGTAACCGCCAATGTCCAGGCCGCCGAGGGCGCCGACATCGCCCATCGCCTGCGTCACGCCATCGACGCCGCGCCCGACCTGCTGGTGGTGCTGGCCGGCGACGGCACGGCTCGTGCGGCGGTCGAGATGGCCGGCGCTGACGGTCCGCTGATCGCGCCGCTGCCTGGCGGGACCATGAACATGCTGCCACGGGCGATCTACGGCCAGGTCGGATGGGAGGAGGCGCTGCGCAGCGCCCTCGATCACGGGCGGGAAAAGTGCATCGGCGGCGGTCGCATCGACGGCCGCAGCTTCCTGGTCGCCTCGATTCTCGGCGCGCCGGCTCTTTGGGCCCCGGCGCGCGAGGCGGTCCGCCAGGGCGAACTCCGCCTGGCCTGGGGGCGGGTGCGGCGCGCCTGGGGCCGCGCCTTTTCCGGTCGCCTCCGCTACTCGCTGGACGGCGGGCCCCGCGGCAAGGCCGAGGCCCTTGCCTTCCTTTGTCCGCTGGCGTCCAAGGCGCTGCCCGACCATGAGCAGGCGCTGGAGGCCGCGGTGATCGACCCGCGCAACCTCGCAGACGCCGCCCGCATCGGCTTCAACGCTCTGGTCGACGACTGGCGCAACGATCCCTCGGTCTGCACCACAGCCTGCACCAGCGCCCGGGTCTGGTCCGCCCGCCGCGTGCCCGCCGTGCTGGACGGCGAGCCGGCCTGGGTCTCGGCCGCCTCCACGGTCGACTGGCGTCCGAAGGTGGCGCGGATGCTGGCGCCGCCCCAGGAGAATGGTGTTTGATCCGTATCGCCCACCTGTCCGACATCCATTTCGGGGGTGAGAACGTCGCGGCCGTCACCGGCGCGGCCGAATTGGTCGCCGCAGGCGGCTTCGACCTGATCATCGTCTCCGGCGACCTGACCCAGTTCGGCGAGGTGGCCGAGTTCCAGGCCGCGGCCGCATGGCTGGCGACCTTGCCCGGTCCGCAGTTGGTCTGCCCTGGCAATCATGATTCCCCGTACCTCGCCTGGTGGGAGCGCTTCGCCGCGCCGTTCGGGCGCTTCGAGCGCCTGATCGGCCCGGCCGCACGCCAGGACTTCCGGGCGCCCGGCCTGGCGGTTCACGGCCTCAACAGCGCCCGTGGGGTGCAGCCGCGGGCCAACTGGTCAAAGGGCCAGGTCTCCGCCGCCCAGACGCGCGACGCCCTAGCCGCCCTGGGCGGCGAGCCAGCCGGAACCCTGAAGATCGTCGTCTGCCACCATCCGCTGGCCGAGATGATCAGCGGCCCGATGACCGGCCGCACCTGGGGCGGCGAGGCGGCGGCGCGAGCCTTCGCCGAGGGGGGCGTCGACCTGGTGCTGTCGGGCCATATCCATGCGCCCTTCGTCTGGCCCTATCCGTTCGGAGCCGGGCGCTGTCATGCGGTGGGGGCCGGCACGCTGTCGGTGCGCGAGCGCGGCGTAGCGCCCAGCTTCAACCTCATCGAGGCCGACGCGGCGGAGATCCGCATCGTGGCCCAGTCCTGGACCGGCTCGCACTTCGAGCCCTCGCGCACTTGGTCGCTGGACCGCGCGCAGTAAAACGCCCGCTCCGGTGACGGAGCGGGCGTTACCAGTTCAGCCTTCCAGGCGGGCTATAGCGCGCCGCGCCCTCGAACCAGATGCATGACGAGGGACACGACGAACAGCACCAGGAAGACGAAGAACAGAATCTTGGCGACGCCCATCGCGGCGCCGGCGATCGAGGTAAAACCAAGAACACCGGCGATCAAGGCGACCACCAGAAAAGTCAAAGCCCAACCGAGCATGTCGTTCCTCCGGATTTCGTACCGACCTTAAGAACGCTTGGCGGCGGCAGGTGTTCCGGAAAGCTCGACTGGCCCTGGATGTCGCCAACCCGACTTACCGGAAGTCGCCGCTGCATACTGATCCTGCGCGAACTTCCAATTGGGCAGGGCGTCGAACCAAGCCTTCAGGAAGCCCTCGCGGTCGTTCTTGTGATCCAAGTAATAGGCGTGTTCCCAGAGGTCGCAGACGATCAGAGGAACCGTCCCGGCCTTGGTCAGCAAATTCTCGCCGTCATGGGTGTCGATCACCTTGAGGTGTTCGCCCTCCGCGGCCAGCCACACCCAGCCGGAGCCGAAGTGGGCCGCGCCCTTGGCGACGAACTCCGTCTTCAGCCCATCGAGCCCGCCGAAATCGCGCTCGATGGCCTTGGCCAGGTCGCCGTCCGCCGCCTGCTTGGCCGCGGTCATACACTCCCAGAAGAAGGTGTGGTTCCAGGCCTGGGCGGCGTTGTTGAACAGCTTGCGCGCGTTCGCATCGGCCGCGGCGGTGCGCACCAAGTCCTCGAGGCTGGCGGGCGTCAGACCCTTTTCCTCGATGAGCTGATTGGTGGTGTCGAAGTACTTCTTGTGATGCTTGTCGTGGTGGAGGTGCATGGTCGCCCGCGAGATCGTGGGTTCCAATGCAGCGTGGTCATAGGGCAGGTCGGGCAGTTCGAACATGACAGTTTCCTGGGAGGAGGCGAGCTTGGCCCGCGACCCCAGGAAAACCCCGAACGCCTGCTTTGGTTCGCTACTTCTTGGTCGCCCGGCCGGCCATCAGGGCCGAGACCACGGTGGCTGTGGTGCGTGGATTCTTGAAGGCCACGGCGGCGATCGCCCCGATGACGCCGAGGGCGACCCAGGGCTTGGCCTGGGCCAACTCGAACATGCGCGAGGTGATGTCGCGATCCTGCGGGCGTTCCTTTTGGCGGCGAGGCTGGCCGCCCAGCAGCGTCAGGGCCGCAGCGCCGGCGGCGAGCAGCGCAGCGGCGCCCGCGACCAGAGCTGAAGCCCAGGCCGAGCCGACCAACGGCGCCAACGCTGCATGCAGGGCCAGCGCCAGGAACACCACGCAGGTGACCGCCGCCGTCGCGAAAGCGACGACGATGGTGGCGTAATAGATCGCGCGCTTGAGGATCAATTCTTGCGGCCGCTGGCCAGCAGCAGGCCGATCAGCAGGCCCACGCCGAGCGCCGCGCCGGTGGCGACCAGCGGGCGTTCCTTCACCCGCTCGACCACGTAGCGCTGGGCCTCGTCAAAATGTTCGCCGGCGTCGTCGGCATAGGTGCGGCTCTGGGCGCGGATCTGCTCAAGGCCTTCGGCGACGATCTTCTCGAAGCGCTTGGCCGCCTCGCCGAACGTGCGTTGGGCTTCAGCCGACAGCCGCGAGGCGGAATCGGCCACCGCTTGGGCCGTGGCCTTGGCTTCATCTTTCGCGTGGTCGACGGTGTTCGAGGCCATGTCTGTCTCTCCAAGTATTCGGCAGGTATCGCAGGGATCGCATGGAAGCCTTGCCGGAACGTCAAAGACAATAGGGAGTTCCGACAGAGCGCGGAAGACTCCTGGATCAAATCGGGCCATACAACTTCTGGTTCCTGTCGCTTCGACGCGAACCTGGCTTTATGGTCACGCCATGGCGCCCCCCGCCGAAGAAACAAACCTGGTCCGTGAGCGCCTCGAACTGGCGCTGCAGTCGGCGCGCCTGGGCGAGTACGACTGGGACATGGTGCGCGACGTCATCACCATCAGCGCCCGGATGTCGGATCTCACCGGCCTTCCCGCAGGCGAATGGCCGGCTGCCGGCGGCGACTTCCTCTATCGTGGGCTGCACGAGGAGGACCGTGAAAAAACCAAGGAATTCATAGACAGATCGATGCGGAGCGAGGGCCGGTTCGAGGCCGAGTACCGGCGCATCCGCGAGGACGACGGGCGCACGGTCTGGATGCGAACCTCGGGCCTGCTGGTCCGCGACGATCAGGGCCGCCCGGTGCGGACCTGCGGCGTCGTGCAGGACATCGGCGAGCGCCGGGCCGAGGAAGACCGCCGCCACGCTCTGATGGCCGAGCTCGATCACCGGGTGAAGAACGTGCTGGCCGCGGTTCAGGCCCTGGCCGTCCAGACCGGCAAGCGCACCACGTCGCTGGACAGCTTCCTGGCCACCTTCGCCGGCCGGCTGAAGTCGATGGCCTCGGCCAACGAACTGCTCACCGCCGCGCGCTGGCGCGGCGCGGCCATCGCGCACCTGGCTTCCGCCGAGTTGGGCGGCATCGCGCCGGGCCAGACCCGCTGGGAGGGGCCTGAGCTGTTCCTGACGCCGCGGGCGGCCAACGCACTGTCGCTTGCCCTGCACGAACTGGCCACCAACGCGGTGAAGTACGGGGCCCTGTCCACCGAGTCCGGCCGTGTGGATCTGCGCTGGACCCGGATCGCCGACGGCGGCTTTGAACTCTTCTGGACCGAAACTGGCGGCCCGCCGGTCAGCCAGCCGACCCATCGCGGCTTCGGCTCCACCCTGCTGAACCAGGTCACCAGCCGCGAGCTGAACGGCGAGACCGAGGTCGAGTACCGCCGCGCTGGCGTCAGCGTGCGGCTGCGGGCCGGACCCGCCGCCGTGGTCGCCCGCCCCGAACAGCTGCCCGAGGCGCCCGCCCCGCGGCCCATCGAGCTCACGCCATCGCCTCAGGGACCCACGGACCTGCGCGGCGCTCGGGTGCTGATCGTCGAAGACGCCGTTCTGCTGGCGCTGGAACTCGAGACCGGGCTTTCCGACGCCGGGGCCGAAGTGGTTGGTCCGGCCTACGAACTTCAGGAGGCGATGAACCTCCTCGACCAGCCGATCGATGCGGCGGTGCTGGACGCCAATCTGAACGGCCTGTCCGTGACGCCGGTCGCCGAAGCCCTGGCCGCGCGCGGCGTGCCGTTCGTCTTCGCCACCGGCTATGGCGACGCCAGCGCGCCGCTCGGCTTTGACGCCCCGATCATCCGCAAGCCCTACGACGTCACCCAGGTGGCCGCGGCGGTGGCCGGGATCCTGGCGTCCAGCTAGCCCGCCAGGAAGGCGATCATCGCCGGAACCGCGGCGCGATCCTGGATCATGAACAGGTGGCCGCCTTCGAAGAACGCCAGCGCCGCCCCGGGAATGCGCGCGGCCATCTTCTCCTGGGTTTGCGGTAGCGCGATTCCGTCATATCGCCCGGCGGCGATCAGGGTCGGGATCGCGATTTGCGGCAGCCGCTCCCAGGTGTCGTGCGCCGCGCGCGCCTCCAGCTGTCGGTGCGCGCCCATCGCCCGGCCCGGCTCGCCGTCGAACGGGTCGGCTGCGGTCAGAGCGATGATCTTCTCGTAGGTCTCGGGGTTGGCGGCCGCCCAGGTCGCGTCGCGGCGCGTGTCGGAGATCGGCGTCAGGTACCGCGCCCGCGCCTCGCCTTTCAGGTGCTCGATCTCATGGAAGGGAAACGAGGCCCCGCCTGCGCCGCCCGGCGAGGTGCAAGCCAGCACCAACCGCCGCACGCGCCCCGGATGGCGCAGCGCCAGCTCCTGGGCGACCATGCCGCCGAACGAGACGCCGATCACATGGGCGTCGTCCCAGCCCTGGCTCTCCATCAGCGCTGCGGCGTCATCGGCATAGTCGGCCATCGAATAGGCGACGTCGGGCTTGTCCGACCGCCCCAGTCCGCGCTGGTCGTAGGAGATCATGTCGAACGACTTGGGCAGCGGTCCGTCGAACTGGTTGGGCTTGGCGCGCAGGTCGCCGCCGGTGCCGGAAATGAACAACAGCCGCTCACCCGTCCCCGCGCGCTCGAAATAGATGTTCAGCCCATTCAGGTTGGCGGTCGGCATGGTCTTTCCCCCGGCAGTCTCTTGTCTGCGCCATGGACCATCGCCGCCGCGCGCCGGTCAACCGTGCTCGGGGTGGAGGATGATCTGCTGGCCGTTGACGCGGGAGATCAACTCGCCGTCCTCTCGCCGGAAATCGGCCTCCACGGTGATCAGCCGCCTACTGGCCGCGGTGACGCGGCCCTCGATCAGCAAGGGGTGGGCGCGGCCCACCCTTACGAACTGCATCTGCAGGTTCACGGTCCGATAGCTCACCCCGTCCGGCATCACGGTCATGGCCGCGAACGACAGGATCTGATCGCCCAGGGCCGCCAGGTAACCGCCGAACAGCGATCCGTCGCTGTTGAGGATCGACGGATCCGGCTCCCACCTTTTGCGAACCCAGCCGGGTCCCCACTCCTCGGCCAGACCGAGCTTCAGCGTCGTCACCACCGGCGGCGGGTTGTTCTTCCTGGCGGTGATCAGGTCGAGCTGGTCGGTCCAAAAGGTCATTGGCGTGTCTCTCGTTGGCGTCGGCCGCAGAATCCGAGCTAGGCTCAGCTTTGACGACTCGCGTTCCAGAGGTGCGAAAGTGGATCGGCGCAAACCCCAGCGACGGCCGCCGAAACAGGCGCGCGCCCACGCCACCCGCGAGGCCATCTTCGGCGCCACGGCTCAGATTCTGGAGGCGGAGGGCGAGGCGCGCCTGACCACCAACCGCATCGCCGAGGTGGCCGGCGTCAGCATCGGCAGCCTCTACCAGTACTTCCCGAACAAGCAGGCGATCCTCATCGCCATGGCCCTGCGTGAGAACGCCGCCGTGCGCGCGGCGATCGGCGAATCGCCCGGCCGCACCCGCCGGGCCATCCGCGCCCAGATCGGCATCTGGGCCGACAAGCCCAACACCCGCCGCGCGGCGCTCAAGGCGATGCTGCACGCCGACGCCAGCAAGTCCCTGGCCGACGAGAGCGACGAGACCCTGGCGCTGCTGCGCCGCCCGAACCAGGCCGACCTCGACCACTTCGTTCGCACCCGCGCGGTGCTCGGCGTCATCCGCGCGGCTGTGCTGGAGGGCTATCCGCACCTGCACGACCCGGCCTTCGAGGACGCGCTAGTGCGCCTGGTCGAGGCCGGCCGCGAGCCGACCGCTACTTGATCGCGGCGATCTCGTAGAGGAAGTCGACATAACCCATGGTCGCGCCGACCAGGCCCTCGACCTTCGGATTGCTCGACTCCACCACATAGTACTCGTTCGGGGCGTGGGCGCCGTTGCCGTGGCCCAGGCCGAACTGGCCGGCCGGCAGGCTGACCGGCGCGGAGGTGAACACCGCCCCCGGCCAGGATCCGGCTAGGCGCGGATAGACGCTGAGCGGCACGCCGGCCTTCTTGTAGGTGGCGATCTCGGCCTTGATCAGCCGGCTGGTCTCATCGGTCTCAGTCGGGTCGTAGCCGCCGGTGACGTTCAGCTCGATGTCGGTGAAGCCGCGTTTGTCCAGGTGAGCGCGGATCTTGGCCACCGCGTCGTCCTTGGTTTGGTTCGGCACCAGCCGGGTGTCGATCTTGGCCACTGCTCGGCCGGGCAGGATGGTCTTGCCGCCGGGGCCGGTATAGCCCGAGACCAGCCCTTCGATATTGATCGTCGGCTGGCTGGCCAGCCGTTCCAGGGTCTTTTCCCAAGGCAGGTCGTCTACCCAGTGCTCGACACCCAGCGCCTTCTTGGCGTCGGCTTCGCTCATCTGCTGGGCGGCCAGCGACAGCAGTTCCTTCTCGCGGGCGGTCAGCGGCCGAACCTTCTCGAAATAGCCGTCCACCGCAGGCGTGTTGCCGTCCGGAGTGACCAGGGTCGCCAGGGCCTGCACCAGGCGCCAGGCCGGGCTGTCGACGCGGGCCTTCTCGCTGGAATGGATGTCGGTCTTCGGGCCACGGCCCCACTTGGCGCCGCTGGCGACCAGCTCGAATTCCACCACGCCCTTGGCGCCGAGATTGACGCTGACCCCGCCGTTGCTCGGGCTCTGCCAGCCGGCCGGGATCACCACGCCTTCGCACTGCTTCAGCGCGGCCAGCACCTTGGGCTGGGTGACGATCTGGCGGAAGTTCGGGCTGCCGATCTCCTCCTCGCCCTCGCAGACCAGCACGATGTTGACCGGCGGCTTCTTGCCGGCGGCGCGCAGCGCGTGCAGCGCGGCCAGGAAGGTCGCTTCCGGACCCTTCTGGTTCACCGCCCCGCGACCGACGATCACCTTGCCGAAGCCGGGCTTGTCGACGACCTTGGCCTCCAGTGGATGCGAGGTCCATTCGGCCGGATCGAACTGCTTCACGTCGTACATGAAGTAGATGCCGATGGTCCGCTTGGCGCCTACGTCCAGGGTCGCGAACACGCCGGGGAAGCCGTCGGTCGGCACCTTCTCGACGTGCTGGAAGCCGGCGTCGCGCGCCAGGGCCATCATGTATTCGCAGCCCTTGTCCATGTCGCGGTTCTCCGCGGCGATGGAGGGCAGGGCGATCCATTCCTGGATGCGCTTGACCGAGGCGTCGTAGCCGGCGTCAGCCGCCTTGCGGACCGCGCTCAGGTCTCCGCTGGCGGCGAAGGTCAGGCCGGGCGTGAACAGGGTGGCGGCGGCCGCGCCGGTCAGCAGGGTGCGCCGGTTGTGGATGAGGCTCGCGCCCCGCTGCGTCATCGACATACTGGTCCCCCGAAAAACACTTGGCCGCATAGGACGGCGCCATGGCGCAGCCTGCAAGACCGCTCCTAGTCCAGACGCAACCCCGGCGGCGAACCGCAGCGGCTAGAGGCCGGCGATGTGTCTGAGGTCGTTCAGGAACTGCACGCCGCGGTTCTGCAGCACGTCCTCTTCGCGCAGGTGGGTGATCCCGCCGGATCCGGCCCGGAAGTTGACGTGGCCGGCGTTCTCGATCGGCAGGCCGATCCAGCGGGCGACCACGAAAGTCATCGCAAATCCATGGGTGACGATCACCGAGACCGGCGAGGGGCTTGCGATCACTCGGTCGACGCCGCGATAGACGCGGGTGGCGAACTCGCGCTTGGTCTCGGCCCCCTCGACGCCCATGCGGTTGTCCAGCCGGTCGCCGTCGCGCGGCGGGAACCGGATGCGCTCATCCAGCCAGGCCTGCGGCTTGCCGCCGGCGACGCCGTAGCTGTTCTCGCGCAGGTCCGGGTCCGCGGTGAGGGGGACGCCCAGCCTCGCCGCAACAGCCTCGGCGGTCTCGTAGGCGCGCTTGAGGTCAGATGCATGGACCTCGACGGGCCGGCCACCGACGAGCTCGGCGACCCGCGCCGCAATCGCCACCGCCTGCCGCCGCCCCCGCTCGGTCAGCGAGGTGTCGTGCCAACCGCCGACGACGCCCTGCACGTGGTGCAGCGACTCCGCGTGGGTGACGACGAAGATGTCCTTCACGGCTAGACAATCCCCTTGGTCCGCAGCGCCGCCACGGCGTCGGGATCCAGCCCCAGTTCGCCCAGCACCTCGTCGGTGTGCTGGCCAAGGTCCGGCCCCGGCCAGCGCACCGCGCCGGGCGTCTCCGACATCTTTGGAAACGCGTTCTGCATCTTCACCTTGCCGAACACCGGATGGCCCAATTCCACGATCGCCTCGCGGGCCTTGTATTGCTCGTGCTCCAGCATGTCCGGGGCGCGGAAGATCCGGCCGCAGGGAATGCCGTTCTCCTCCAGGTGGACGATCAGGTCGTCCAGGGTCCAACCCGCCGTCCAGGCGCCGATGATCGCGTCCAGTTCGTGCTGGTTCTCGCCCCGCGCCGCATGGCTGAGATATTTCGGGTCGGCCGCCAGTTCCGGCTTGCTCATCGCCTGCGCCAGCCGCGCGAACACCGTGTCGCCGTTGCCGCCGATCAGGACCATCTCGCCCGCCGCGCAGGGATAGACGTTCGACGGCGCGATGCCCGGCAGGATCGAGCCCGACCGCTCGCGGACATAGCCGGTCAGGTCGTACTCGGTGACCAGGTTCTCCATCACCGCCAGCACGCTCTCGTACAGCGCCGCGTCGATCATCTGGCCGCGGCCGGTCCGCTCGCGCGCATGCAGGGCCATGGTGATTCCCATCACCGCATGCATGGCGGTGAGGCTGTCGCCGATCGAGATACCGGCCCGCGCCGGCGGCCGGTCCGGTTCGCCGGTGACATAGCGCAGCCCGCCCATCGCCTCCCCGATCAGGCCATAGCCGGCCCGCTTGGCGTAGGGCCCGGTCTGACCGAAACCGGACACCCGCGCCACGATCAGCCGCGGGTTGCGGGCGCTCAGCGCCTCATAGCCCATGCCCCACTTCTCCAGCGTGCCGGGCCGGAAGTTCTCGATCAGCACGTCGGCCTGGTCGATCAGCTTGCCGGCGATCTCGCGGCCCTCGGGCGTGCGCAGGTCCAGGCCGACCGAGCGCTTGTTGCGGCCGATCACCGGCCACCAGGGCGACAGCCCCTTGGGCAGGCTGCGGCCCCATTGCCGCATCGGGTCGCCGCTCTTCGGGTCCTCGATCTTGACCACGTCGGCGCCGAAGTCGCCCAGGATCTGGCCGCAGAACGGGCCGGCGATCAGGGTGCCCATCTCAACGACCTTCAGGTCCTTGAGCGGCCCGTTGTTGGCGGCGGCTTGGTTCACGTCTCGATCCCCTCGGAACTGATCACAGGTCCGTGAGTTCTGGACCCGTGCGCCGTCCGTTGGACCTGCGCGAAACATCTTAGTCAATCTCGAGGAGCGTTCGAATGAACCGTCACCTGCTGATCGCGGGCGCGGCCCTGGCTGCCTTGTCGCTGGCCGCCTGTGGCCAGAAGACCGAAACCCAAGGCGCGGCCACGCCAAGCGAACAGGCCGCCACGCCTGACGCCAATCCCGCCGCCACGATCATCACTCCGGCCAATGAAGCGGCCGCGCCCGACTTCGTCGCCAAGGCCGGCGCCAGCGACATGTTCGAGGTCGAGGCCGCCAAGATCGCCGAGACGCGCTCGAAGAACCCCGAGGTGAAGAAGTTCGCCGCCGAGATGATCAGCGCCCACACCAAGTCCACCGCTGGGTTGAAGAAGGCGATCGCCGATTCTGGCCAGACCGCCCTGGCGCCTCCGGCCGCTCTGCCGGGCGACCTGCAAGGCAAGCTCGACGACCTGACCAAGGCCGACAATTTCGACGTCGCCTATCTCGACAACCAAGTCGACGCCCACCAGGCCGCGCTCGACCTGATGCAGCGCTACGCTCAGGACGGCGATGTCCCGGCCATCAAGTCGTTCGCCGCCGCCACCGCCCCGGTGGTCCAGCAGCACTACGACCACGCCAAGACCTTGCGCGACGCTGTGAAGAAGTAACCTCGCGCCTTCTCGTCAGGCGGCGGGGGTTCACAACGCCCGCCGCCGGGCGTAAGGCGGCGCTATGAGCGCCTATGTCCTGACCCCGCCGTCCCAAGTGGTCGTGCCCGTGGAGGGGGAGGCTGGCGCCTTTCCCGTTCGTCGCATTCTTTGTGTGGGCCGCAACTACGCCGCCCACCGCCGCGAGATGGGCGGCGACGACCGCGACCCGCCATTCTTCTTCGCCAAGCCGGCCGACGCCCTGGTCCCGCCGGGCGGCGTCGTTCCCTATCCGCCGCGCACCGCCAACCTGCATCACGAGATCGAACTGGTGATCGCGCTGTGCGGCGGCGGCGCAAACGTGCCGGTCGGCCGGGCGCTGGACCTCGTCTACGGCTACGCGGTGGGCGTTGATCTCACCCGCCGCGACCTGCAGAACGCCGCCAAGGACAAGGGCCATCCCTGGGACGCCGCCAAGGGCTTCGACGCCTCGGCCCCGATCTCGGCGATCCGCAAGTGGTCCGGCGATCCGCCCCGGGGCCGCATCGCCATCTCGGTCAACGGCCAGCTCCGCCAGGATGGCCAGGTCGCCGACATGATCTGGAACGTCGCCGAAATCATCGCCGAGGCCTCGCAGCTCTGGACCTTGGCCCCGGGGGACCTGATCTTCACCGGCACCCCTGAGGGCGTCGGGCCGATCGCCGCCGGCGACGTGGTGTCGGGCGAGATCGAAGGCGTCGGCCAACTTCAGTTCACGGTGACCGCATGAGCCTGACCCTGCACTCCTACTGGCGCGCAACGGCGCCCTACCGCGTGCGCATCGGGCTGCAGCTCAAGGGCCTCGACTACGGCTATGTCGGGGTGAACCTGCTGAAGGGCGAGCAGCACGCCGACGACTACGTGACCAAGCACAACCGCCAGCACCTGACCCCGGCCCTGGAGGTCGACGGCCACGTTCTGGTCCAGTCCCTGGCCATCCTCGAATGGCTGGAGGAAACCCATCCTACGCCGGCGCTGCTGCCCAAGGACCCGTTCGACCGGGCGACGGTCAGGGCGATGGCGGCGATCGTCGCCTGCGACATTCACCCGCTGAACAACATGCGCATCCAGAAGGCGTTGGAGGAGTTCGGCGTCGACGACGCCGGCCGCCTGGCCTGGACTCAGCGCTGGATCGTCGACGGCTTTTCCGCACTCGAGCCGATGGTCGCCCGCCACGGCCAGGGCTTCGCCTTTGGCGACGCGCCGACCCTCGCCGACTGTTGCCTGGTCCCCCAGGTCTATTCGGCCCAACGCTACAAGGTCGACCTGACCGCGTTCCCGGCCATCGTCGCGGCGGCGCAGCACGCCGCCCAGCACCCGGCTTTCATCGCCGCCGCCCCCGATCAGCAACCGGACGCCGTGCATGCTTGAGGACCTGAAAGCCAACAACCGCCGCTGGGCGGCGGGAAAGCTCTCCGTCGACCCCGGCTTCTTCGAGCGCCTGGTCAACCAGCAGAGCCCCGAATACCTCTGGATTGGTTGCTCCGACAGCCGCGTGCCGGCCAACGAGATCGTCGATCTCGACCCGGGCGAGCTGTTCGTTCACCGCAACGTCGCCAACCTCGCGCCGCCGCAGGACGCCAACTACCTGTCGGTGCTGCAGTTCGCCGTCGACGTGCTGAAGGTGAAGCACATCATGGTCGTCGGCCACTATGGCTGCGGGGGCGTCGCCGCCGCGGTCGACGGCAAGCGCCGCGGCCTCGTCGATCACTGGCTGCACCCGATCCGCGAGGTCTACGCCGAGAACCGCGACGAGCTCGAAGCCCTGCATGACCACGAGCGCCTCGATCGCCTGATCGAGCTCAACGTCCTGCGCCAGGTCCGCAACGTCGCCTCCGACGTCTTCGTCCAGGACGCCTGGGCCCGCGGCCAGTCGCTCTGCGTCCACGGCTGGGTCTACTCGATCGCCAACGGCCTGGTCACCGACATGAACTGCGCCATCTCCGGCCCCGACTCCTTGGACAAGGCCCGCGACGAAGGGCAGTAGGCCGGGGTGTCATCCCGGAAAGCGCGCAGCGCTTGTCCAGGACCCATGAACACCTGATGGTTCCGGCCTCGCGCCGACCTCGCCTCATTCCGACTATCCGGCGCGAATGGGTCCCGGTCTTCGGCCTTCAGCCGAAACCGGGATGACACTTACTGACACGTCACCTCACCCGAACCCGGGCCGAGGCCTTGCGGCCTTCGCCGTCGACCACCGTCAGCCGGTAGAAGCCCGGCCCTTTCGGCCGCCACACGGCCCGGCCGCTGACCGGGTCGGCCGCGAGCGGTTCGCCGGCGACGTACCAGTTGAGGTCCTCGCCGCCGGCCGCCAGCACCAGGCCGCGCGACGCCGGTCCGAACGCTTCGACCTGCACGCTGGCCCCGTCGGGAGGGAAGATCAGCCGTGGGCCGGTCTCACGCGGCTCCAGCCTGGCCAGGGCCTGCGGCGCGGCGCGCGGGGCGATCGGTCGGGGGGCCGAGACCGGGGCGTCGATCAGGTCAGCGGCGTCGAACAGCAGCGGCAGGGCGGCGTCGCGCCCGGTCAGTCCGCCCCGTGCGCCGCCGTCGGCCCGTCCGGTCCAGACGACGATCGCATAGGGCCCGACCACCCCGGCCGCCACCGCGTCGCGAAAGCCGTAGGAGGTGCCGGTCTTGAAGGCCATCACCGGCCGTCCCTTGGTCAGGGCCGCGGCTGTCACGCCGGCCGGCGGGGGCGTCTCGCGCAGGATAGCCAGCACCTGGTCGGCGGCCTCGGCGCGCATCAGGCGACGTCCGCCTTGGCGCTCGCGCCGTTGGGCTTCGTCTTGCGTCCAGGCCAGAGGCTTGGCCACGCCGCCGTCGCCCAGCGCAGCATAGAGCACCGCCAGGTCGCGCAGGCTGATCCCGACTCCGCCTAGAGCCATGGCCAGGCCCGCCTCGCGAGTCTGGGCCCGAGGTCGCACCAGATTGACCCCGGCCCCATCCAGCCGCGCCTCGAACGCCGCCGGGCCGACCTTGTCCAGCAGTTCCACTGCCGGGACGTTCAGCGAATAGGTCAGGGCCTCGCGCGCCGTCACCTTGCCGCGAAACACCCGGTCGAAGTTCTCCGGCTGATAGTCGCCGAACCGCCGCGCCGCATCGTCGATCTCGGTGTCGGGCGCGGCGATCCCATCGTCGAACGCAAAGCCATAGATGAACGGCTTCAGCGCCGAGCCGGGCGAGCGCACCGCCCGGGTCATGTCGATCCAGCCGCCCGGCCGCGCCAGTCCGCCGGAGCCGACCGCCCCGCGCACCGCCCGGCTCCTGATCTCCACCACCAGGATCGCGGCGGTCGCCTCCGGTCCTTGGGCCTGCGCCGCTCGCGCGGCCAGCGGCTCGAGGCGCGCCTGCAGTCCGGAGTCCAAGGTGGTGTGCACCGAGGCCTGCGCGGTCGGCGCCGCCCGCGCCAGCTCGCCGGCTACATGCCAGGCCAGGGCCGGAAACGCCGCACGGCTGGGCAGGGGCTCCTGCTCGGCCTCGGCCGCCTCAACCTCGGTCAGGGCGCCGGCACGGATCATCTTGTCCAGCACCGCCCGCCGCGCCGCCCGCGCGGCCTCCGGCCGGCGATCGGGCCGCCGCGCCTCCGGCGACTGCGGCAGGGCGATCAGCAGCGCCTGCTCGCCCGGCGTCAGCGTCTCTGGCTCGTGGCCGAAATAGGAGAGGCTGGCGGCCCGCACGCCCTCCAGGTTGCCGCCATACGGGGCCAGGGTCAGATAGAGGGCCAGGATCTCGCGCTTGGAGAGCCGCGCCTCGATCTGCACCGCGCGGGCCATCTCGATCAGCTTGGCGGTCAGGGTGCGCGGCCGCGGCTCCAGCAGCCGTGCGGTCTGCATGCTCAAGGTCGAGGCGCCCGAGCTGACTCGGCCGCTCGCCGCCGCGGATCCGGCCGCCCGCAAGACCGCGAGCGGATCGACGCCAGGATGGAGCCAGAACCGCGCATCCTCGATGGCGACCAAGCGCCGCTGAAAACTCTCGTCGGTGCGCGACAGGTCCGCCCGGATCCGCCAGCGCCCGTCCTCCACGGGCAGCGCCCGCAGCCAACTCCCGCGCCGATCCAGCGCCACCGGCGAAGACCGCGCCGCCCGGCTTAGGTCCGGCGGCAGGACGGCGTCCAGCGCAAACACCGCCGTCTCGACCCCGAGCAGGGCGATCAGCGAGAGGGTCAGGGTGCGCGCCCGCCCAGTTGCTCCCCCTCTGGGGGAGCTGTCGGCCGCCTGGCCGACTGAGGGGGACTTTGACGCTGTTGCGTGAGAGCGGTCCCCCTCGGTCTCGGCGCTGCGCGCTGATCCACCTCCCCCAGGGGGGGAGGAACTGGCGTCCGTACTCATTGTCCCGGCGCGATCACCGTGCGGCTCGCCGCCGTGCGGGCGTTGAGGCTCGGACGGTACATGTCCTTGGCCTGCGCCCCCGGCAGCAAGAAGTCGCCGGCCGTCACCGCCCGCGCCACATAGGCGAAGGCGAAGCTGTCCTTGCCGGCCAGGTCCATGGCCGCGACATAGCGGTCGTCCCGCGCCTCCTGGACATCGGCGCTGGACAGTTCGCCCAGGAACCGGAACGGCCCGTTCTGCGCATCGTCCGGCCCCAGCACGGTCTCGATCTCGAAACCGGCCGGCAGCGGGTCGTCGACCACCAGCGCCATCGACCGCGCCTGGCTTGAACGGCCCGAGACCACGACGATCACCCGGTCGCCCTGGTTCAGGGCCGAAGGATCGACCGCCCCGCCGGCGAACCCGACCAGCCGCTTGGAGAGCGTCAGGCCGTTGTCCTCCGCGTTCGGCGGCGCGACCGGCGTGCCGGTCACCGTCACCGTCCGCCACAGCGCGCCCTTGCCGGCGTTGACGAAGCTCGCCCCGGCGAGCTTGCCCACCGCCCAGCGCGGGGCGCCGCCGGTGGCGCTCAGCGGGACCGCGCCCTTGGCGTCGATGCGGATCGCCCCGGCCGCCTTCAACATCCAGTGCGCCGCCTGCAGCAACCGCGCCTGTTCCTGGGTGTTGAGCGCGTCGGGGTCCTTCACCGCGTTCTCAAGGCGCCTCTGCAGCCCGCGGGCCAGGTCGGCCTCGCCGGCCTCGTAGGCAAGCGCGGTGACGGCGGCGATATCGCGCAGCGGGCTCTGGTACCAGTCGGCCTCGTCACGCCAGCCGAGCGAGCCGACCGCCTGGCGCAGGGCCGAGCGCGCCCGCGCCCGGTCGCCCATCATCGCCAGACCGGCGCCCACCTGCGCCTTGGCCAGCGGCGAGGCCTCGTTCTTCATCTGCACGTCGTGCCACCAGCGCAGCCGGGCCAGGTCGCCGCGGCCACCCTTGGCCAGCACGTAGAGCGCATAGGCCGAGGCGCGGCTGCGCATTCGCTCGGTGGCGTTCTTGGAGGCGTCCTCCGAGCCGGCCCACCAGGTCGGATACTCCATGCGATAGGACACCGAAGCCCAGCCGTCCGGCCGCGAGATCTGGCGCATGGCGCCGAGCGCGCGGTCGATCGCCTCCTGCGGCACCGGCGCGCCGGCCTTCTGCGCTTCGATCATGAAGTCGGTGACATAGGCGCCCAGCCACGGATCGGCCTCGCCGTCGCCCACCCGCCAGAGCCCGAAGGCTCCGTCCAGGGTCTGGCGATCCAGCAGTCGCCCGACGGCGCCGGCCAGGGCCGCCGACGAGCGCTTCAACTTCGGATCGGCCGAGACCTCGGCGGCGTAGATCAGCGGATAGGCCGCCGACACCGTCTGCTCGGTGCAGCCGTAGGGATAGCGCGACAGCGCCGAGGCGATCGGCGCCGGGTCGAAGCCGCGGAACGGCGAGTAGCTGACGTGCAGGCTGACATCGCCCGCCGCCAATCCGGCCAGCAGGCTCGAGGCGGGCGTGTAGGAAGTCCCAGGCGCCTGTAGCTCGAAGGTCGTCCGGGTGATCGCGCTCCAGCCCAGCCGCGTCTGGATCGGATAGTCCTTCCCGGTCGAGAAGCCGGGTCCAGTGACCTTGAAGCCGACCTTGCCGATGCCGGCCCGGTCGGGAGCGTTGAACGGGATTCGCTCGGCGATCCGCTGGCCTAAGGCCAGCTGGAACGCCTTCCTGAACGGCGCCAGCACCCCGCCGCCGGTGGTCAGTTCGGCGATGTAGGCGCCGACCTTGCCCTCGATATTGTGGAGTTCCAGGGTCGCGAACGCCTTGTCGCCAGGCGCCAGGAAGCGGGGCAGGGCGAGGTCGGCGACCACCGCCTCGCGCACGGTCAGCGGCTTGCTGGCCGACCCCACCGCGGTGTCGGTCCAGGCCACCGCCATCAGCCGCAGCTCGCCGTTGAACTGAGCGGCAGGCAGCTTGATCACCGCCTTGCCGTCCAGCCCGGTCTCGACCACGCCGGACCACAGGGCCACGGTCTTGATCGGCGTCACCGACAGGCCCTCGCCGCCGATGCCGTCGGCGCCGAAGTTGACGTTGGCCGGTGCGCCCAGATTGGGGTCCAGCAGCCGCCCGTAGTCGTCGCGATAGTCCAGCGTCAGGGCCCGCTTGCCGAAGTACCACTTCACCGGATCGGGGCTCTGGAACTTGGTCAGCTGCAGGATGCCTTCGTCGACCGCCGCCAGGGTCACCCGCGCGCGACCGCCGAACCCGGCGCCCTTGATGGTGATCGGGACCTCGATAGTCGCCTTGGAGTCGATCTTAGCCGGGGTGTCCAACGTCACCTCCAGCTTGCGGCCCTTCGGATCGAGCGGGACATAGACCAGCCCCAGCGCCCGCCGCGGCTTGGGCGAGGCGACCGGGTCGCGCGGCTGGATCACGCTGACCAGCACATAGGCCCCGCCGCCCCAGGCGGCGCTGGTCTTCAGGCGCACGGTCGCGCCGTCCTTGCCGATGCTCACGGTCTTGAAGTCGATCAGCCGGTCGGTGGCCACCGCCACCTGCGCCTCGCCGGCATAGGGCGGCTTGAGGGTGATCTCGACGGTGTCGCCTTGCGCATAGGCCTTGGTCCCGGCGCTGACCCGCACGAAATCGGGGGCCTCGACATCCTTGGCCGGCGCGCCCCAGCCGGAGGCGAAGCGGATGACGCTCCTGGCGCCCCCCGGGCCAGTCATCTCCAGCCGGTAGTCGCCCCAGCCGAGCCGCCGGCTGATACGCGCCGGCTGGCCGGCCGCGATGCTCACATTGGCCTTCGCCACCACCACGTCGCGGCTGGTCCGCCGCCACTGCCAGCGGCCGTCCTGCTGGAACCAGTCATAGTCCCAGTTCTCGGCGATCAGCGTGTAGGTCGTCCCGGGCGCGGCGATCCGCTGGCCGGCGGCGTTCACCGCGATCAGGCTGATGGCCATCACCGGATCGCCCGACCCCGACGAGTCGCCCTGGTCGATCTTGGCGCCCAGATAGACGCCCTTGATCCGCACCTTCAGGTCCAGCCCCTCGCGCACCGGGCGCCCGCCCGGCTCGAACACGCTCGCGGTGAAGGCGGCGGTCAGCGGCTGCGGGGTGTCGCCGGCTTCCTCGGAGGACAGCGCCAGCACCGCGCGGCCCTCGCCGTCGGTGACGGTCTGGCCGATCTCCAGGAACTTCTCCTCGAACGGCTCGCGTTGGTCGCCCCACTGATAGCCCCCGAAGGCCGGGAACGGATTGGGATCGACCCGCAGCCGCGCCTCGCCCTGGGTCTGCAGGCCCGCGCCGGCCGCGCCGTAGAGGAAGCGGGCGGTGACGTCGATGTTGCGGGTCTCGCCGGCCTTCAGCGGCACGGCCTCCTGGCCGACCGCAGTCACCGCCAGCCGTTGCGGCGCGAAGTCTTCGACCGAGAACGACAGCTCGCCGGCCGGTTTGTCGAGGCCGTCGATCTCCAGCCTGGCGCTCCAGCGGCCGCGCGGCGCGCTCTTGGGCAGGGCGATGTCCACCGGCACGGCGCCCAGCGGCGCCTTGTCGAATGGATAGCGTTTGAACTCCACGCCGGACGGGCGGCGCACGACGACCTGGCCCTTGCGGTCCTTCACCGCCTTGGCCTCGCGGTCGCGCAGCAACGCGTTCAGGTGCACCGTCTCGCCGGGGCGATAGATGCCGCGGTCGGCATAGAGGTAGCCGTCCACCGCGCTCAGCGCGCTGCGGCCGGTGATGCCGGAATCCTCGGTGCGCCCGCCGATCCCCTGCTTGGAGAGGTCCACCGGCGCGCGGTCGAGATCGAGCACCGCCAGGTCGCCCTGGTCGCCATAGGCCATGACCATCTTGGCGTCGGCCGCGCCTTCGCCTTCCAGCAGCGGACGGTCGAACTTCACCCGCCCTTGCGCGTCGGTCTTGGCGCTCGCCAGTTCCTCGCCATTGCGGGCCAGCAGCGCCACGCGCGTGTTCGGCAGCACCTTGGCGGTCTTTAGCGAGCGGACCACCACGTCCAGCGCCTCGGAGCCGTCATAGGCCAGCAGCGCCATGTCGGTGAACACCACCCAGCGCCGCGCCTGGGCCGGCGGGTTGGGATCGTAATCGTCTTCGCCGCCCTGGCCCTTGAGGTCGCGCCCGCCCGAGGCGTCGCGCACCTTGATCACATAGGCGCCCGGCTTCATCTCCTTGAGCACCGCGCCCAGCGGGAACACCGTGGTCGCCCGCTCTCCGGAGCCCTGCGCATTGACCTTCAGGTCGCCCTTCCAGACCACCCGGCCCTCGTCGTCGGGACTGTCCGAGCCGTAGTCGCTGGGATACTCGCCTTCGCCTGTGGGGTCGGGGGCGCTGATCGACTTGCGCACCAGATTGCGATCGACCACCCGCCAGACCTCGACCGACAGGCGGCTGACATTGACGGTCTCGATGCCGATGCCGTCGGCGTCCTCGCGCGGCAGGATCACGCCTTCGCCGGCGAAGCCGACATAGGGCGGCTTGTCGCCGAACACGAAGTCGACGTCGGCGTTGGCGGCCAGGGTCTCGCCGCCCTTGGCGGGCAGCCCCTTCAGCAAGGTCACCCGCCGGTCGGCGAAGCCGGTCCCGGCCACGCAGAGCTCGGAGCCCTTCACCGAGACCGCCGGGCTCCCGCCCAGGTCCGGCGAGACCAGCACGAAGTCGGCATAGGATTTGGCGGGGTCCAGCGGCCGCGTCAGCTCGATGCAGGCGGCCGGCGAGGCGCGGCTGGTGTCGATCCGGTGACGCCAGACCGCGAAACCTTCGGGCTTGGGGATGCCGCGCCGCGCGGCGTTCGCGCCCCGAGGCTTGCCGAACAGCGACCAGCCCTGGGATTCAGGGGCGGCGTGCGCGCCCGGCTTGATCAGCGACAGGCCGTCGACGCCCTTGGCGGCCAGGAAGCCGCCGCCGAACGCGGCGATCACCAGGCCGGCGGCAAGCAGTCCCGGCATCCGGCTGGTCCGCAGCTTCTGCAGCCAACCCTGTTCGCCCGGCGCCTCTTCGCTGGCCATCGCCCCCTCCCGGCTTGACAGAATGTCGCACCGGCGATGGGACGCGAAAGCCCTGGCTCCGTCAATCGGGGGTGGAAGCCGCTAGCCGCCGCCCAGCTTGGCTTGGATGCTGCTCTCCAGCTCGTCCATGGTCGCGGTGAACGCCACCTCCAGGTCGACCTCGTACATTCGCGCCAGGGTCATTACGCTCCACAGGCAATCGGCCAGTTCGTGCGCCAGCTTGGCGGGCGCGTCGGGGATGGCGCGCTCCCCCTCCATGGCCTGCACCAGCTTCATCAGGTCGCCGACATCGCCGACGAAGCCCAGGGCCACCTCCTCGCGCGACCAGGCGCGGCCGTGCCGCGTGGCCTCCAACTGCGCGTAGAGCTGGCGCACCCGCCAGGCCCGCTCGCTCAATTCGTTCAGTTCGGCCATGCCGCGTCCCCCGGGACTATTTGTACATACCCTCGCGCAGATTGAGGCCGTGCTCGAGATAGGCTTTCATCGCGCACTGCATCTGCGACCAGCCCTGACAGTTGCCGTAAGAGGCCTTCAGCCCGGCCTCGCTCTCGCGCCAGCCGGCCTCACTGATCGAGACCAGGGTGCGGCCGTCTTCCAGCGCCTCGAAGTCCATGGTCACCGTGGTCTCGTAGCTCTCGCCAGGGTCGTTGGCCGCCCAGCGCAGCACGATCTTCTTCTGCGGGACCACCTCGACCACATGCACCGGAAAGGCGCCGGGGAAGTCGGCGAAGTCCCAGCTTACCGTCGCGCCGGTTTCCAGCCGTCCCTTGGCGCCGCCGGTGGTGAAATAGCCGGACAACTTGGCCGGATCGACCACCGCCTCGAACACCTCGGCCACCGGTTTGGCGATATGCGCCGACACCTTGAAGGTCAGATCCATGGTCCTGCTCCTTGTCTCGGCGGCAATAATGTTATAAAAATATAACGTGTCAAGCGATGCGGAAAATGACCTGATTTTCAAGGCCTTGGCCGCCCCGATTCGGCGGCGGCTGCTGGATGCGCTGAAGGATCGGCCGCAGACCACCGGCCAGCTTTGCGCGGCCTTCGCCGATCTCGACCGCTGCACGGTGATGCAGCACCTCAAGGTGCTGGAACGGGCCGACCTGGTGATCGCCCGGCGCGAGGGGCGGGAGCGGTGGAACCACCTCAACCCGCTCCCCATCAAACACATCCACGAGCGCTGGATCGGCCCCTACGCCGCCCGCGCCGTGGACATGCTGGGCCGCCTCAAGAGCGACCTGGAAGGCTAGTTCTGGTTCGGGCTGGCGGTGGCGATCTTCTCCATCGCGTCACTGACCGTGAAGCTCGCCGCCTTGGCCCGGGGCGGGAACTCCCTGAAGGTCTCCAGCAGCTTGGCCACGATCGCCTGCGCGGGCACCTGCAGGAACATCCGGTGCGCGACGTAGTCCGCGTAGTAGATGCTTTCCGGGCCGCGCTCGAACGGATCCGATCGCAAATTGTAGATCATGGGCGCCCGCAACGCGGTGAACGCACCCTGCCAGACTCCTAGCGGAGTCTTCGGATCGACCTCGGTGTTCTGCGTCATGAAGGCGACTTTCCAATGCCCGACGCGGATCGCCATCAAGTCGCCGTCGTCGCTCCAGTACGCGAAGCCCGGCCGCGGCGACTTCTCCACTTCACCCTTGAAGAACGGCGCCAGGTCGTGGCCGTCGAGATGGACCTTGAACGACTTGTCGCCGATCTTGCCGCCCTTCTGCATCCGGTCGACGACGTCGCCGTCGCCCGCCGCCGCGGCGAGCGTCGGCAGAAAGTCCTCGTGAGCGCAGATCTCATTGATGACGATGCCCGGCTTGATCGAGCCCGGCCAGCGTATCGCGCACGGCACGCGGAAGCCGCCTTCCCAGTTGGTCGCCTTCTCACCTTTGAACGGGGTCGCGCCGCCGTCCGGCCAGGTGAAACATTCCGCGCCGTTGTCGGTGGTGTAGACGACGATCGTGTCGTCCTGGACGCCCAGCTCGTCGACCAGCGCCAGTAGCTCGCCGACATGTCCGTCATGTTCGACCATGCCGTCGGGATAGAGGCCGAGCCCGGTCTTGCCCTTCGACTCCGCCTTCAGGTGGGTGAAAACGTGCATGCGGGTCGAATTGAAGTAGCAGAACCAGGGTTCGCCCGCCTCGTTCTTGCGCTTGATGAAGTCCTTGGCGCCGGCGAGAAATTCCTCGTCCACCGTCTCCATCCGCTTGGTGTCCATCGGCCCGGTGTTCTCGATGGTCTGGCCGCCTTTGCCGTCGGCCTTGCACTTCAGCACGCCGCGCGGGCCGAACTTCTTCCGGAACTCAGGGTCCTTCGGATAGTCCTCGTTCTCGGGCTCTTCCTCGGCGTTCAGGTGGTAGAGGTTGCCGAAGAACTCGTCGAAGCCGTGCATGGTCGGCAGGTGTTCGTCGCGGTCCCCCAAATGGTTCTTGCCGAACTGACCGGTGGCGTAGCCCTGCGCCTTCAAGACTTGCGCGATGCAGGGATCGTCCGCAGTGAGTCCGAGCGTCGCGCCCGGCAGCCCGACCTTGGTCAAGCCGGTGCGGATCGGCGACTGACCGGTCAGGAACGCGGCGCGCCCGGCGGTGCAGCTCTGCTGGGCGTACCAGTCGGTGAACAGCGCACCTTCCTTGGCGATCCGGTCGATGTTGGGCGTCCGGTAACCCATCACGCCCAGGTTATAGGCGCTGATGTTGTACCAGCCGATGTCGTCGCCCATGATGAACAGGATGTTGGGCTTGGGCATGGCGTCCTCCGCTGCCGTTGCGACGCGGTACGCGCCGATGCTGGCGGCAGGCTGAGCGCGTAGAGCGGTCCCGGCTATCAGGCCGAAGCCAGGGTCGGACTCTGGTCGACTACCTAGTCTTGGCCGTGGCGCAGCTCTTGCGCTAGGCGCGGCCCGGCGCGACTGTGCGGTCGCATAACAGGGGTCGCCAGATGATATTTGAGCAGATCGCCACGGGCGGATGTCAGTCCTACCTCGTCGGCTGCGAAGACACCCACGCCGCGGTGCTGATCGACCCCGAGTTCTCGCAGATCGACCGCTATGTCGGCCTCGCCGGCCAGCGCGGCCTCCACATCCGCTACCTGGTCGACACCCACACTCACGCCGACCATTTCTCGGCCAGCCACGAGCTGCAGAAGCTGCTGCCGGCCCCGGTGGTGATGAACCGGCTCAGTCCCGCGCCCTACGCCGACCTGCGGCTCGACGACGGCGACATGCTGATCGCCGGCGGGCTGAAGCTGCAGGCCCTGCACACCCCCGGCCACACCCGCGATTCCATGTGCCTGGTGATGTCAGACCGGGTGTTCACCGGCGACACCCTTCTGATCGGCGGCACCGGCCGCACCGACCTGCCGACCGGCGATCCGCACGCCCTCTACGAGAGCCTGTTCGACCGCCTGCTGAAGCTGCCGAGGGAGACCCTGGTCTTCCCAGCCCACGACTACAAGGGTCGCACGCACTCGACCATCGGCGACGAGATCGACACCAATCCGCGCCTGCAGAAGACCGAGCGTGCGGCCTTTGTCGAGATGATGCAGAACCTCGACCTCTCGGCTCCGACCCATCTGACCGAGGCCCTGCGCACCAATATGAGCGGCGGCAAGACCGTGGCCCAGCTGCTGGCCGAGGCCGCCGCCAAGGTGCCGTTCATGTCGCTGGCCGAACTGCAATCCCGTATCGGCGGCAACAGCCGCGACCTGGTGATCCTCGACCTGCGCGAGAAGGACGCCTTCGACGCCGGCCATATCCCCGGCGCCCGCCACCTGCCGCGCGGCCAGCTGGAGTTGCGGGTCAATACCGAGCTGCCCGACCCCACCCTTCGCATCCTCGCCTGCTGCGAATTCGGCAAGATCTCCACCCTGGCCGCCGCCACCCTGCGCGAGCTCGGCTACACCCGCGCCGCCGCGCTCGACGGCGGCCTCAAGGCCTGGCGCGAGGCGGGGTACGAGCTGGAGAGCTAGGCCAGCGCCTTCGACATGTGCACCGCCACCCCGCCGTTCAGCGCCTCCTCGCGGTCGACCTGATAGCCCAGCGAAGCGTAGAGCCGCAGGTTCTCGGTGAAGCGCTGGTTGGTGTAGAGCCGCGTGCGCTCCAGTCCCGCCGCCCGCGCCAGCTCCTCGGCCAGTTTCAACAGCCGCACGCCAAAGCCGCGTCCCTGGAAACCCGGCCGCACCGCGATGTTGACGATCAGCAGCCCATCGTCCTCGACCAACGTCTCGATCAGCGCCGCCAGCTCGCCGCCCACCGACAGCAGGTCAAAGCGGTGGCGGGTCAGCGCCTGGGCACAGTCGACCGTCATCGGCAGCGGCTCGCGCCCGATCAGGCCCACCCACTTGGCGTAGGCCTCTCGCGTCAACGCGCCGATCGCTTCGGCGTCGTCCGCGGTGGCGATCCTGAGGACACGGGCGGTGGTCATCGTCGGCAGATAACCGACGGCCGGGACGGAAAGGTCACGTCTTCCCCTCGTGATTGAAGAGTGCGGAAGACGCGCGTCCAACCGACTATCAACCTATAGTGACACCAGCGTGGCTGTCGACGCAGGCGCGGGCAGGGGGCTCCGGATGTCGAACGATCTGTTGTTCATGATCTTCGTTTTGGTCAGCGTCGCCTTCCTGGCGGGCCTCTACGGCGAGCGCTGGCGAGCCAGGTTTGCCGCCCGGGCCCGACGTGCAAAGCGAGGCGGGCGCGCCAAGGTTCTGCCGTTCCGGCGCCGCCGCCCGCCTTCCGCGCTCCCGGCAACGTCAGACCCGACCGACGCCGTCGAGCAGTTGCGCGTGGTGATGGGAGCCGACTTCGAACGCCGCCGGTTGATGTCGAAGTCCGAGGCCCATGTCTTCTACACGGCCGAGAGTGCGATCCGTGCGCAGAAGCTGCCCTGGCGGGTCATGGCCCAGGTCAATCTCGGCGAGATCCTGTGGTCGCCCGACGCCAGGGCGTTCAGCGCGATCAACAGCAAGCGGGTTGACGTACTGCTGATCGCCAATACCGGCGAGCCGATTGCCGCAATCGAGTATCAGGGCAGCGGCCACTACCAGGGCTCGGCGCCCGCCCGCGACGCCGTGAAGAAGGAAGCGCTTCGACGCGCCGGCGTTCGTTACTTCGAGATGACGCCCACACACGGCGCCGAAGACCTGGCTCGAGAGATCGCGCGGATCGCTCGCGATCTCGGGGCCCCGCTTCAAGGTCCAGCTTCGGCTCCTGCTCATCCCGGCGAAGGCCGGCGGCCGCCTTCGGTGCCCTGACCCTCGCCGGGATGACCGGAAAAGTCCGCGCCTAGCCAAGCTTCGCGGCGCGCCCTACCAGTTGCAGATCCATTCGGGGGACCGGCGATGGCGGATGAACTGGCGATCGGGCGGCAGACGCGACGGCAGGAAGCGCTCGTCGACCTGACGATGGTGCTGGCGGCGTTCGCGCTGATCGTCGCTTTGCCCTCGGTCGGGACCGGGCCGCTCTCCTACCTGCTGGCGCCGCTGAAGATCCTCTGCCTGGTGCTGCTGGCGACCCTGCGGCTGCAGCGGCGCGGCGTGACCTGGCGCGACGTCGGCCTGGCGCGGCCCGCCTCGATCGGCGGCGTGGCGCTGCGGGTGGTGCTCGGCTACCTGGGTCTGGCCGCGGTCGGAACCATGCTGAACCTGCTTGTCCTGCCCAGGCTGGGCTTCGCGCCGGGTTCCTCGGTGGCGGCCTTCTCCTCGCTGGAAGGCGACACCTGGAAATACCTCTACTGGCTGGCCATCGCCTGGACCACGGCGGCGGTCGGCGAAGAGCTGCTGTTCCGCGGCTTCGTGCAGTCGAGGCTCGAAATCCTGTTCGGCGGGACCAGGGCGGCGGTGGCCGGCGCGCTCCTCGTCCAGGCGCTGATCTTCGGCTTCGGTCACGGCTATCAGGGGGTGGCCGGGGTCGCCGTCACCAGCGCCGCAGGCCTGGTCCTCGGCGCCGTCCGCCTCGCCGGGCGCGGGAACCTCGTCGCCTGCATCGTGCTGCACGGCCTGGTCGACACCATCAGCCTGACGGCGGTCTATCTCGGCGCGCTCAGCGCTCTGCAGGCGGCTGCGGCCGGCGGCGGCTAGCGCAGGGCCAGGGTCAGCGCCTTGGTCTGCATGTAGTCGGCGATCCCGTAGACCGAGCCCTCCCGGCCATAGCCGGACTGCTTGATCCCGCCGAACGGATTGGCGGCGTTGGAGATCAGGCCCGAATTGACGCCCACGATCCCGGCCTCGATGGCCCGGCCGACGCGCATCGCCCGGTTCAGGTCGTCGCTGAACACGAAGGCGGCCAGGCCGAACTCCGAGGCGTTGGCCCGCGCGATCGCCTCGTCCTCGCTGGCGAACTCGAACACCGGAACCAGCGGCCCGAAGGTCTCCTCGTGGCAGAACAGTTCGTCGTCGCCGCCCAGGGTGACGGTGGGCTCGAAGAAGGCGCCCTCGATGCGCTTGCCGCCGGTCAGCAGCTTGCCGCCGGCGGCCAGGGTGCGGGCGATGTGGTCCTCGACCTTGGCCACGCCTTTTGCGTCGATCAGCGGCCCGATCACCGTGTCCGGTGCGAAGGGATCGCCGACCTTCAGCGCCGCCACCCTGGCGACCAGCGCCTCGACATAGGCGTCACGGATGCCGGCCTGGACATAGACGCGGTTCGGGCAGACGCAGGTCTGGCCGCCGGCGCGGAACTTGCCGGCCACCGTGCCCTCGACCGCGGTCTCCAGGTCGGCGTCGTCGAACACCAGCAGCGGTGCGGAGCCGCCGAGCTCCATCGACAGCCTCTTTAGGGTGGGGGCGCACTGGGCGGCCAGCGTCCGCCCGACCTGAGTCGAACCGGTGAACGACAGCTTGCGGATCAGCGGCGATCGGGTCAGCCGCCCGCCGATCACGTCCTGCGCCCCGGTCAGCACCGAGAAGCAGCCGGGCGGCACGCCGGCCTCCAGCGCCAGGGCGGCGAGAGCCAGCGCGGTGAACGGCGTGGAGGAGGCGGGCTTCAGCACGACAGGGCATCCGGCGCAGAACGCGGCCGCCGCCTTGCGGGTGATCATCGCGGCGGGGAAGTTCCAGGGCGTGATCGCCGCCACCGGACCGACAGGTTCCTGGAAGGCGAGGATCAAATCCTGCCCGTTGGGGCTCTCCATCGTCTTTCCATCCAGCCGTTCGGCCATGCCGGCGAACCACTCGATGAACGAGTTGGCATAGCGGATTTCGCCCAGCGCCTCCTTCCAGGGTTTGCCGTTTTCCAGGCTGATGATCGCGGCCAGGCCCTCTTCGTTCGCCCTAACCCCTTGAGCCCACTTCGAAAGTATCTCGCCGCGAGCCTTTCCCTTCAGCCCGGCCCAGGCCGGAAACGCCGCCGCAGCGGCTTCGATCGCGACATCGACCTGCGCAGCGCTCAGCTTCGGCACTGCGCCGACTATCGTCATGTCGGCAGGATTTTCGACCGCGATGACGTCAGCGCCCTCGGCCGGAATCCATGCGCCGGCGACCAGCGCCGCCTGCCGGATCAGCGCCCCCGCCTTGGCCTTGAGCTGCGCTGCAGGCGGTTGATCTGACATGGAAATCTCTCCGGACACGGGCGTCGGTCCTATAAGCGCGGGGCGCGCTCTTGGGCTCCGGTCAAACTTTTCGTGTTGCGGCGCACCCGTGGCAACCCTTGACTCGGGCGGGCGTTGGAGTCGTCTTTACGCGGACATACTGCGTTGCAGCATGAGTTGGTTTGGAGGCGCGTGTGACGGAATCCCCGTTCGCCTACTCCCTCGCCCACGCCGAGCGTGGCTGGGCCTGGCGGATCTTCGACGAGGACGGCGAGACTGTCGCCCAGGGCCTGGATTTGTCGCAATCCGACGCCCAAGCCTCGGTGGAAACCGCCATCCGCATGGCCGCTTCGGAAGCGCGCGCCTAAGCTGCTTGACGCTGGGCGCCGCAGGCGTTTCCTTCCCCAATAGTGCGGCTCCATAGGCCGCAATTTTCGCATTGGGGACGTCCGACCGAATGAAATCCCAGCTTCTGGCCGCCACCGCGCTGGCCCTGTTCGCTTTTGCGCCTGCGGCCGCCCAGGCGCCCAGGCCGACCCCGGCCGAGGCCAAGTCCTTCGTCGACAAGGCCGAAGCCGACCTCGCCGCGTTCAATACCTATGTCGCCAAGTCGTCCTGGGTGCGGGCGACCTTCATCACCGAAGACACTCAGTGGCTGGAGGCCAAGGCCTCCGCCGAGCAGAACGAGCTCACCGCTCGCTACGCCCGCGAGGCGGCCAGGTTCGACGGGGTCGCCGTCGACCCGGTGACCGCCAGAAAGCTAAAGCTTCTCAAACTGTTCCTGGTCTCGCCGGCCCCTGACCGGCCGGGCGCGGCGGGCGAGCTGGCGACCATTTCGACCCGGCTGGACTCGACCTTCTCGTCCGGCAAGTTCCAGCACAACGGCAAGACCCTGACGCTGAACGACGCCGAGGACGTCCTTGCCTCGAGCCGCGATCCGGCCGAGCTGAAGGCGGTCTGGGAGGGCTGGCACTCGGTCGCCCCGCAGATGCGCGGCGACTACGCCAAGCTGGCCGAGCTTTCCAACGAAGGGGCCCGCGGCCTGGGCTTCAAGGACACCGGCGCGCTCTGGCGGTCCAACTACGACATGGACCCGGACGCCTTCGCCGCCGAGACCGACCGTCTGTGGAAACAGGTCGAGCCGTTCTATCGCAATCTGCACTGCTACGTGCGCGCGCGCCTGAACGACAAGTACGGCGACGCGGTGCAGCCGCGTAAGGGCCCGATCCGGTCCGACCTGCTCGGCAACATGTGGGCCCAGCAGTGGGGCAACGTCTACGACGTGGTCCAGCCGAAGACCGCCACCTCCAGCTACAGCCTTGATAAGCTATTGGTGGATAAGGGTTATGACCCGGTGAAAATGGTCAAGACCGGCGAGAGCTTCTACACCTCGATCGGCCAGTCGCCGCTGCCGGAGACTTTCTGGCAGCGCTCCCAGATCACCCGCCCACGCGACCGTGAAGTGGTCTGCCACGCCTCGGCCTGGAACGTCGACGACCGCGACGACGTGCGCATCAAGATGTGCACCAAGGTCAATGGCGAGGACTTCTATACGATCCACCATGAGCTCGGGCACAACTTCTACCAGCGCGCCTACAAGGATCAGCCGTTCCTGTTCAAGGGCGGGGCGAACGACGGCTTCCACGAGGCGATCGGCGATTTCGTCGGCCTCTCGGCCCTGACCCCGACCTACCTCCAGCAGATCGGCCTGCTCGACAAGGCTCCCGGCGCGGACGAGGACATCCCCTTCCTGCTGAAGATGGCGCTCGACAAGATCGCCTTCCTACCGTTCGGCCTGATGGTCGATCGCTGGCGCTGGCAGGTGTTCTCCGGCGAAACCACGCCCGAGCATTACAATGACGCCTGGTGGGCGCTGCGAACCAAGTACCAGGGCCTGGCTCCGCCCGGACCGCGCCCGGCCGACGCCTTCGATGCGGGGGCCAAGTACCATGTGCCGGCCAACGTGCCCTACACCCGCTACTTCCTGGCCCACATCTACCAGTTCCAGTTCCACCGCGCCGCCTGCCAGCAGATCGGCTGGAAGGGTCCGCTGCACCGCTGCTCGGTCTACGGCGAGAAGGAAATGGGCCAGAAGTTCAACGCCATGCTGGAGATGGGCGCGTCCAAGCCGTGGCCCGAAGCCATGGCGGCCTTCACCGGCGAAAAGGCCGGCGACGCCAGCGCCGTGGCCGATTACTTCAAGCCGCTGAATGCGTGGCTCACCGTCCAGAACAAGGGAGAAACCTGCGGCTGGTGATGGTTAAGGGCGCCGAAATATAGCTTCGCCTTAACCGTCTTCGGCGCCCGTTCATTTACTCTGGTCTGCGAAATTGCCCTGGAATCTTAAGCTGACTGGGGCTTCAGGCGTGGAACAGATCACCAAGCTAGTGGCCGGGCGTATTTGCGGCGCAGCCGGGCGCATGAGCGGCCGGTTTAGGGCGGGACTGCGTGACCAACGGGGCGCCACCGCGATCTTCTTCGCGGTGGGGCTGCTGTTGCTGGCGCCGGCCACCATGGGTCTGGTCGACATCTACATGATCACGACCCAGCGGGGCCAACTGCAGGACGCGCTGGACACCGCGACGCTCTACGCGGCCCGTTCGGACAAGATGACCACCCCCGAGATCCAGGTGGTCGGGGACGCGGCGCTGCGCGCCAACCTCAAGCTGCCGGAAGGCCAGGAGATCACCTCCTCGACCTTCGTGCTCGACGGCATCAAGGTCAAAGGCCACGCCACCGTCACGCCGCCCAGCATCGGCCCGAAGCTGCTGTGGCAGCAGGCGGACATCGCCGCCGACTCCGAGGTGCTGCGCAACTCCAACAACGTCGAAGTCGCGCTGGTGCTCGACACCACCGGCTCGATGAGCGCCCAGATGGCCAACCTGCGCACCGCGGCCAAGGACCTGGTCGACCTGGTCGTCAAGGACGTCCAGGACCCCTACTACACCAAGGTGGCCATCGTGCCGTACTCGGTCGGGGTGAACATGGGCTCGTACGACGTGACCGCGCGTGGCACGACCAAAGGCACGACGGCCATCACCGCCGCGACCAAGACCAACCCGATCATGATCACCTCCGCAAACCACGGCCTCTATGAGGGCGAGCGGGTGACAATTGCGGGGGTCAAGGGGATGACCCAGCTCAACAGCAACACGTATGTCGCCACTTCAGTCACCCAGAACACCTTCAAGCTGAAGAGCAACGCCGCTTCTCCGGCCAATATCGACGGTACGGTCAATAGCGGCACCGGCGCCTTCAGCCCCTACACGTCGGGCGGCACGGTCCAGTGCCTCGGGGAGGGCTGCGCTTCCCACGTGTTTACGAGCGTCTCCAGCAAGGTGACGACATTCGGCCTGACCAAGTGCGCCACCGAACGCCTGGGAACCGAAGCCTACACCGACGCCGCGCCGGGCGTTGCCAAGGTCGGATGGCACTATGGCTCCTGCCCGTCGGCGGCGGTCATGCCGCTGTCGAGCGACAAAACCGCGCTGAAGAACCACATCGGCACGCTCACCGACAGCGGCTCCACTGCCGGTCAGATCGGTCTGGCCTGGGGCTGGTACATGATCTCGCCGGAATGGAACACGGTGTGGACCGGGACCAGCGCTCCGGCCGCCTACGCCAAGCCGCAGCTGTTGAAAGTCGTGATCCTGATGACCGACGGCGTGTTCAACACGCCCTACTGCCGCGGCGTCGCCGCCAAGGACGCCGACCCCAACACCGGAGCGCCCAACAACGACAGCCGCATCAACTGCAACTCGATCAACGGCGACCCGCTCGTCCAGGCGGCCAAGCTCTGCGAGAACATCAAGAAGAAGGGCGTGATCGTCTACACGGTCGGCTTCAACATCAGCAGCGACCCCGACATCACCAACATGATGAAGACCTGCGCGACCTCGGCGGAGTACGCCTATACCCCGTCGGGCGGCACGGAGCTGAAGGTGGCCTTCCGGGCCATCGCCCAGGACATCAACTCGCTGCGGATCTCCAAGTAGTCGCAGCGACCACGAACGAACAAGCGACGCGCCGGGCCAACGCCCGGCGCGTTGTCGTTTGTCAGCCGATCCGCCCGGGGCCTTCGCCGCCTTCCACCGCCTCGGCCTGGGCCGCCAGCCTGCGCAGGCTCTCCTCGTGGCCCTCACGGGTGATCTTGTAGAGCGAGACGCAGAGGATCGCCGCGCCATAGAGCCCGCCCAGGACCATCAGGTAGGTGAAGCCGAGGTTCGAGACCACGCCGTCGGCGACCTGGCCCGGCTTGGCGTTCTGCGGGAAGCCGATGGCCAGCAGGATCATGCTGGAGGCGAAGATCCCGACGCCTGAGACCGCCTTCTGCACGAAGGCGGCGGCGGCGAAGAACAGGCCCTCCGAGCGGCGGCCGGTGCGCAGCTCGCTGTCCTCGACCACGTCGGCGATCATCGATGAGATCAGGATCGCAGAGATAATCGAGAAGCCGGTGGAGAACACCGCCTGGCCGAACAGGATCGGCAGCATCGTCGGCGAGCCGTTCTCGGGGAACACGCCCAGCAGCCGCAGGGTGATCGGGGTGATGGCGATGAGGAACGACAGCACCTTGGTCATCTGCGCCGCCTGCTTCTTGCCCAGCCGCTTGGCCAGCGGGGCGGCGAAGCCGAAGGCCAGGGCCGCGGAGATGAAGTTGGCGGCCGCCAGGATTGCGATCTGCGCCGACGGCAGCTGCCAGAAGAAGGTGTTGAAGTAGAGGTTCAGCGACAGCACCAGGCCGCCGGCCATGGCATTGAACAGGCCAGCGCCCATCAGCACCATGAACGACTTGTGGCTGAGGGTGCCGACCATCTCCTTGGCCAGTTGACCGAGGGTCAGCTTGCGGGCCGGCGGGATGCGCAGCCGCGGGATCTGGCCGTGCGTGCCCATGGCCGAGATCACGATGGCCGCGAAGATCACCGCGGCGGCCACATAGCCGTAGGTGACATAGCCGGCGGGATTGAGCTGGCCGATCGGGTGCTCGGCGTCCGGTGTCAGGAACACCTTCAGCGCGAGCAGGGTCATGGTCAGCCCGCCCCACCAGGCGAAGAAGTAGCGGTAGGACATGACCTTGGTGCGCTCGTCGTAGTTGGTGGTCAGTTCCGCCGCCAGCGCCGCCGAGGGGATCTCGTACATGGTGATGAAGCTGCGGATGATGATCGCCACCCCGATCAGGTAGAAGAACAGCGCCTCATGCGACCAGTGCATGGGCGGGTTCCAGAGCAGCAGGTAGGACAGCGCGACGGGCAGGGCCGAGGCGTACATGAACGGGTGGCGGCGGCCCCAGCGCGAGCGCCAGTTGTCCGACACCTGGCCCATGATCGGGTCGAGGAAGCTGTCGACGATCAGGGCGATCATGATCGCCAGGCCCACCGTCGCCGAAGGCAGCCCCACAACTTGATTGTAGAAGATCAGCAGGAGGTACGAGAACCCCTGGTCCTTGACCCCGAAAGCGACCGAGCCGAGGCCATAGAAGAGCTTGGTCGGAACGCTCAGGCGTCCATCACTTTGAGCCTCTGGTACGCTTCCGGCCACGGCGCTTTCCTCGATATTGTTTCGCGATTTGTAGACGCGATCCGGAACCCGAGGAAAGCGGCGAGTTCAACCGACGCTGGCGATCACCGCGTCCGGATCGGCCGAGGCGGTCTCATCCCCGACCTGGTCTGGATCGCCCAGGGCGGCGAGGTTCTGCTCATGCCGCGCCTGGTCGATCCGGTAGAAGACGAGGACTGCGATCGACAGGGAGTTCATCGTGAAGGTCACGGGCAGGTAGATCAGCGCCAGGTGGCGCATGATCTCCGGCGCCACGGTTCCGGCGGGCGCGTTGGTCGGGAAGGCGACGAGCGTCAGCAGAACCCCGCTCAGGAACACGCCGATGCCGCCGGTGAACTTCGGCAGCAGGCCGTTGGCCGCAAACAGCAGGCCTTCGGAGCGCACGCCGGTTTGCACGGCCGCGTCCTCGACCACGTCGGCGATCATCGAGGAGATGATGACGAAGCCGGAAATGGCCAGGGTGGTGGCCACGAAACTGTCGACCCAGAGGATCGGGAACACCCAGGGCGATCCGTTCGGCGGCATCAGGCCGAGCAGCTTCAGCAGGATCGGCATGGCCCCGGTCAGGGTCGAGACGGTGAACAGTCCGAGCATCGCGCGCTTCTTGCCAAAGGCCCGCGAGGTCGGCCCGACGATCGCCACCCCCGAGACCGAGGCCAGCACCGAGGCCAGCGCCAGGAAGGAGATGTGGCTGGCGGTCAGGCCCCAGAGCTCGATGTAGAAATACTGGCTGAGCGCGAAGGTCATGCCCGAGGCGACGCCCGAGCACAGGCCGGACAGCATCACCACCACCAGCGAGCGGTTGGTCAGGGTGCCGCCGATCTCGCGCAGCAGCTGGGCGAGCTTGACCTGGCGCTGCGGCGGCGCGGCCAGGCGCGGGATGTGGTGGTGGGTGCCGATTGACGAGACCAGGATCGAGACCGCCATAACCGTCCCGGCCAGAATGCCGTAGTGGCCATAGGCCTCGCGGTTCAGGATCCCGCCGTTCTGGGGGCTGAGGAAGAACTGGTAGAGCACCACGTTCATCCCGAAGCCGCCGACGACGCCGAAGAAGAAGCGGTAGCTGAACAGGCTGGTGCGCTGGTGGTAGTCGGTGGTCAGTTCCGGCGCCAGCGCCTGGCTGGGCACCTCATAGAGGCTGACGCACAGCCGCAGCGCCACCAGGGCGCCGATCAGATAGAGGCCGAGCGTTTCCGGCGGCCAGTCGGCCGGCGAATTCCAGAACGCATAGCAGGCCAGGGCGACCAGCGGCGCGGCGGCGTACATCAGCGGATGGCGGCGGCCCCAGCGGGTGCGCAGCTTGTCCGACCACTGGCCGATCGCCGGGTCGATGAAGGCGTCGAGGAACAGCGTGGCCATGATCGCCGTCCCGACCCACATCGCCGGCAGCCCGATGACGCGGTTCAGATATGGCGCCAGCACCGCCGAGGAGAGGCCCAGCGTGGCGACGCCGAACGCCACCGAGCCGAAGCCGTAGAACACCTTGGAGCGGACGCTGAGCGGGGAGGCGGCAGGTCCGGTCATGGCCGGAACCTCGGCGGGATCTCGAACGCCGGTCGGGCGCCCGGCGTCACGCCGTCAGCGACCGAACCGTAGAGCAACTCCGTCCGGCGGCTGATGCCGCCGGGCACGCCGACTTGCGCCATGCAGTCCTCCCAACCTTTGCGGGGTCTGCGCCCCGTGCGGTTGGATTCGAATATTTGGTACGATTGCGTCCGTGGCAAGCCGCTCCGCGCAACGTGACCGAAGATTCATCAGCGAGGCGTAACGGGGCTCAGGTCGCCGGCGGGACCGGTGGCGGCCGGCGTCGCGCCTTCGATCTGCGCGTCGGTGGTGCGCGTCTCCAGCACGCCCTCCTGCAGCTTGCGCAGGTTCTCCTCATGGGTCGTCTTGTCGATCCGGTAGAGGAACAGGCAGCTGATCGCGACCGCGTAGAAGCCCCCGATGGTCGGCAGATAGATGAGCGCCAGGTTGCGAAGCAGGTCCGGATCGACATCGCCCGGCTTGGCGCCTTGCGGGAAGGCGACATAGGCCAGCAGCAGGCCGGAGGTGAACACCCCGACCCCCGACACGATCTTCTTGAACAGGTTGTCCGCCGAGAACAGCAGGCCCTCGGAGCGGCGGCCGGTCTTGACCTCGCTGTCTTCCACCACGTCGGCGATCATCGACTGCAGCATCACCCCGGTCATGATCGCCATGATGCCATTGGCCATGAAGTCGATGATCAGGATGCCGAACAGCAGGTTGGTGCCATTCGCGGGCATAACGCCCATGATCCGCAGCCCGATCGGCAGCAGCAGGGCCACGACGGCGCCGAAGAACATGATGATGGCTGCATGGCGCTTGCCGATTTTGGCCGCGATGATGGGGGCCAGGGTCACGCCGATGATGCTGGCCACCACGCCGGTGACGGTCATGATCGCCAGCTGCCACTGAGCGAGACCCCAGAAGTAGAGGTTGAAGTACAGCTCAAGGGCGGTCTTGAGGCCCAGCGACACGTTCATGAACATGCCCGAGATGGTCAGCACCACGAACGAGCGGTTGTTCAGGGTCGCGCCGACTTCCTTGATCATCGCCGGGACGGTGATCTTCCGTTTCGGCGGCTGGCGGAGATAGGGGATCTGGTGGTGGGTGGCGGCCGAGGAGATCAGGATGATCGTGAAGATCGTGATCGCCGCGACGATGGAATAGGTCTGCCACCCGTGGCGCTCGAGCAGCCCGCCGGTGCCGTCGGCGTTCTTCTTCAGGAACACCTGATAGACCAGCAGTTGCATGACCAGCCCGCCGGCCACGCCGCAGAACGAGCGGATGGCGATCATGCTGGTGCGCTGGTCATAGTCCTGGGTCAGTTCGGCCAGCAGCGCTGATGACGGCAGCTCGAAGAAGGTGTCGAACAGCCGGATGGTGAGCAGGCAGACCAGCATGTAGACGAACAGCGCCTCGTTCTCCCACCCGATCGGAGGATTCCAGATCAGGTAGAAGGCGATCGAGACCGGCAGGGCCGCCACGTACATGAACGGGTGGCGTCGGCCCCAGCGGCTGCGGGTGTTGTCCGAGATCTGGCCGACCAGCGGGTCGACGAAAGCGTCGAAGATCAGGGCGAACATGATCGCCGTCGACACCATGGCCGGCGGCAGTCCCACCACCTGGTTGTAGAACAGCAGCAGGAAGGTCGTGATGCCCCGCTGCTTGATGATGTTGGCCGCGGCCCCGAGACCATAGAGCGTCTTGGTCCGGAAGGTGATGGGCGGGCGCGGCGGCAGGCCGGCGGCTACGTCGGTCATGTCGATCTCTTACGCTTTAACGCCGAGCGGCGAAGCGCCCCCGGCAACTCCCGGCGCGGCGCCGGCTTCCTCGATGATTCCGGAATCCTCCGCCGCCTCACGCAGGCGGCGGAGGTTGTCCTCGTGCTTGGCCTTGTCGATGTTGAAGAAGCTGAGGCTGATGATGCCCAGGCCGAACAGCACGCCGACTACCGGCAGGTAGATCAGCCCCATGTTTTGGATGACCTCGGGGTCGACCTGGCCGCGCTTGGCGTTCTCCGGGAAGTGGATGAAGGCCAGCACCGAGCCGGAGATGAACACCCCCACGCCCGAGACCATCTTCTTGAACAGGTTGTCGGCGCTCATCAGCAGACCTTCGGAGCGGCGGCCAGTCTTGACCTCGGCGTCCTCGATCACGTCGGCGACCATCGAGACCAGCAGCACGCCGGTCCCTGCCGCCAGCGCGGTGTTGATCGCCGTCTCGGCCAACAGCAGGCTGTACAGCAGGCCGGTCCCATTGGGCGGCATGAGGCCGAACAGGCGGGCCACCACCGGGCTGACGCCGATCGTCAGGGCGGTGGTGAACAGCAGCAGCGCGCCGTGCTTCTTGCCCAGCCGCTTGGCGATATGCGGGGCGGCGATCACCCCGACTGCGCTGCCCAGCACGCTGATCGTCACCAGCCCGGCGAGCTGGCCCTGGGTCAGTCCCCAGAAGTAGAGACCGAAATAGATCTCCAGCGCGTTGCGGGCCCCGGTGGCGATGGCGATGAACATGCCGGTGATGGTGGCGATGACGAAGGCGCGGTTGTTCAGGGTCGCCGCGACCTCCTTGGCCATGGCCTTGAACGTCGCCTTGCGGGCTGGCGGCGCACGCAGATAGGGGATCTGGCTCATCGTCCCGGTCGTCGACACGATGATGGCCGTGAAGATCACCAGCGAGGCGGTGAGCGCGTATGCGAAGTAGCCCTCGCGGGCCAGGACGCCGCCGGTTCCGTCGGGATTCTCCTTCAGGAACACCTGGTAGGCCAGCACCGTCATGCCCAGTCCGCCGATCACCGCGAACAGCATGCGCAGCGAAATCAGGCTGGTGCGCTCGTGGTAGTCCTTGGCCAGTTCCGGCGCGAGGGTCGAGTGCGGCAGCTCGAAGAAGGTGTCGAACAGGCGCACGGTCAGCAGGCAGGCCAGTAGGTAGATCACCAACTGGCCGTCGCTCCAACCCTGCGGCGGGTTCCAGAGCATGAAGAAGGCGACCGAGACGGGGACCGCCGCGGCGAACATGAACGGGTGCCGGCGGCCGAGGCGCGATTTGAAGTTGTCGGAGATCTGCCCGACCATCGGGTCGACGACGGCGTCGAACACCAGGGCGATCATCAAGACGAAGGTCACGGTCTGCGGGGGCAAACCGACCACCTGGTTGTAGAACAACATCAGGAAGGTCGAGAGGCCGCGGAGCTTGACGGCGTTGGCCACCGAACCGACCGCATAGAGCAGCTTGGTCGCGAAGGTGAGAGGTGGACGGGTCAGGGCGGTCATGCGGCCGGCGCCCCGGCCTGAAGCACGCAAGCTCGTTCACAGTCCGGCGAGTGAATGCCGCGGGCCAAGTGTTCCTCCCGCCGCGCGAATATGCTGCGCGGCCGCCATTATGATTGACGCCAGACCGCACCCTTGAAGGGCGTGTCCGGCGCTCGACGTCCAATTAATCAAATCGTGGGGGACGGCTTCCCCATCGTCAACGGCTTTCGTCTTTCAGCCACGACACAATGAACGCCTTACTGCGTAAGGTGTTGGGGCGTGGTCAGGTATTTCCGACCGATGTTCTCGAAACATTCCTTGCGGACGGGTCGGCCCCGCCGGCGACTTCGCCGACAGAGCCGTCCGCGACATTCCCAATCCTAGAAGCAGGATTGGAACTGTGGCTAGACCGTCAGCATCACCTTGCCGACATGGGCGCCGCCTTCGAGATAGGCGTGCGCATGGGCGGCATCTTCCAGAGGGAAGGTCTTGTCGATCAGCGGCCGCAGCTTGCCGGCCTCGATCCAGGGCCAGACGGTCGCCTCGACCGCGGCGGCCAGGCGGGCCTTCTCGTCGGCATCGCGCGGACGCAGGGTCGAGCCGGTGATCACCGCCCGCTTCATCATGATCCGGAAGATCGGCAGCGTAACCTCGGCCCCGCCCTGGCTGGCGATGTAGACGATGCGCCCGCCGGTGCGGATGCTGTCCAGCCCCTTGGCGAAGTAGTCGCCCCCGACCATGTCGAGGATCACATCGACGCCGCCGTGCGCCTTGGCCACCTCGGCGAAGTCCTGGGTCGTGACGTCGACGCTGACGTCGGCGCCCAGCTTCAGCGCTTCTGCGGCCTTGCCGGCGCCCCGGCCGGTGGCGATGACCTTGGCGCCCGCGGCCTTGGCCATCTGGATCGCTGTTGTCCCGATGCCGGACGTCGCGCCGTGCACCATCAGCGTCTCGCCGGCCTTCAGGCTCCCATGCTCGAACACGTTGGCGAACACCGTGAACACGGTTTCAGGCAGGGCCGCGGCCTCCAGCAGGCTGAGGCCCTTGGGGATCGGCAGCGCGTGCCGTGCGTCGCAGACGGCGTACTGAGCGTAGCCGCCGCCGCCCAACAGCGCGCAGACCTTGTCGCCCGCTTTCCAGCGTCCTGATCCAACGACCAGTTCACCGGCGACCTCCAGCCCCATGGTCGGCGGCGCGCCGGGCGGCGGCGGATAGGCGCCGATCCGCTGCGCCAGGTCGGGACGGTTCACTCCCGCCGCCTCGACCTTGATGAGGATCTGGCCCGGACCGGGATCGGGGCGCGGAATTGATTCCGCCCTCAGGTTTTCCGCAGGTCCACGCCCGCCCTCCACAGCGATCGCGGTCATGGTCTGGCTCATAGGGGCGCCCTCCGGCAGCTTTTGCGCGTAAACTTCCAGATAGATGCCGCATGGCGCCCGAGAATGGGAGGACCTTCGATGGATGAACCGGCAGAAGCCCGGGTATTGCGGGGCCAACGCCTCGCCGAGGCGATGCGTGAAGACCTTGAGCTCTACGGGGTCGCCGAACTCGAGGAACGGATCGAGGCGCTGGAAGCGGAAGTCGCCCGCTGCCGTGCCCAGATTGAGCGTAAGCGCGCGGGGCGGGCGCAGGCCGACGCGCTATTCTCAAGGCCAAGCTGATCGAGTCGTACGGATAACCGAACGTAAACGGCCGATCATCGATAACGGACGCTTACGTCTGGCATGGGGGTTGCAGTCCTTCGGCCAGAGCACCGCATCCGTCCGCGGGCGAGGATTTTAGAGGCTAAGTGGTTTCATGATCGATGGAATTGCGCCGATCGGCGCCTGGCGAGCCGATGTGATCGCCGACTTCGCCCGCTCCGAGTTGTTCGACCGGACCTTCCAGGAAGGCATGGACCTGGTCGAGGAAACCGCCGGCTATCTCGACGGCTCCGGCCGTCAGGAATCCAAGCTGCTCTCGCGCAACGCGGCCCTGGCCTATGCCGCCGAAAGCATGCGCCTCACCACCCGTCTGATGCAGGTGGCTTCCTGGCTGTTGGTGCAGCGCGCTGTGCGCGAAGGCGACATGCCGCCTGAGGGCGCCCGTGAGGAACGCTATCGCCTGGGCGCCGAAGACGTCTGCCGCGGCGCCACCACCGAGGATCTGCCCGAGGGGCTGCTGATGCTGCTCGATCGGTCCGAGCACCTCTATGAGCGCGTTCGTCACCTGGATCGCCGCATGTACATCGAAGATCCCGAGCAGGAAGACGCCAACCCGGTGCTGTCCCAGTTCGGCCGCCTGCAGGCCGCGTTCGGCACGGCGTAGAGAGCTACCTCCGTCCTTCACCCCTCGCGGGAGAAGGAGGCGGCGGCCATCCATTCAGGCACAGCAAAAAACGCCGCGCGATGAGCGCGGCGTTTTCGTATCTGCTCGCGAAGTCCAGCCGGCGCGCAGCGCGCGCCAGCGGTCTTACTTGCGGGTGAAGCCGCCGAACTTGGCGTTGAAGCGCGACACGCGGCCGCCGCGGTCCAGCAGGGTCTGGTTGCCGCCCGTCCACGCCGGGTGCGTCTTCGGGTCGATGTCCAGGTTCAGGGTCGCCCCTTCCTTGCCGTAGGTCGAGCGGGTTTGGTAGCTCGAACCGTCGGTCATGACGACCGTGATGAAATGGTAGTCGGGGTGGGTGTCTTGTTTCATCGCGAGGGTAACCGACGTAAAGGAGCGGCAGAAAAGTTCACGTCAGCCACGAGGCGGGCGCGAAGGAAGCCGCGCGTATACAGGAAAAGGCGCGGTAAGAGCAAGGGCGCTAGTTTCTATGAGTGATTTGGCCGTCGAGGCCCCCGTCGACGGGCGGCCCAGCGCCGGCGCCGCCCTGGCGCAGGATCTGAGCGAGGCCGCTCAGAAGCGGACCCGCAGCCGCAATGTGAGCGCGCTGGGCGGTCTGGCCCCCTACCTCGCCAATCACTGGGGCGACACCGCCTGGGCGGGCCTGTTCCTGATCACCGCGACGGCCTCGACCCTCGGACTCTCCGGCGCCGTGCGGCAGCTGGTCGACCATTTGACCGCGCCCGGCGCGACCGACGCCTCCGTCGCTCCGCGCTTCTGGCTGATCGGCGGCGTGGCCCTGGCGCTCGCCGCCTCCAGCGCCCTGCGCTACTTCTTCGTGACCAAGCTGGGCGAACGGATCACCGCCGATCTGCGCAAGGCGGCCTACGCCCACATCCTGACCCTCGACCAGCCGTTCTTCGTGAAGACCCGCACCGGCGAGGTGCTCTCGCGGCTCACCACCGACATCCAGATCGTCGAGAGCCTGCTCTCGACCTCGATCTCGGTCGCCCTGCGCAACCTGCTGACCCTGATCGGGGCGCTGGTGCTGCTGACGATCGTCAGCCCCAAGCTCACCGGCCTCGTGGTGGCGCTGTTCCCGTTCGTGCTGGCGCCGCTCTTCTTATATGGCCGCCGCGTGCGCAAGCTGACCACCTCGACCCAGGACCAGTTCGCCGCCGCCGTCGGCCATGCCGGCGAGACTCTGGACGCCCTGGAGACCGTGCAGGCCTTCGGGCGCGAAGCCGCCGGCGCCGCCCGTTTCGGCGACGCGGTGGAGGCCTCGTTCCGCACCTCGCTGCGCCGGATGACCGCGCGGGCGATCATGACCGCCCTCGTCATCGGCCTGGTGTTCGGCGGCGTGGTGTTCATCTTCTGGCTGGGCGTCCATGCGGGCCTGCGCGGCGAGATGAGCTGGGGCGCGCTGTTCCAGTTCGCCTTCCTCGCCGTGATGGCCGCCGGGTCGGTCGGGGCGCTCGGCGAGACCTGGGGCGACGTCCAGAAGGCCGCCGGCGCCATGGAGCGAATCTCCGAGCTGTTCGCCGCTACCCCGACCATCGCCGCGCCGGTGCATCCCAAGCCGCTGCCGACGCCGGCCCGCGGCGAGGTCGCCTTCGAGGCGGTGTCCTTCGCCTATCCCGGTCGGCCCGAAGCGCTGGCCCTCGACGGCCTGACCTTGAACGTCGCGCCCGGCGAGCGGGTCGCCCTGGTCGGCCCCTCCGGTTCGGGCAAGAGCACGGTCTTCCGGCTGCTGCTGCGCTTCTATGACCCGACCAGCGGGACCGTGCGGGTCGATGGCGTCGACCTGCGCGAGGCCGATCCGGGCGGGGTGCGTGCGCGCATGGCGCTGGTCTCGCAGGACTCGCCGCTGTTCTCCGGCTCGCCGGCCGAGAACATCCGCTTCGGGCGTCAGGACGCCAGCGCAGAAGAGATCCGCGCCGCCGCCCGCGCCGCCCAGGCCGAGGGCTTCCTCGACGCCCTGCCGCAGGGCTTCGACACCGCGCTGGGCGACCGCGCCCGCAGCCTCTCCGGCGGCCAGCGCCAGCGCTTGGCCATCGCCCGGGCGCTGATCCGCGAGACGCCGATCCTGCTGCTCGACGAAGCCACCAGCGCCCTCGACGCCGAGAACGAGCGTCTGGTGCAACGCGCCCTGGAAGACGCCATGGTCGGCCACACCACCCTGGTCATCGCTCACCGACTGGCCACGGTGCTCAAGGCCGACCGCATCGTGGTGATGGACGCCGGCAAGGTGGTCGAGCAGGGCACCCATGCCGAGCTGCTGGCCAAGGGCGGGCTCTATGCCCGTCTGGCCGCGCTGCAGTTCGGGGAGGCGGCCGCTTAAAGCGTGACAGCCGCAAGTGGATGCCGGTTGCGGCGCCCGTCACGCTCAAAACTATTAAACTAGAGCCTGGCTCTAGGCCCCGCGGGCGGCGACCGCTAGGCGCGGGAAGTCGCTGAAGACGCCGTCGACGCCAGCCGCGTAGAGCGCGCGGAACACCTTGGCCACCTCGCCATGTTCGCCGGGGGCGGTTCCCCTGCGCAGGGCGGTGGGCAGGAACCGGTTCTCCGCGCGCACCGTCCAAGGGTGCACGACCAGCTTCTGGGCGTGGGCGTCGGCGACCAGCGAGGTCGGGGCGCCCAGCACGCCGCCGGTCGTCGGGATCACCAGCGACCAGTCCGGCCCGACCCCGTCGGCATAGGCCGCGATGGCCTTAAGGCCCTCGGCGCTGACCATCTGCGGATCGGCCGCCCCCACCAACTGCACGCGGCGGACCTTGGAGAGCTCCTTGAAAGCCTTCAGCGGTCCCGGCTCGAAACACTGCACGAAGACCTTGGCCTCGGGGCTGTCGAGGCCGTTGCCCTGCAGGGCTGCGGCCAGCAGCCGATCGATCGGCAGACCCGCCCCGGCCAGGAAGGTCGGGTGCTTCATCTCCGGATAGAGTCCGATCGGATGGCCGAGCCGGCGGCTCTGCGCCTTGGCCAGTTCGATCACCTCCTGGAAGGTCGGGATCGACTCGCGGCCATCGAAGCGGGCGCTGCCAGGCCGCAGGTCCGGCAACCGCTCGCGCGTCCGTAGGGTCTTCAGCTCCGCCAGGGTGAAGTCCTCGGCGAACCACCCCTCGACCTTCTCGCCGTCGATGATCTTGGCCGTCCGGCGGGCGGCGAATTCGGGGCGGGCGGCCACGTCGGTCGTGCCGGCGATCTCGTTCTCGTGGCGCACCACCAAGTGGCCGTCCTTGGTGACCACGAGGTCAGGCTCGATGAAGTCGGCGCCCTCGTCCACCGCCAGGCGGTAAGCCATCAGCGTGTGTTCAGGCCGCTCGCCGCTGGCCCCGCGATGGGCGATGACCACGGGCCCGGCCGGAGCCCGCGAGATGACCGGTCCCGAAGACGCCAGGGCGGCGCTGGAGGCGGCGAATCTGCGACGTGTCAGTTGCATGGCCGCGATCTAGCCGGCCAAGGCGACGCTTTCGTCAAGTTGTGCTAAGCGTTCGGCATGGACAACCGGATCGTCAGCACCTGCGACGGGGTCCCTTTCGAGGACGGCCCGGACCGCGGCCGCATCCTGGTTTCCGGCGCCGACACCGGCGGGTGCTATTCGCTGATGGAGTGGATCGTGGCGGCTGGCGACGGCTTGCCTGTGCAAAATTACGGCGCTCACCGGCACGGCGCGATCGAGGAAACCTTCTACGTCCGCAAGGGCAGCCTGGAGTTCCTGCTCGACGAGACGGTGACCACCATGAAAGCCGGCGACTTCGTGCGCGTGCCGCCGGGGACCCGCCATGGCTACGCCAACGTTTCCGGCGAGGAAGTCGAACTGCTGGTCAGCTTCCATCCCGGCGGCTTCGAGCAGCTGTTCCTCCGCTACCGCACCGACCGCGACGGTCCGCCCGCGGGCGATGGCTTCATGGCCGACGCCGTTCGCGACTTCGGATCAGAGTTCGAAGGTTAGTCGCTGATCGCTTAGGCGGCGGCCTTGAGCTTTTCCAGCAGCAGCGGATGCAGGTCGAGGTTGGCCGTGCAGATATGACCGCTTTCCAGCATCGACTCGCCGCCGTCGCAGTCGGTGACCTTGCCGCCCGCCTCGGTGATCAGCAGCAGGCCCGCGGCCATGTCCCAGGGCTTCAGGTCGCGTTCCCAGAACCCGTCCAGGCGGCCGGCGGCCACATAGGCCAGGTCAAGCGAAGCCGCGCCCATCCGACGCACGCCGGCGACGCGCTGGCTGATCTGGTGCAGCTCCTTAAGGAACTTGGCGTGCTGGCCGTGGCCGAGGAACGGGATCCCGGTGCCGAACAGCGCCTCGTCCAGGTGCTTGCGGCCGGCGACGCGCAGACGCTTGTCGTTGACGAAGCAGCCCTTGCCCTTCTCGGCCCAGAACAGCTCGTTGGTGACCGGGTTGTAGGTCACCGCCGCGACCACTGCGCCCTCGCGCTGCAGGGCGATGTTGATCGCGAAGTGCGGGATGGCGTGCAGGAAGTTGGTGGTGCCGTCGAGCGGATCGACGATCCAGGTGTGGGTCTTGTCGGTGCCTTCGATCAGGCCGCGCTCTTCACCGTGGAAGCTGTAGCCGGGACGGGCCTTCTCCAGCGCCTCGAACACCGTCTGCTCGGCCTTGATGTCGGCGGCGGACACGAAGTCGGCCGGCGCCTTGCGCGAGACCTGCAGTTCGGACAGCTCGCCGAAGTCGCGGTTGAGGCCCCGGGCCGCCTTGCGGGCGGCGTCGGACATGACTTTCAGTAGGGCGGATTGGGTCGACACGGATGGATCCAGTTCTGGCGCAGCAGATGCGCGGGCGCGCCGGAAGGGCGGGAAAATCGAGGCGCGGAACCTAGTGGGCAGAGGGGCTTAAGGCAAGGAGCGGCCGTCATGCGCGCGCCGCCACGCCCCGCGCGATCGCCGCGCTGAGCCCCTGGACCGCCGCCGCGGCGCCGTCCGGATGGCTCCAGACCCCGGCCGAGACCGCCAGGAAATCGGCGCCGGCCTTGGCCAGGCCCTCGGCGTTGTCGGCGGTGATCCCGCCGATGGCGACGCAGGGAACCTCCATGGTCTCCTGCCAGATGGTCAGGATGTCCGGCTCTGCGCGGGTCGGGGCTTCCTTTGTCATGGTCGGGAAGAAGGCCCCGAACGCGACGTAGTCGGCGCCGGCCTCGGCCGCCTCCATCGCCAGGTGGCGGCTGTCGTGGCAGGTGACCCCGATCATGGCGTCGCGGCCCATGATCTTGCGGGCCTCGGCATAGGGCGCGTCTGACTGACCGACATGCACGCCGTCGCAGCCGAACCTTGCGGCCAGGTCTGGCCGGTCGTTGAGGATCACCGCCACGCCGCGGGCCTGGGCGATGGGTGAGAGCGCGTGGACCGCGGCGCCGATCACCTCGTCGGGCGCGTCCTTCAGGCGGATCTGCAGGGCGGCGACGTCGCCGGCGTCGAGCGCCTGCGCCAGGGTCCGGCCGAAGGCGGCCAGGTCGTCGAGCTTCGGCGGAGTGATCAGGTAGAGGCGGCATTCGGCGGTCATGCTGCGCCTTCTAGCCGTGCGGATAGTCGGGCAACAGCGCCTTCATGGCATAGGCGGCGAGCATCGTGACCGCGCAGGCGGCGATCGCCAGGCCGACGAACCAGGACAGCCGCTTCCAGAGCGGCGGCGAGGGGGCGCCCGGCTCGGGCGGGCCTTCAATGATATCCCGCATCGGCCGTCACCTTGCCGCGGAACAGCCAGTAGACCCAGATGGTGTAGCCGAGGATGACCGGCAGCAGGATCGCCACTCCGACCAGCATCAGGCCGAGCGCATTGTCCCGGTTGGCCGCCTGGCGGAAGGTCATGTCGTAGGGGACGATGTCCGGGAAGAAGCCGGCCGCCAGACCCACGTATCCGGACAGGAACAGCAGGCTCGCCCCCAGATGCGGCCAGCCGTGCGAGCGGCGCGACAGCCCGACCGCCAGGATCGCCAGGCCGATCAGGCCTAGCAGCGGAATCGGCAGGTGCGGCAGGAACACCTGCGGGTCGACTGCGGCGCCGATGAAGCCCCAGCGCTGCGCGACCTCCGGGTGGACATAGAGGGTGGCGAGGCTGACCGCGGCCAGCAGGGCGGCGGTGAAGAAGGCGGCGGTCCAGGCCCAGCGCCGCGCGTCGCCGTGCAGCTCGGTCTCGGTCTTCCAGACCAGCCAGGTGGCCCCCAGCAGGGCGTAGCCGGCGACCAACCCGGCGGCCACCAGCACCGTATAGGGCGTCAGCCAGTCGAACGGCTGGCCGCCGAACGCCATGCCGTCGAGGGCGATGCCCTGGATGAAGCCTCCGAGGATGAAACCCTGGGCGATGGTCGCGACCAGCGAGCCGCCGGCGAAGGCCGCGGTCCAGAACGCCTTGCCCCGGCGGCGGCCGCGCAGCCGGAACTCGAAGGCCACGCCGCGCAGGATCAGCGCCAGCAGCATCAGGATCACCGGGATGTAGAGCGCCGGCATGATCGCGGCGTAGGCGTAGGGGAAGGCCGCGAACAGCCCGCCGCCGCCCAGCACCAGCCAGGTCTCGTTGCCGTCCCAGACCGGCGCGATGGAATCCATCATCACGTCGCGGTCGGCCGGGCTTTTGGCGAATGGGAACAGGATGCCGACGCCGAGGTCGAAGCCGTCAAGCAGCACATAGAGCAGCACGGCCGTGGCGATGATCGCGGCCCAGATCAGCGGCAGGTCGAGGGTCATGGCCGGCCTCCTTTGCCGTTGGCCGGGCCTGGGTCCTCGGGCGCGGCGGCCAGCGCCGAGCCGGGCGCGCGCTGGACTGCGGGAGTCGGCTCGTCCGCTCCGGCCACCGGGCCTTCGGCGACCAGTCGAATGATGTAGAGCACCCCGACCGAGAAGATGATCGCGTAGACCACGAGGAAGCCGAGCAGCGAGGCCGAGACCTGGCCCGCGCCGACCGGCGAGACGCCGTCCGAGGTGCGCATCACCCCGGTGATCACCCAGGGCTGGCGGCCGACCTCGGCGACGATCCAGCCGCTGATCACCGCCACGAAGCCGGCCGGCCCCATGGCGATGCAGGCGCGCAGGAACAGCCGCGTGTCTTCCAGCGCGCCGCGCCAGTAGAGCCAGACGCCCCAGGCGCCCAGGCCGATCATCAGCACGCCCAGGCCCACCATCACCCGGAAGGCCCAGAACACGACGGCCACCGGCGGCCGGTCCTGCGGCGCGAAGGCCTTCAGGCCCTTGACCTCGCCGTCGATCGACCCGGCGGTGATCAGGCTGCCGACCTTGGGGACCGAGATCTCCCAGCGGTTGCTTTCGCTGTCGCGGTCGGGCCAGGCGGCGATGTGGAAAGCTTGCTGAGCCTTGGTCTCCCAGAAGGCTTCGATCGCCGCCAGCTTGGCCGGCTGGTGGCGCAGCACGTCCTTGCCGGAGATGTCGCCGACCACCAGCTGCAGCGGCGCGACGATGGCGAACATGCCGACCGCCATGCGCAGGCTCATTTTCGATTCCGGCTCCTCAGGCCGGCGCAGCAGCCGCCAGGCCGAGGCCGCGCCGACCACCAGGGAGGTGGTCAGGTAGGCCGCGAGGGTCATGTGGGCCAGCCGCGCCGGGAAGGTCGGCGAGAAGATCACCTCCATCCAGTCGGTGGCGATCAGGCCGCCGTCCGGCGCGTGGGCAAAGCCGGTCGGGTGCTGCATCCAACTGTTGGCCGAGATGATCCAGAACGCCGAGATCAGGGTTCCGACCGCGACCAGCACCGTGGCGGTATAGTGGAGGCCGGGCCCGACCCGCTTCCAGCCGAACAGCATGATCCCCAGGAAGCTGGCCTCCAGGAAGAAGGCGGTCAGCACCTCGAAGGCCAGCAGCGGCCCGATCACCGGCGCGGCCATCGCCGAGAAAGCGCTCCAGTTGGAACCGAGCTGGTAGCTCATCACCACGCCGGTCACGACGCCCATGCCGAACGAGATCGCGAAGATCTTCACCCAGAACACGTAGAGGGTCTTGAATACGTCGTTGCGGGTGGTGAGCCACAGCCCTTCGAGCACTGCCAGGTAGCTGGCCAATCCGATGGTGAAGCTTGGGAAGATGATGTGAAACGCGATGGTGAACGCGAATTGCAGTCGCGACAGCATCAGGGCTTCGACGTCCATCACATCCGACCCCAGCTATAGGTGCGACGACGCGAGGACCGCCTGTGCGCCGCTCCGAATGTGAACAACGCGTGAGGCCAAGCTCGGGTTCAGCGACAATCGACCGCGGCGCCGGACCACTTCGAAGCGTGGCCCTCAACTTGCAAATGATTTGCAACGACGTTCGCATCTGGTACAAAGCTTCATCTCCGGAGAGAGTCCGCCTTGTACGTCTGCAACTGTAACGGCATTCGCGAGCGTGAGGTCCGCGCCGCAATCGAGGCGGGCGCCAAGCGCCCAGCCGAAGTGTTTCGCGCCTGCGACTCTCAAGTCCAATGCGCCCGCTGCGTCTGCGACATGCGCAAGATGATCGGCGAGCGCGAAGAAGGCCTGCGCTACGCCGCCGAGTAGCCTTCTGTTCGCAGGTGCGAACGAAACGCGGAATTACTTGCAAACATAGGCTTTGACTAAGCTCGCCCTCGGGAAGAGTTTGCACTCGAATTGGATTCGAGGAGGCTCGTATGAAGGGCGACAAGGCGATCATCCGGCGACTGAACGCCGTGCTCACCAATGAGCTGACTGCCGTGAACCAGTACTTCCTGCATGCGCGGATGTACGAGAACTGGGGTTTCGCCCGGCTCGCCAAGATCACCTATGACGAGTCCATCGGCGAGATGAAGCACGCCGACAAGCTCATCAAGCGCATCCTGTTCCTCGACGGCCTGCCCAATCTGCAGGACCTGCACAAGCTGAAGATCGGCGAGTCCGTGCCGGAATGCATGACCGCGGACCTGGCGGTCGAAGTGGGCGGCCGAGTCGACCAGATCGAGGGGATCAAGGAGTGCGAGGCGGCGGCCGACTACGTCACACGCCAGATCCTGCGCGAGATCCTCACCGACACCGAAGAGCACATCGACTTCCTCGAGACCCAGCTCAGCCTGGTCCGGTCGCTGGGTGAGCCCAACTACCTGCAGAGCGCGCTGGGCGACCTGGAAGGCGGCGAGGGGCACTAGGGGGCGGGGGCTCGCGCCCCCCCCCCACTCAAGTTCGTCATGGCCGGGCTTGACCCGGCCACCCATAGACTCCGTCAAAGCAGGCCGGGAAACAGGTCGTCCCAATTGGGATTGTCCTGTTCGATCAAGGCGATCTTCCAATCGCGCTTGTACATTTTGAGCCGCTTCTCCAACGCGATCGCTTCCACGACCGTGAAGCACCGCTGGAACCAGACGAGACGTTTCACGCCATAGCGGCTGGTGAAGCCGGGGCGCTCGCCCTCGCGGTGCTGCTGGATGCGCCTGATCAGATCGCTGGCGACGCCGACGTACAGCGTTCCATGTTTTCCGCTGGCCAGCATGTAGGCCGCGTTGTTCGCGTGCACCGGATCCATGGCGAAGCTTCGTGCGTATGGGTGGCCGGGACAAGCCCGGCCATGACGAACTTGAGAGGGTGGGAAATCCCGCTAGGCTCCCCCCAACGATAAGGGGAGCGGGCATGACCGAAGCGGTCGCGGGCGAGAGCGTCGTCGAGAAGAAGAGCCATCGGCTGGTGATTGGCGCGGCGTCGGCCGGTACGGTTTTCGAGTGGTACGACTTCTACCTCTACGGCTCGCTGGCCGGTTTCATCACCGCGCACTTCTTCTCGGGCGTCAACGAGACCACCGGCTACATCTTCGCCCTGCTGGCCTTCGCGGCCGGGTTCGCGGTGCGTCCGTTCGGGGCGATCGTGTTCGGCCGTCTGGGCGACCTCTGGGGCCGCAAGAACACCTTCCTGGTCACCATGCTGCTGATGGGGCTGTCGACCTTCTCGGTCGGCCTGCTGCCTGGCTATGACCAGATCGGCGTCGCCGCGCCGGTGCTGCTGATCGTCATGCGGCTGATCCAGGGCCTGGCGCTGGGCGGCGAGTACGGCGGGGCGGCGACCTATGTGGCCGAGCACGCGCCTCCTGGGAAACGCGGCCTCTACACCAGCTGGATCCAGACCACCGCGACGCTGGGCCTGTTCCTCAGCCTGATCGTCATCCTGGCGGTGCGCTCGATGACCGGCGAGGAAGTGTTCAAGGCCTGGGCCTGGCGCATCCCGTTCCTGGTCTCGGCGATCCTGCTGGCGGTGTCGCTGTGGATCCGCCTGAAGCTCAACGAGAGCCCGGTCTTCCAGAAGATGGTCGACGAGGGCAAGACCTCGAAGAAGCCACTGACCGAGTCGTTCGGCCAGTGGTCGAACCTCAAGGTGGTGCTGCTGGCCCTGGTCGGGCTCACCGCCGGCCAGGCGGTGGTCTGGTACACCGGCCAGTTCTACGCCCTGTTCTTCCTGGAGAAGATGCTGAAGGTCGATGGCCCGCTGACCAACACCCTGGTCGCCTTCGCCTTGATCCTGGGCACCCCGTTCTTCGTGGTGTTCGGCTGGCTGTCCGACAAGATCGGCCGCAAGCCGATCATCCTGGCCGGCTGCCTGCTGGCGGCTCTGACCTACTTCCCGATCTTCAAGGCCCTGACCGAGGCGGCCAACCCAGCCCTGGCCCACGCCGCGGCCCGCGCCCCGGTGGTGGTGGTGGCCGACCCGGCCGACTGCTCGTTCCAGTTCGACCCGGTCGGCAAGACCGCCTTCACATCGTCCTGCGACATCGCCAAGTCGGCGCTGGCCAACGCCGGCGTCACCTACGCCAACCGGCCCGGCGAACCGGGCGCCGTCGCCCGCGTGCAGATCGGCGAGGTCGAGGTCGCCAGCTTCGCCGGCGTCGCCCTGACCAAGGCCGAGTTCACCGAGCGCAAAGCCGCCTGGACCAAGCAACTGACCGGGGCCCTGCACACGGCCGGCTACCCGCCCAAGGCCGACCCCGATCAGGTGAACAAGCCGATGGTCGTGGCCCTGCTGTTCCTGCTGATGCTGTACGTGACCATGGTCTATGGGCCGGTCGCCGCGGCGCTGGTGGAGATGTTCCCCGCGCGGATCCGCTACACCTCGATGAGCCTGCCCTACCACATCGGTAACGGCTGGTTCGGCGGCTTCCTGCCGACCACGGCGTTCGCCATGGTAGCGGCCACCGGCAACATCTATTTCGGGCTCTGGTATCCGATCGTCGTGGCCGCAGCGACCGCGGTGATCGGCTTCCTGTTCCTGCGCGAGATGCGCGGCGCCAACATCGACGACTAGCTCTTGGGGCGTCCGCCGCGGGGCTGGTTGACGTCGTAGGGCTCGTCATAACCGCGGCGGGCCGAATAGAAGGCCAGCCACATCAGCACGCCGGTCAGGCCGCCGACCGCCAGCAGGCCGGCGATCACGAACGGCAGGATCGGCGTCAGCCAATCCCAGCCGCCGCCGAGCCTGGCGCTGATCGTGAACGACCAGACCGCCAGGGCCGTCAACACGGCCAGGGCCAGCAGAACGCCGATCAGGGTGGGAACGTGCTTCATGTCCCAGCATATCGCGCTGCGACGGGGTCGGTTCCAGCGGCGGAAACCTTCAAAGAAAAAGCCGCCGCCCGCAGGGGCGACGGCTTTCACGAAGTGCGTGGGCGATGGAGGCCTATTCCGCCGCCTGGCGGCTGACGCCGATCTTCGGGGCCAGGTCGCCCTTGGCGTAGAGCTTGGCCATTTCCGACAACGGGATCGGCTTGATCTGGGAGGCGTGGCCCGCCGTGCCGAACTCCTCGAAGCGCTGGACGCAGATCTTGCGCATGGCTTCCTTGGCCGGCTTCATGTAGCCGCGCGGGTCGAATTCGCCCGGCTTCTCGGCGAGCAGCTTGCGGATCGCGCCGGTCATGGCCATGCGGTTGTCGGTGTCGATGTTGATCTTGCGCACGCCGTGCTTGATGCCGCGCTGGATCTCTTCGACCGGCACGCCCCAGGTCTGGGGCATCTCGCCGCCGTACTGGTTGATGATGTCCTGCAGGTCCTGCGGCACCGACGAGGAGCCGTGCATCACCAGGTGGGTGTTGGGCAGGCGGCGATGGATCTCTTCGATCACGTTCATCGCCAGGACGTCGCCGTCCGGCTTGCGGGTGAACTTGTAGGCGCCGTGGCTGGTGCCCATGGCGATGGCCAGGGCGTCGACCTCGGTGGCTTTCACGAACTCGACCGCCTGGTCGGGATCGGTCAGCAGCTGGTCATGGCCGAGCTTGCCCTCGAAGCCGTGGCCGTCTTCCTTCTCGCCCATGCCGGTTTCCAGCGAACCCAGAACGCCCAGCTCGCCCTCGACCGAGGCGCCGACCCAGTGGGCCATGTTCACGACGTTGCGGGTGACTTCGACGTTGTAGTCGTAGTCGGCCGGGGTCTTGCCGTCGGCCTTCAGCGAGCCGTCCATCATCACGGACGTAAAGCCGTACTGGATCGCCGTCGCGCAGGTGGCTTCGTTGTTGCCGTGGTCCTGGTGCATGCAGATCGGGATGTGCGGGTACATTTCCGCCATCGCGTCGATCAGGTGCTTCAGCACGATGTCGTTGGCGTAGGAGCGGGCGCCGCGCGAGGCCTGCATGATCACCGGCGAATCGGTGGCCTCCGCGGCCTCCATGATCGCCAGCGCCTGTTCCATGTTGTTGATGTTGAACGCCGGAACCCCGTAGCCGTACTCGGCCGCGTGATCGAGGAGTTGTCTCAAAGTAACCCGGGCCATGCCCTGCCCTCCGTAGTTCTTAGTTAAATCGACAAGGCCGCCACACCGGGCAGCTCCTTGCCTTCCATCCATTCAAGAAACGCGCCGCCCGCCGTCGAAACGAACGTGAAGTCGTCGGCGGAGCCTGCAGCGTTGAGGGCCGCGACTGTATCACCGCCGCCGGCCACGGCCACCAGCTTGCCTTGCTTGACCAGTTCGGCCGCGTGGCGGGCCGCGCTGACCGTGCCCTTGTCGAAGGGCGGGATCTCGAACACGCCCAGCGGCCCGTTCCAGATCAGGGTTTTGGAGTTGTCCATGGCCCGGCACAGCCGCTCCACGGTCTCGGGCCCGGCGTCCAGGATTCGCTCGTCCTCGTCGACCTCGCCCAGGCCGCGCACGCGGGCCGGGGCGCCGGGCGCCATCTTCTCGGCGACAACGATGTCCAGCGGCAGGAAGAGCTTGCAGTTGTTCTGGCCGGCCAGGCGGATGATCTCGCGCGCGGTCTCGGCCATCTCCTTCTCGCAGTACGAGGCGCCGACGTCATGGCCCTGGGCGTACAGGAAGGTGTTGGCCATGCCGCCGCCGATCGCCAGCTTGTCCAGCTTGGTGACCAGGTTGCGCAGCAGGTCGAGCTTGGTCGAAACCTTGGAGCCGCCGACGATGCCCAGAACCGGGCGCTGCGGCTTGCCTAGCGCCGCTTCCAGCGCGTCCAGTTCGCGGCGCATCTGCTCGCCCGCATAGGCCGGCAGCAGCCGGGCCAGGCCCTCGGTCGAGGCGTGGGCGCGGTGTGCGGCCGAGAAGGCGTCGTTCACATAGAGGTCGCCGTTGGCGGCCAGCGCCTTGGCGAACTCCGGATCGTTCTTTTCCTCACCAGCGTGGAAGCGGGTGTTTTCCAGCAGCAGCACGTCGCCGTTCGCCATGGCGTCCACGGCGGACTTGGCGGCCTCGCCCACGCAATCGCCGGCGAAGGCGACCGGCGCGCCGACCAGGGCGGCCAGCGGGCCGACCACCGGCTTCAGGCTCATCTCCGGCACGACCTTGCCCTTGGGCCGGTCGAAGTGGGCCAGCAGGATGACCTTGGCGCCGCCGGCGCGCAGCTTGGCGATGGTCGGCAGGATCGCACGCAGGCGGGTGTCGTCGGTGACCTTGCCCTCGGCCATCGGCACGTTGATGTCCACGCGAACCAGGGCGCGCTTGCCGGTCAGATCGGCGGTGTCGAGGGTGCGGAAGGTCATGCAATCGCTCCGGTCGCCCCGCCGCGAAGCGGGGTCCAGGTCAGTCCGGAAAAGAAAACGGGCGCCCGGAGGCGCCCGTGGTTCGACTTAGATCAGCTTCGCGAGCGCGACGGCGGTGTCGCTCATGCGGGTCGAGAAGCCCCACTCGTTGTCGTACCAGGAGAGGACGCGGCCGAGGGTGCCGTCGATCACCTGGGTCTGGGCGAGCGCCGCGGTCGACGAGGCGGCTTCGTGGTTGAAGTCGATCGAGACCAGCGGATCGTTGGTCACCGCCAGCACGCCCTTCAGCGGGCCGTTGGCTGCGGCGGTCAGGGCCTCGTTGATCTCTTCCTTGGTGATCTTGCGGCCGGCCACCCAGGTCAGGTCCACGACCGAGACGTTCGGGGTCGGGACGCGGATCGAAGAGCCGTCCAGCTTGCCCAGCAGTTCCGGGATCACCAGGCCGAGCGCCTTGGCGGCGCCGGTCGAGGTTGGGATCATGGACATCGCCGCGGCGCGGGCGCGGTAGAGGTCCTTGTGCATGGTGTCCAGCGTCGGCTGGTCGCCGGTGTAGGAGTGGATGGTGGTCATGTAGCCGCGCTCGATGCCGGCCAGCTCGTGCAGCACCTTGGCCACCGGGGCCAGGCAGTTGGTGGTGCAGGAGGCGTTGGAGATGACCAGGTCGTCCTTGGTCAGGGTGTCGTGGTTGACGCCGTAGACGATGGTCTTGTCGGCGTTGTCGCACGGAGCCGAGACGATCACGCGCTTAGCGCCGGCTTCTAGGTGGGCCGCGGCCTTTTCCTTGGAGGTGAAGAGGCCGGTGCACTCCAGGGCGATGTCGACGCCCAGATCCTTGTGCGGCAGGTCCTTCGGGTCGCGGATGGCGGTGACTTTGATCTTGCCGAAGCCGACGTCGATGGTGTCGCCGTCAACGACGACATTGCCCGGGAAGCGGCCGTGCACGCTGTCGTAACGCAGCAGGTGAGCGTTGGTCTCGACCGGGCCCAGGTCGTTGATCGCCACGACCTCGATGTCCTTGCGGCCATGCTCGACGATCGAACGCAGGACCAGCCTGCCGATGCGGCCGAAACCATTGATGGCGACGCGAACGGTCATCGAGAAAACTCCTGAGCCAGTTGATTTGGGGCGGTTTCTTGAGGGCGGAGGCAGAGGAGTCAACCCCTGGCGCAGTCAAGTGCGGCTTCAAAGCGTTTCAGCAGCGCTTGTCGCAACTCCAAGGGAACACCAGATCGGCTCGGACGCTTACGGCAGCGCCGTAACAATCGAAGGAGCTTTGGCGTGGCGAGACTGCATCTGATGGTGGCGATCGGCGCCCTGGCGAGCCTGGGGCTGGCGGCCTGCAATCCCGCTGCCGAAAAGGCCAAGGCGCCCGCCGAGGCGGCCAAGCCGGAGGCCAAGGTCACCACCTACGCCTGCCCAGACGGGCGCACGGTGCGGGCCAGCTATCCCGATCCCGACACCGCGGTGGTCGAGGTCGACGGCAAGAGCCGCAACCTGAAGATCGCCATCTCGGCCAGCGGCGCCCGCTACACCGGCGACGGCTATCAGTGGTGGACCAAGGGCATGAGCGAGGCCCAGCTCAGCCCGCTGGCGCCCGGCGAAGACATCGCCTCGGCGCCGGGCGTCAACTGCTCGGCCGCAGGGTCCTAGCCGGGCGGCTAGTCTGCCTTCACCGGCTTGACGCGCGAAGCGGCCTCGCGGGCGCGCTCGCGGGCCTGGTCGATGTCGGCGCCGCGGGCCAGGGCCACGCCCATGCGGCGGCGCTCGAAGCTCTCGGGCTTGCCGAACAGGCGCAGGTCCGCGCCGGGCACGCTTAGCGCCTCGGCCACGCCGTCGAAGGCGATGCCGGCCGCCTCCATGCCGCCATAGATCACCGCGCTGGCGCCCGGCTCGCGCTGGGCGACGTCGGTCGGCAGGCCCAGGATGGCGCGGGCATGCAGGGCGAACTCGCTGAGGTACTGGGTGGCCAGGGTGACCAGGCCGGTGTCGTGCGGGCGGGGGCTGACCTCGGAGAACCAGACCTCGTCGCCGCGGACGAACAGTTCGACCCCGAAGAGGCCCAGGCCGCCGAGCTCGCCGGTGACCTTGGCGGCGATATCCCGGGCCCGTTCCAGCGCCTTGGGGCTCATCGCCTGCGGCTGCCAGCTCTCGACATAGTCGCCCTTCACCTGGCGGTGGCCGATCGGGGCGCAGAAGCTGGTGGCGATTTCGCCGTCGGGGCCCTTCGAGCGGACGGTCAGCAGGGTGATCTCGAATTCGAACTCGATCTTGCCCTCGACGATGACCCGCGGCTGCTCGACCCGGCCGCCTTCCAGGGCGTAGCGCCAGGCCGCGGCGATCCCTTCGGGGCCCTCGACATAGGACTGGCCCTTGCCGGACGACGACATCACGGGCTTCACGAAGCAGGGGAAGCCGGCCACCTCGGCCGCGGCCTTGGCCAGCTCGTCCTCGGACGAGGCGAAGGCGTAGGGCGAGGTGGGCAGGCCGAGTTGCTCAGCCGCCAGCTTGCGGATGCCCTCGCGGTTCATGGTCAGCTGGGCGGCGCGGGCGGTCGGGATGACCGTGGCGACGCCTTCGGCCTCGAGCCGGACCAGTTCGTCGGTGGCGATGGCCTCGATCTCGGGCACGATCAGGTGCGGGCATTCGGCCAGCACCAGGGCGCGGAGGGCCGCGGCGTCGGTCATGGCGATGACATGGCTGCGGTGGGCGACCTGATGGGCCGGGGCGCCGGCGTAGCGGTCGACGGCGATGACCTCGCAGCCCAGCCGCTGCAGCTCGATGGCGACTTCCTTGCCGAGCTCGCCCGAGCCCAGCAGCATCACCCGGACGGCGGTGGGCGACAGCGGCGTTCCGAGGCGCATGCGAGCCCTCCTGGCAGGTTTATGGACGTCGGCCGCGAAAACCTGCCAGAGGCTCTCGCGGCTGACGATAGGCGGGCCTAGCCCAGCTTGGCCCTGGCGGCGGCGGCGACGGCCTCGGCGGTGATGCCGAATTCCTTGTACAGCCGGTCGGCGGGCGCGCTGGCGCCCCAGCCGTGCATGCCGACGAAGACGCCGTTTTCGCCGATGAACCGCTCCCAGCCGAACGACGCGGCGGCCTCGACGGCGATGCGTACCGGCGCCTTGCCGATGGTCGTCTGCCGATAGGATTCCGGTTGGGCTTCGAACAGTTCCCAGCAGGGGGTGGAGACGACGCGGGTCGGTACGCCGTCAGCCTCCAGCAGGTCGCGGGCGGCCACGGCGACGGAGACCTCGGTGCCCGACGCGAAGAGGGTCACCTGGGCCTCGGCGCTGGCGGCGCGCAGTTCGTAGGCGCCCTTAGCCGAGAGATTCTCCGGCGCGCTGTCACGCACCGCAGGAACCTTCTGGCGCGAGAGGGCCATGAAGGTCGGGGTCTTGGTGTTGGTCAGGGCCAGCTTCCAGCACTCGGCGGTCTCCACCGCGTCGGCCGGGCGGAAGACGTTGAGGTTCGGCATGGCCCGCAGGCTGGCCAGATGCTCGACCGGCTGGTGCGTCGGGCCGTCCTCGCCGACCCCGATGGAGTCGTGGGTCATGACGTGGACCACGCGGACGCCCATCAGCGCTCCCAGGCGGATCGCCGGGCGGCTGTAGTCGGAGAACACCATGAACGCCCCGCCGTAGGGGATGACGCCGCCATGCAGGGCCATGCCGTTCATCGCCGCGGCCATGCCGAACTCGCGCACGCCGTAGTTCACATAGCGGCCCGAATAGTCGGGGGTGTCGAAGATCTGGGTGTTCTTGACGAAGGTGTTGTTCGAGCCGGTCAGGTCGGCCGAGCCGCCGACCATTTCCGGGATCGCCGGGAACAGGGCGTCGAGCGCCGAGCCCGAATGCTGGCGGGTGGCGGCGGCCGGCTTGGCGGAGACGGCTTCGGCGATATGGGCGTCCAGGCGCTCGAAGGCGTCGGCGGGCAGTTCGCCCTTCACCGCGCGTTGGAACACGCCGGCGTGCGGCGAGGCGGCCAGGCGCGTTTGCCAGGCCTTGCGGTCCTTGGCGCCGCGACGGCCGGCCGAACGCCAGGGCTTCACGACTTCGTCCGGCACCGCGAACGGCTCGGCCGACCAGCCCATCTTGGCGCGGGTGGCGGCGATCTCGGTGGCCCCCAGGGCTGCGCCGTGGGTCTTGTGGTGACCTTCCATGGTCGCCGCGCCCTTGCCGATCTTGGTCTTGCAGGCGATCAGGCTGGGGCGGTCCTGCTTGGTCGCCCAGGCCAGCGCCCGGCGGATCTGCCCGACGTCATGGCCATCGATCGCCTTCACGGCCCAGCCGGCGGCCTTGAAGCGGGCCAGCTGATCGCCCGACTCGGCCAGCGACACCGCGCCGTCGATGGTGACGTCATTGTCGTCCCACAGCAGGGTCAGCTTGTTGAGCTTCAGCCGGCCGGCCAGGCTGATGGCCTCGTGGCTGACGCCCTCCATCAGGCAGCCGTCGCCGCAGATCACCCAGGTGCGGTGGTCGACCAGGTCCGACCCGAAGCGAGCGGCCAGGTGGCGCTCGGCCATGGCCATGCCCACCGAGGTGGCCAGGCCCTGGCCCAGCGGACCGGTGGTGGTCTCGACACCAGGGGTGTGGCCGTACTCCGGGTGACCGGCGGTGTTGGACCCGAACTGGCGGAAGTTCTTGATCTGCTCCAGGGGCATGGCCTTGAAGCCGGTCAGGTGCAGCAGCGAGTAGAGCAGCATCGACCCATGGCCGGCCGACAGCACGAAGCGGTCGCGGTCGGCCCAGTCGGGGGCGCTGGCGTCGTACTTGAGGAACTTGGTCCAGAGCACCGTGGCGACGTCGGCCATGCCCATCGGCATGCCGGGGTGGCCCGAGGCCGCCTGCTCGACGGCGTCCATCGAGAGCACGCGAATGGCGTCGGCCATGGTCTGCAGCGGTGCGGGCATTATCTGTTCCGGTGAAACTGGCGGGATTGGCGCGCCCCTCGCACGCGAGACCTGAAGGGTCAAGGAAACGTCACGCCACAGGGCGGGTTTCGGCGCAAGGCCGAAGCACCCTATAGATTAATGAACACACTTTCGGAGAGTCGGAATATGCGTGATCCGGCGGCCGACGGGCCCCTTGAGCAAGCCGTAAAGCGGCTGGACCGGGCGATCTCTCAGCTCGAGCAACGCCTTGCCGGCGGCGGCAAGCCGTCGGGCGGGCTGTTCGACCAGGGCGCCGCCAAGCTTGAAACCGAACTTGAGCAGGCGCGGGTGCGCGAGAAGGAGCTGGAGGCGGCTGGCGCAGAGGCGTCTGCGGCCCTCGGTCGCGCCATCGCTGAAATCAAGGCGGCGCTGGCCGGAGAGGCCGAGCCGGCAGCAGAGACCGAGGAGGCTTAGCGCCATGGCTCAGGTCAATATCACCGTGAACGGCAGGCCCTACGCGGTCGGCTGCGAGGACGGGCAAGAGGGCCACCTGATCGAGCTGGGGCGGTTGTTCGACCGCCAGGTGCGCCAGGTCTCCGAGGACATGGGCCAGCTTGGCGAAACGCGGCTGTTCCTGATGGGCGCCCTGCTGCTCGCCGACGAACTGTCGGACCTGCGCGGCCGGCTGGCGGTAGTGCAGTCCGAACTGGCCCGCCTGCAGTCCGACCAGGCCCGGGTCGAGACCCGCGCCGTCGGGGCGCTGGAGAACGCCGCAAAGCGGATCGAGAAGCTGGCGGCGGGCTAAAGCCGTCGCCACCGCTTGTACCCGGCCCCCCGCGGCCCTACCTTGCGTGACGGCGGGTCTGCTGTGGCTCTCGTCGAAGGCAATCTATCCCAGAGACCTTAATTTCTTCGAAGGGATCTGTCCCTGTCCGGGCCCGTGGGCCCGGGTATATGGAGCCCACCTGGTTAGCCAGGTCCGAGGGGATAAAACCGACCTTCACGGCTCTCGCGGCGCCGCCACCCTTCGCGCTAGGATCGCGCGGTGAACGATCCCTCCGACAAGACCAAACTTCGCACGCGGCTGCGCAAGCGTCGCCGGGCGCTGGACGCAGCGCGGCCCGATGCGGCGCGTGAAGCGGCGGCCGCCCTGCCGATCGATCGCCTTCCGGCCTTCGACTGGTTCGCGAGCTATCACGCGCTCGGCGTGGAGCTTGATCCTGCCCCGCTGGCCGCGCGGCTGGTGAAGGCCGGCGGGCGTCTGGCCCTGCCGGTGACGCTGGCGGCCGACGCGCCGCTGGAATTTCGAGCCTGGCGGGTCGAGGACGACCCGGTCGTCGACGCGTTCGGCGTGCCTTCGCCGCCGCAGACCGCGCCGCAGGTGCGCCCGGACCTGGTGATCTGCCCGCTGCTGGCCTTCGATCGTGCGGGCGGTCGGCTGGGTCAGGGCGGCGGCCACTACGACCGCACCCTGGCGGCGCTGCGCGCTTCCGGTCCGGTATTCGTTCTGGGCCTCGCCTACGCCGGCCAGGAGGTCGAACGGCTGGCCATGGAACCGCATGATCAAAGGCTGGACGCCATCCTGACGGAAACCGGCTATATCGAAGTCCGAAAGGACTAATTCCGCATGCGCTTCGCCTTCTTCGGCGACGTGGTCGGTCGCGCTGGACGCGACGGCCTCGCCGACCATCTTCCCGCCCTGCGCCGAGCTCTCGGCCTGGAGTTCGTGATCATCAACGCCGAGAACGCGGCGGCCGGCTTCGGGATCACCGAGAGCACGGCCCGCGAACTGTTCGACGCGGGGGCCGACTGCCTGACCCTGGGCAACCACTCCTGGGACCAGAAGGAGGCGCTGACCTACATCGTGCGCGAGCCGCGCCTGATCCGGCCGCTGAACTATCCGGTGCTGGCCGATGCTCCGGGTCGCGGCGCCAATCTGTTCGAGACTCAGGCGGGCAAGCGCATCGTCGTGATCAACCTGCTTGGCCGAGTGCACATGGACTCGCTGGACGACCCGTTCGCGGCCGTCGATCGCGAGTTGGACAAGGCTCCGCTGGGCATGGTCGCTGACGCGGTGGTGGTCGACATGCACGCCGAGGCGACGTCCGAGAAGATGGCCATGGGCCACTTCTGCGACGGCCGCACCAGCCTGGTGGTCGGCACCCATACCCACGTCCCGACCGCCGATTGCCAGATTCTGCCGGGCGGCACCGCCTATCAGACCGACGCTGGCGCCTGCGCCGACTACGACAGCGTCATCGGCAACCAGAAGGAAGAGCCGCTGCGGCGCTTCACCACCCGCATCTCCGGCGGTCGCTACAAACCGGCCGAGGGCCCGGCCACGGTCTGCGGCGTGTTCGTGGAGACCGACGATTCGACGGGTCTGGCCCGCCGGGTCGAACCGATCCGCGTCGGCGGCCGGCTGAGCCAGTCGGTGCCGAAGGTCGATCTGGCCAACGCGTGACCTTGAGTGTCATTCCGGTTTGCGCAGCAAGACCGGGATGACAGCCTTGGTCGCTACCGGGCCAGGCGCGGACGCAGGCCTTCGAGGGTCAGCTTGCCGTCCTGGTCGGTGTCGAGCATCTCGAAGCGGCGGCGGGCGGCCTTGGACCATTCCTCGCTGCTGACTCGCTGGTTGAGGTCGGCGTCGGCGCCGCGCACGGGCTGCGGCTCGTTGAGCAGCGAGAACCGGGCCGCGCCCACCCGCGGTTCGCGCTTGTCGGACCGGCGGATGATCGGCTTGGGTCCGGGCGGACGGCCGGCCCCGAAGTCGAAGCGGGTGATCTCGGGCGCGATCTTGGTCTCGTAAACCGTGTTCTCGGGCCCATCGACCTGACCGTCGCCGTTGGCGTCGAGCACCTTGAAGAAACGCATGCCGTCGGCGCGCAGTTCGGCCAGGGTGAGCGCCCCGTCGTGGTCGGCGTCCGCGCCGGCCAACCAGGCGGCCAGGCCGTCATCACTGCGGAACGGCTCGCCGGACGGGCTGATGAACAGCCTCGGGCCGGGCGGCGGGCCCTCCGGCTGGGCGAAAGCGGGGCCAGCCGCGGCCAGGGCGGCGACGGCGATGACGATACGAAACATCGGTTGTGTGCTCTCCGCGCCCGGCCGGCGCTCGACGGCCTAGCTGGACCATCGATACGGCCAAAGCGGGGCGCCGTGTGACTTAGCTGAAACGCGTCAGCTCGCGGCGCTTCGATTGCGCTCGGCGATGCTGATCCCGCCCGTGCCCCAGTTCTCGGTCCGCACCTCGTCGATCACCACCCAGGTCACCGCCGGGCTCTTGCCCAGCACGTCCGCGATCAGGTTGGTGGCCCCGGCGATCAGCTTGGCCTTTTGCTCTTCGGTGACCTCACCAGCGACCTTGATGTTGACGAGCGGCATAGGAGACTCCGGTGCTGGGGTTGGTTGCCGCCGACACTTAAGCGCGCCAAGCTCCGCCGCAAGCATCAAGGAGCTTTCGATGACCCGTTTCTTCGCCCGCCTGGTGTTCGCGGCGCTCGGCCTGGCGCTGGCGGCCTATCTGCTGCCGGGGGTCAGCTACAACGGCATCGTCGACCTGCTGATCGCCGCCCTGCTGCTGGGCGTGGTCAACGCCGTCCTGCGGCCGATCCTGTTCGTGCTGACCTTGCCGTTCACGATCATCACCCTGGGGCTGTTCCTGCTGGTGCTGAACGCCGCGATGATCGGATTGGTGGCCTGGATGCTGCCCGGCTTCACCGTCGACGGCTTCTGGTCGGGGATCATGGCGGCGATCATCACTGGCCTGGCCAGCTGGGTCGGCGCGATGGTGCTCGGGGACGCCAAGCGCGCATAGAAAAAGGGCGGAGCCTTGCGGCCCCGCCCTCAAACTTTTCAGACGCTTGGGTCTGAGCGTCGGACTTAGAAGTCCATGTCGCCCATGCCGCCCATGCCGCCCGGCATTCCGCCGGCCGCGCCGCCCTTTTTGGGGGCTTCGACGATCGCCGCTTCCGTGGTGATCAGCAGACCCGACACCGAGGCGGCGTCCTGCAGAGCGGTGCGGACGACCTTGGCCGGGTCGATGACGCCGTCCTGAACCAGGTCGACGTACTGCTCGGTCTGAGCGTTGAAGCCGAAGGTCGGCGAGGTGCTTTCGAGGATCTTGCCGACCACGATCGAACCTTCGACGCCGGCGTTTTCGGCGATCTGGCGGATCGGGGCCTGCAGAGCGCGGCGCACGATGGCGACGCCCGCTTCCTGGTCAGCGTTGTCGCCCTTGAAGCCGTCGAGAACCTTCGAGGCCTTCAGCAGAGCGACGCCGCCGCCGGGAACGATGCCTTCTTCCACGGCCGCGCGGGTCGCGTTGAGGGCGTCGTCGACGCGGTCCTTCTTTTCCTTCACTTCGACTTCAGTCGCACCGCCGACGCGGATGACCGCAACGCCGCCGGCCAGCTTGGCCAGACGTTCTTGCAGCTTTTCCTTGTCGTAGTCGGAGGTGGTTTCTTCGATCTGACGCTTGATCTGGCTGATGCGGCCTTCGATCGCGTCCTTGGCGCCGACGCCGTCCACGATGGTGGTGTCGTCCTTGGTGATCGAGACCTTCTTGGCGCGGCCGAGCATGTCGAGGGTGACGTTCTCGAGCTTGATGCCCAGGTCTTCGCTGATCAGCTCGCCGCCGGTCAGGATGGCGATGTCTTCCAGCATGGCCTTGCGGCGGTCGCCGAAGCCCGGAGCCTTGACGGCCGCGACCTTCAGGCCGCCGCGCAGCTTGTTGACCACCAGGGTGGCCAGGGCTTCGCCTTCGACGTCTTCAGCGATGATCAGCAGCGGGCGGCCCGACTGGACCACGGCTTCGAGCACCGGCAGCAGCGGCTGCAGCGAGGAGACCTTCTTTTCGAAGAGCAGGATCAGCGGCTCTTCGAGTTCGACCTCCATCTTGTCGGCGTTGGTGATGAAGTACGGCGACAGGTAGCCGCGGTCGAACTGCATCCCCTCGACGACGTCGAGTTCGGTTTCCAGGCTCTTGGCTTCTTCGACGGTGATGACGCCTTCGTTGCCGACCTTGGCCATCGCCTTGGCGATCATTTCACCGACTTCGGTGTCGCCGTTGGCCGAGATGGTGCCGACCTGAGCGATTTCCGAGTTGGTGGTGACCTTCTTGGCGGTCGACTTGATCTCTTCGACGACCTTCAGGACGGCCTTGTCGACGCCGCGCTTCAGATCCATCGGGTTCATGCCGGCCGCGACCGACTTCAGGCCTTCGACCACGATGGCCTGGGCCAGGACGGTGGCGGTGGTGGTGCCGTCGCCGGCCTTGTCGTTGGTCTTGGAGGCGACTTCGCGGATCAGCTGGGCGCCCAGGTTCTCGAAGCGGTCAGCCAGTTCGATTTCCTTGGCGACCGAGACGCCGTCCTTGGTCGAGCGCGGAGCGCCGAACGACTTTTCGATGACGACGTTACGGCCCTTGGGGCCGAGGGTCACCTTCACCGCGTTGGCGAGGGTGTTGACGCCGCGCAGCATGCGGTCACGAGCGTCGGAGGAGAAATAGACGTCTTTGGCGGCCATTTTTCTCGTCTTTCAAAAGAGGTGAATGGGGGAGGAAAAGCGGAGGGGTGGCTACTCGACCACGCCCAGGACGTCGCTTTCCTTCATGATCAGCAGGTCCTTGCCGTCGATCTTGACCTCGGTGCCCGACCACTTGCCGAACAGGATGCGGTCGCCGGCCTTCACGTCGAGCGGCTGAATCTTGCCGTTGTCATCGCGGGCGCCAGGGCCGACGGCGACGACTTCGCCTTCCTGCGGCTTTTCCTTGGCGGTGTCGGGGATGATGATCCCGCCCTTGGTCTTTTCTTCTTCCTCGACACGCTTCACGAGGACGCGGTCTCCCAGAGGACGAAACGCCATGTCTTATGTCTCCGTTCGGGACGGTTGAAATGCTTGCCGTCGGCACGGCGGAGGCGGCCGTTAGCAGCCGCTGCCCCTGAGTGCTAACGCAGCGCGGAGGTAGGGGTGGGGGCAGGGGGAGTCAAGCGCGTGCAACCGTGGTTTTTGATTCCGCTTGGTTACTAACGCGCCCGGCAGATAGGTTCCGAGCCGAGGGAACACCAGGAGAGAGACCATCATGCGCCGCGCTTTCGCGATCGCCGCCATCACGGCCTTGGCCGCAACCGCTGTCCAGGCCGAGACCTGGAAGCCCTACGGCGCGGCCAGCGCAAACGGTCTGCAGTGGTCCTATGACGCCGACTATTCCTATCGCGACCAGCAGACCGGCAAAATCATCGTCATGCAGGCGATCGGCAAGGTCGGCGCCGAGCCGCGCATGGGTCCGTCCGGTCCAGGCAAGCCCGACGGCGTCGGCTCGGTGCTGGCCGTGGACTGCAAGGACAAGACCCTGATCAGCCTGGGCGGCTACACCCCCAAAAAGCCGCTGGAGCTGTCGGCCAATTGGCGCATCGCCAACGCCACGGCGCCCAAGAGCCCCGAGGACAAGGCGTTGATCGAAGCCGTTTGTTCGACGGCGGCGGGCCTGCCGGCCAAATAGCAGGCTGCTGACAGGATCTGGACAGGACCGCTCCATAGTCGGGGCGGAAACGGAAGGAGGCCTCCATGCTCGACCACATCGGACTGACGGTGGGCGATTTCACCAGGTCCCGCGCGTTCTTCGACGCGGCCCTGGCGCCGCTGGGGATCGGGGTCGTCATGGAGGTCACGCCCGAACAGACGGGCGGGGCCTCGCAACACCTCGGCTATGGCTCGGAGGGGCGGCCCTATTTCTGGATCGGCACGGGTGGTCCACCGACCGGGCGGTTGCATGTGGCGCTAGCCGCCAAGGATCGCGCCGCGGTCGACGCCTTCTACGCTGCGGCCCTCGCGGCGGGGGGCAAGGACAACGGTCCGCCGGGCATCCGCGCCCACTATCATCCGAACTACTACGGGGCCTTCGTGCTCGACCCCGACGGCCACAATATCGAGGCCGTCTGCCACCAGGGCTGAGCCCCAAGCCGCCCTAAAGCGACAATCAGGAAATTTGCAGGGACTGCGGCTGGTGATACCGACCGGTCGCTCCCATCTGTGTGGTCATGATAACGATCTTCAAATTGGCGCCGGCCCTCGCCATCCTCGCCCTGGCGGCGGCGATGGTGATCGCGAGCCTTCCCGCGCCGCTCTACGCCTGACGAACGGCGCCGCGGCGAGTGCGAAGCCCCGCCGTGCAATCCCTTATGCAGCAAGGCCTTGAATTCGACGGTCGCGACCGGGCGGAACAGCGCCCGTGCGCCTGACCGCGTAGGATTGAAACGCTTGTTTGATTCTGCGAAAATATGGGCCAAAACTACGGGCAACAAGATCGCAGCAGGAGAGACCCAGATGACCGAGGCCGCCGCCAAGCAGTCCAGCTTTACGCTGAGCGCGCAGGACGAACTGAACGATCTGCGCATGTCGGACAAGGCGCTGCCGCTGTACAATCAGGTCAAGCAATTTATCAAGGACGTGGTTCAGCCCATGTCCGAGGAATTCCACCGCCTGGGGGAAGGCAAAACCGACATCTGGAGCTACGCGCCGGGCCAGCTCGAAGTGCTGGAAGCCGCGAAGGACAAGGCCAAGGCCGCCGGCCTGTGGAACTTCTTCCTGCCCGACGCCCACACCGGCGAGGGCCTGTCGAACCTCGACTACGCCTATATCGCCGTCGAGCTGGGCAAGGCGCCGATGGCGTCGGAGACCATGAACTGCGCCGCCCCGGACACCGGCAACATGGAAGTGCTGGAGCGCGTCGGCACCCCAGAACAGAAGAAGCAGTGGCTGGAGCCGCTGCTGGAAGGCAAGATCCGCTCGGCCTTCGCGATGACCGAGGTCAATGCCGCCTCGTCCGACGCCAAGAACATCAACACCCGCGCCACCCTGGTCGGCGACGAGTACGTGATCAACGGCGAGAAGCACTACATCTCCGGCGCCGGCGACCCGCGCTGCAAGATCATGATCACCATGGTGCAGACCAGCCCGGACGGTCCGCCCCACCTGCGCCAGTCGCAGATCCTGGTGCCCACTGACGCGCCCGGAGTGAAGATCCTCGGCCCCATGAACGTGTTCGGCGATCCCGACGCGCCGCACGGCCACATGCACATCCTGTTCGACAATGTCCGCGTGCCGGCCAGCAATATGCTGCTGGGCGAAGGCCGCGGCTTCGAGATCAGTCAGCTGCGTCTCGGCCCGGGCCGCATCCACCATTGCATGCGCGCCATCGGTCAGGCTGAGAAGGCTCTGGACCTGCTGGTGACCCGTGGTCTGACCCGTGAGGCGTTCGGCAAGCCGATCATCCAGCTGGGCGGCAATATCGAGATCGTCAGCCGCGCCCGCATTGAGATCGAGGCCATGCGCCTGATGGTGCTCAAGGCCGCCAAGGCCATGGACATCCTCCCGCGTGACGAAGCCCGGATCTGGATCCACATGGTCAAGGCCATGGTGCCGGAACGCGTCTGCACGATCATCGACCAGGCGATCCAGATGCACGGCGCGCTGGGCGTCTCGCAGAAGACCCCGCTGGCCCGCATGTACACCTCGACCCGCACCCTGCGCCTGGCCGACGGCCCGGACGAGGTCCACCACATGGTCGTGGGCCGCAACGAGGTGCGGCAGTACCGCGAAATGCCGGTCGATCCGTCGACCGCGGCGGTGTTCCGCAACTAAGCCATCCTCCTTTCGAGGACGCGATCGGGCCCCGGCGAAAGCCGGGGCCTTTTTCGTGGGCCGGGCGTGACGGCCGCGCTTGTTCGGGTGTAGGAGGGAAGTGCTCCCCGAGCGCCGGGTCGATCGCGAGGCGATCCCCAGGCCCAGGTCCCGCCGCGAATGGCCGACCGGAGCAGATGGCCTTCCCCGGAAGGCAGGCGGGCGGACCCGCAACCTCTTTCCCGCGCGCGACGCGCAGCTGATCTGGAGCCTGACGGGCCTGTGTCCCCTCAACGCGAAGGATCGCAACCTGAGAGGACTAAGCGATGAGCACCTTTGCGGCTCTCTTCATCATCGGCCTGGCGTTCCTGACCGCCACATTGTCAGGGGTGTTCGGCATGGCCGGGGGGCTGGTCCTGATGGGCGGCCTGGCCTTGGTGCTGCCGGTCTCCGCCGCCTTCGTCACTCACGGATTGCTGCAGTTGGTCGCCAACGGCTGGCGGGCGGTGCTGCATCGCAAGCACGTCCGCTGGGACATCGTCGGCTGGTACGCCCTGGCCTCGGCGCTCGCCGGCGGGATCGTCGCCCTGATCTCGCTCGTGCCGTCCAAGCCGGTGCTCTACCTGCTGATGGGGCTGGTGCCGTTCCTGCTGTGGCTGCCGCAGCGGTGGATCAACCTCGACGCCGCCCGGCCGCCGCAGGCCTTCGCCTCGGGCCTGATGGTGACGGGGCTCAACCTGACGGCCGGAGTGGCCGGACCGTTGCTCGACATCTTCTTCGTCCGCACCAGCCTGACGCGGCACGCCATCGTGGCGACCAAGGCCGCCACCCAGGTGTTCGCGCACCTGGCCAAGATCCTGGTCTATGGCGGCCCGCTGCTGACCACCCACGCCAAGGACTTCCCGCCCTGGTGGCTGTTCGTCTTCGCCGTACCGCTGTCGATGCTGGGCACGGTGGTCGGCGGCCGCATCCTCGACCGCATGAACGATGTGGACTTCAAGAGCTGGACAAAGTGGATCGTGACCGGGGTCGGCGTCCTCTATCTGATCCAGGCCGCTCAACTGTTTCTGAGAGGCGGGGGATGAAGATCGAACCCAAGGCCCTGGAGAACCGCTTCGTGCGGCTCGAACCGATTGGCGACCAGCACCGCGAGGGCCTGCGCGCCGCCTGCAACGCCGACCAGGACGTCTGGACGCAGCTCTATCCCTACTCCTGGGCGGGTGAGCACTTCGATCCGACCTGGGCCAAGCTGATGGACGACAACGCCAAGGGCGGGACGCAGGGCTATGCGGTGGTGGCCGGCGGCGAGGTCGTCGGCCTGACCACCTTCTACGCCATCGACCTGGCCAACGCGGTGCTGGAGCTCGGGGGCACCTACTATCGGCCGCAGGCGCGCGGTGGGCCGGCAAACCCGGCGGCCAAGCAACTGATGATGGGTCACGCCTTCGACAGCGGCGCGCGGCGGGTGGTCTACCGCGTCGACGCCATCAACGCCCGCTCGCGCGCGGCGGTGACGAAGCTCGGCGCGGTGCAGGAGGGGATCCTGCGCCAGGATCGGGTGACCTGGACGGGCCGCATCCGCGACACGGTGATCTTCTCGATCCTGGCGGAGGAATGGCCAGCCGTCCGTCAGAGACTGGACGAACGGCTGGCGGGCTTCGCCTAGGCGCTGGCGGCGGCCTTCTCCTGCGGAGCAGGGAAGAACACTTCGGCGGCGTGCTCGGCCACGTCCTGGGCGGTGTAGGGCCGTCCGGGGGTGAAGCCGTCGGTCTGCATCATCTTGATCTCGCGCACGCCGCGGGAGGAGACGCCCAGCACCTTGCCGGTGTGGTCGGCGGCCAGGTCCGAGGCCATGTAGAGCACGCCCGGGGCGATGTTCTCCGGCAGCGCCATGGCGTCCGGCTCGCGGTCGCGGAAGCCGGGCAGGTCGGAGGTCATGCGGGTGAAGGCGCCGGGGGCCAGGCCCATGACGCGGATGCCGTACTTGCGTCCCTCGATCGAGAGCACGCGCATGAAGCCGTAGATGCCGGCCTTGGCCGCGCCGTAGTTCGACTGCCCGAAGTTGCCGTAGAGGCCCGAGGTGGACGACGTCATGATGATCGTCCCAGATTTACCGTTGTCTTTCAACCACTTCCACACCGGCATGGTGCAGCAGTAGGTGCCCTTCAGGTGCACCTTCACCACCAGGTCCCAGTCCTGCTCGGTGGTGTTGGCGAAGCTCTTGTCGCGCAGGATGCCGGCGTTGCAGACGAGGATGTCGACCTGGCCGAAATTATCCAGGGCGGTCTTCAGGATGTTCTCGCCGCCTTCGATGGAGGAGACGTCGTCGGTGTTGGCCGCGGCCCGGCCGCCGGCGGCGATGATCTCGTCCGCGACCCGTTGCGCCGCGCCCTTGTCGGAGCCGGTGCCGTCGCGCGGGCCCCCGAGATCGTTGACCACGACCGCCGCGCCTTCCTGGGCGAACAGCTTGGCGTAGGCCTCGCCCAAACCGCCGCCTGCGCCCGTAATGATGGCGACCTTACCGTCCAGCAAACCCATGTCGTTTCCTCCTAATGATCTAATTATTGGCCGCATCATCGGGGGCGGAATTTCGCCTGACAAGCGCCGACCTTCACCGCCCGGCGCTATCGGCAGGGCGGCGGCAAAACCTCGCGCAGCGGCAGGTTTTCGCCCGCAGCGCCCAGGAACCTGCCGGCCAGGGCACGGCCGCCAAGTTTCGAACCTAGGCCTTTTTCTTCCGTCGGGCCTGGAAGAAGCCTTTTAGCAAGGCTGAGCTTTCCAAAGCCAGGACGCCGCCGGTGACGGTGGGACGCCAGTGGCAGGTCGGCTGTTCGAAGAACCTCGGGCCATGCACCACCGCGCCGCCCTTCGGATCCTCCGCCCCGAACACCACGCGGCCGATGCGGGCGTGACTGATCGCCCCAGCGCACATGGCGCAGGGCTCCAGGGTGACCACCAGGGTCAGGTCGGTCAGGCGGTAGTTGCCCAGCTTGGCGGCGGCCTCGCGCAGGGCGACAATCTCGGCGTGGGCGGTCGGATCGTGCGCGCCGATCGGTCCGTTGGCGCCGATCGCGATGATCTCTTCGGTGCGCGGATCGACGATGACAGCCCCGACAGGTGTCTCGCCGCGTGCTGCGGCGTCTTGCGCGGCTCGAAGGGCGATGCGCATGGTGCGATGATCATGATCCACGACCCCCAACGAAACGATGAGACGGCCTCCGGTCAAGGAGAGCGCGTCGCAAAGGCACTGGCTCGAGCAGGCGTAGCCTCTCGGCGAGACGTCGAAAAACTCATTGAAGAGGGCCGCGTGGCCCTGAACGGCCAGGTGCTGACCACCCCCGCGGTGAAGGTCGAGCCCGGCGACATTCTCACCGTCGACGGTGAAGTGGTCGACGCCGCAGAGCCCACGCGCCTGTTCCGCTATCACAAGCCGGTCGACCTGCTGACCACGCACCGCGACCCGCAAGGACGGGCGACGGTGTTCGACGCCCTGCCGCCGGGCTTGCCGCGGCTGATCTCGATCGGCCGGCTGGACATCAATTCCGAAGGCCTGCTGCTGCTGACCAATGACGGCGAACTGGCCCGGGCGCTCGAGCAGCCCACCAACGGCATCGTGCGTCGCTACCGGGTCCGAGCCCGCGGCCGGGTGACGCAGGCCGACCTCGACAAGCTGCAGGACGGCGTCACCGTCGAGGGCGTCCGCTACGGCGCCATCGACGCCAAGATCGACAAGGCCAAGGACGGCCCGTCGGGCGCCAACGTCTGGATCACCGTGACCCTGGCCGAGGGCAAGAACCGCGAAGTCCGCCGGGTGCTGAAGTCGATCGGCCTGGAGGTCGGGCGGCTGATCCGCATGTCCTACGGTCCGTTCGCGCTCGGCACCTTGCCGATCGGCCAGATCGAGGAGGTCGGCCCGCGGGTGATCCGCGAGCAGCTGGCCGACCATATCGCGGCGGAGAATCTTCCGACCGGCGAGCGTCCGGCGTTCAAGTCGCCGAAGGTGCCGCCCGGCGCCCATGCGGTGCACGACGGCACCGGCCGGCGCGGCGCCGGGGGCAAGCCCGCCTCGGACGAACCCAAGAAGAAGGCCGAGTACAAGTCCGGCTGGGCCCGGCCGAAGGTCGAGATCAAGCCCGGCACGGTCAAGCGCCGCCGTGCGCCGCGCCCGGCCGATGAGGCCGCCGCCGCCGCCGCTGTGCCGCTGGCGCCGCGCCGCCGGTCCTCCCGCCTGTCCACTGAATCCGGCATCCGCACCTATTCGCCTGGCGATCCGCTGGCCCCGCCGCGTCCGCCCGCGCCGACCCGCGGCCCGCCCAAGAAGGGCGGCCGGCCGGCCGCGCGGAGCGATGGTCCGCGCAGCGACCGTCCGGAACGCAAGTTCGACAAGCCCCGCGCCGCCGGCGGCGGCGAGCGCCGCTTCGACCGGCCGCGCGGCGAGGAGGGCGCCGAGCGGCCTCGGAGCAAGGGGGCGACCCTGATCGAGCGCGGCCCGCGTTCCAACGACGGCAACTCCGCCAAGCCGCGCAGCTACGGCGCGCGGCCGGAGGGCCGGGCGTCCGATGGCCCGCGCGGCCCGCGCACGGGTCCTCCGCCGCGCGGCGGCAAGCCGGGCGGTCCGCGGTCCGAAGGCCCTCGCTCCGAGGGACCGCGCCCGCAGGGCGATCGTCCGCGCTACGAAGGCAAGTCCGATGGCCCGCGCGGCCCGCGCACGGGGCCTCCGCCGCGCGGCGGCAAGCCGGGCGGTCCGCGGTCCGAAGGCCCTCGCTCCGAGGGGCCGCGCCCGCAAGGCGATCGTCCGCGCTACGAAGGCAAGTTCGAAGGGCGGCCTGAGGGCCGACCGCCGCGTTCTGGCGATCGTCCGTATTCCGGGCCGCCGAAGGGGCCGCGCTCTGGCCCCAGCTCTGGGCCGCGCCCAGGCCCCAGGCCGGCGCCGCGGGGACCTAAGCGGGGCGGCTGATGCGGATCGTCTCGGGAGAATTTCGCGGCAAGGCGATCGTGACGCCTGCCGGAGAGCGGACCCGTCCGACTTCGGACCGGGCGCGGCAGGCGGTGTTCAACATTCTTGAGCACGCGGCCTGGTCGCCGGGGCTGCGCGAGCTGCGGGTCATCGACCTGTTCGCCGGCTCCGGCGCGCTGGGCTTCGAGGCCCTGTCGCGCGGCGCGACCTTCTGCCTGTTCGTCGAGACCGACGAGCAGGCGCGTGGTGCGATCCGCGAGAATGTCGACGCCATGGGCCTGTTCGGGCGCACCCGGGTGCATCGCCGCGACGCCACGGACTTGGGCGTGCGGCCCGGCGCCGACGGTCCGGCCTTCAACCTGGCCTTCCTGGATCCGCCGTATGGCAAGGGGCTGGGCGAGACCGCGCTGGCCAAGCTGGCCGCGGGCGGCTGGCTGGCCGAGGGCGCGGTGGCGATGTTCGAGCGCGGCTCGGACGAGCCCGACTTCGAGGTCGAGGGTTTCGAAAAGCTGGACGCGCGCGACTACGGCGCCGCGCGCGTCCATTTTCTCAAGTTCTCACCAGGCCCTCATTGAAGTCCGGTTGTCGAGCTGACTGCGCAGGTTCACCAGGCCCTCGCGGGTGATCTGGTAGGGCTGGCCATTGCGGCTGGCGATCAGCCGCTTCTGCTTCAGGCTCTTGAAGAGCGCGATGTCGCAGTCGCTGAGCGTCCACCCGTCGCGGGTGATGCATTCGGCTGAGATCAGGTCGCCCCGATGGTCGCGCTCGATGATGATCCGGCCGCCTTGGGCCAGGGCGTGCAGCGTGCGTTGCTGCGGCTTGGAGATGTTCAAGGAAATATCCAGCGTTCAGGCATGAGGAAACGCGCCCGGGCCGCCTCGAAAACGGGGCGCGGACGTGGGGGCCTGACAGCCGATCTATTGGCGAGACGCCGGCTCGGCGGTTAGGCCCGGGCCTCGAACGCAAGCTCTGACATAAAACCTCACAAGGAGCCGTATGGGCTGATCATGGCGAAGCGAGGTGGTTTCGTCCAGATGCGGACCGAATACTTGAAGTGGTTCGGTTGTTGTATTTGCCATCGCGCATTATGACGGACGCGTGACGGTTATGTGACAATATTGGCGTCAATGATGCCAAGAAAACCGAAGTCATATTCACCGGTCATTAGTCGGGATTGTCTAAAGTTCCGCTCGAACAGCGGAAAGCTTCCTATGACCGCCATCCTGCTCGACCTGATTCAACCGATCTCGCCGATTGCGCCGGATACCCAGGGCCAGCACGTCTATGACCGCTTCCAGTCCGAGCCCGACACCCTGGCCATCGCTGTGGTCGACGAGGAGGGGCGGCCGGTCGGCCTGGTCGAGCGCAACGCCTTCTTCGTCGCCATGGCGGCGCACTATGGCAGGGCGCTCTATGCGCTGCGCCCGATCTCGCTGCTGATGAACGCCGCGCCCCTGGTGCCCGACGGCGACACGCCGGTGACGGAGTTCTGCGGCGAGGTGCTGGCCGAGCGCTCCAGCGAGGTGATGAAGGGTTTCGTGGTGGTCAGCGGCGGGCGCTATGCCGGGGTCGGCTCGACCCTGGCGCTGTTGCAGGCCACGAGCGCCGCCAACCGCGCCCACGCCGAGGAGATGACCCGGCTGGCCGAGACCCTGAACCGCGCCAAGCAGGAGGCGCAGAGCGCCCTGACCGCCAAGTCGCAGTTCCTGGCGGTGATGAGCCACGAGATCCGCACGCCGCTGAACGGGGTGCTGGCGATCGCCGACATCCTGCAGCGCAAGCTCGCCGACCTGGCGCTCAAGCCCTATGTCGCCACCATCCAGGACTCCGGCCAGACCCTGCTGCGCCTGCTTACCGACGCGCTCGACTTCAGCCGGGCCGACGCCGGCCAGCTGGACCTGGCCGAGGACAGCTTCCGCCTGCCGGTGCTGCTGGACGACCTGGCGGCGCTATGGACCGCGCGGGCCGAGCTCAAGGGGCTGTCGCTGGCCTTCGCCTATGAGGGCGCGGCCGACCAGTGGGCGCTGGGCGACGCGGTGCGGATCAAGCAGGTGTTCAACAACCTGATCGGCAATGCGCTGAAGTTCACCCGCCAGGGCGGCGTGCAGGTGACCCTGCGGGCGCGCCGCAGCGACGTGCATGTGCTGCTGCAGGGCGAGGTCCGCGACAGCGGCGTCGGCATTCCCGCCGACCGGCTGGCGGGGATCTTCCAGCCGTTCAGTCAGACCGAGGCCGGGGTGCGCGAAGGTGGGGCCGGGCTTGGCCTCTCGATCTGCCGCCAGCTGGTCGAGCAGATGGGCGGGGCCATTCGGGTGGAGAGCGGCGAGAGCGGCTCGACCTTCCACTTCGAGTTCCCGCTGTTCGACCTGCCGGCGCCGACCCAGGAGGAGATCGCCGCCGAGCCGGACCTCAGCCAGGGGCCCGGCGCCCTGCACGTGCTGATCGCCGACGATAACGCCACCAACCGGCTGGTGGCCGAGACCCTCTGCGGCATGTTCGGCTGCACCAGCGAGAGCGTCGAGGACGGCGAACAGGCGGTCAGCGCGGTGGCCAGCGGGCGGTTCGACCTGGTGCTGATGGACATCAAGATGCCGAACCTGGACGGGGTGGGCGCCACGCGGCGCATCCGTGGGCTGGCCAGCGCGGCGGCCGAGGTGCCGATCCTGGCGATCACCGCCAACGCCGATCCCTGGGACGCGGCCAGCTACCTGGCCCAGGGCATGGACGGGGTCGTAGAGAAGCCGATCAAGGCCGAGCGCCTGCTCAGCGCCATCAACGGGCTGTTTGATATTCCCGAGGAAGCCGTCGTGGCCGCGGCGTAGCGCCAGTTCCTCCCCCATCCTGATGGGGAGGAAAAAGTCGGCGAGTAGGTCAGCCGGGCGCGTCGATCACCACGCTGGGGGCAGAGCGCGGCGCATCGCCGTGGTGGACGGCCTCGATGTTGTTGCCGTCGGGATCTAGGATGAAAGCGGCGTAGTAGCCGGGATGATAGTCGCGCTCGCCCGGCTGGCCGTTGTCGCGGCCGCCGGCGGCCAGCGCCGCGGCGTGGAAGCGATCGACGGCGGCGCGGTCGGGCGCCTGGAAGGCCAGGTGCACGCGGGTCAGCGGCTCGCCGGCGTCGACGAACAGCTCGTCGGCATAGAAGAAGCCGGGTCCGTCCTCCATCGGCACGCCCATCACCTCGAGCACGGCCTTGTAGAAGCGGCGGGCGGCGTCGAGGTCGCGAACCCGGAGTTGGACGTGATCGATGAGGCGGCCGCGGTGCAACTGCATGTCGTGCTCCTTTGGCGGATCAGAACGCGCAAGACCCCCGGCTTGATCCCGCCGGCGCCATGGGCGAGGCTCGCGCCCGACGCGCGGGGCCGGAGGAGGCGATGGCGAGCTACAAGGCTCGATTGCAGAAAGACCTGGATCGCTGGATCGAGGCCGGACTGGCGCCGGCCGCGAACCGCGAAGCCATGCTTGCAAGCGTCAGCGAGGGCCGGCGAGTGGACGCCTCGTCCGCCCTGGCGGTGATCGGGGGCCTGCTGCTGGGCGCCGCGGCGATCGCTTTCGTCGCCGCCAACTGGGGAATAATCCCGCGCCTGCCGCGCTTTGGCCTGGTGCTGGGCCTGTTCCTGGCGGTGATCGGTTCGGCCGCCTTCACCAGCCGCGACGGCGCGCGGCCGCTGCTGACCAACACCCTGCTGGCGGTGGCGGCGCTGATCTACGCCGCGGCCATCGGCCTGACCGGACAGATATTCGACATCGCCGGGGACCCGCAGCGGGCGCTGCGCAGCGCCGGGTTGGCGGCCGGAGTGCTGGCCCTGGCCGGCCGCTCCAGCGCCGCGGCGGTGGCCGCCCTGGCGCTGCTGGGGCTGGGCGAGTTCGCCGGGGAGTTTGATGGCGGCTCCTCGCGCTGGCTGATCTTCGCCGCGCCGGTGGGCATGGCGCTGGCCTGGTTCTGGAATTCCAAGCCGCTGGCCCACGCCTCCAGCCTGGCGCTGATCGTCGGGCTGGTGGCGCTGATCTCGTTCTATGAGCGTTTCGGCGCGCAGGGCCTGCTGGCCGGCGCGGCGGTGCTGGGCGGGCTGGCGGCCCTGGCGCGGCAGCTCAGCGACCGGCGCACGGCGTTGATCTTCCTCCTGTGGTTCGCCTGGGGCGCGTTGGCGCTCTACGGGGTGGCCGGCTTCGACAACCCGCAGGGCGGGTTTCGGATCGCCCACCGGGCCGGCTGGCTGGTGTTCGCCGGCGGGACCATCGCGCTGGGCATGCACGACCGCCAGGGCATGATCACCGCCGCCGGGGTGGTGGCGATGATCGCCGCGGTCTGCGCCATCCTGTTCGACCTCGGGATGGGGCTGATGACGGCGGCGGGGCTGTTCGCGGCCTGCGCGCTGATCGCCATCATCGCCGGGGTGCTGACCCGCGGGAGGGCCAAGGCATGATCCGCGCCCTGCCGCCGCGCATCCTGGCCGCGGGCCTGGCCCTGGCCGCCCTGCTGATCGGCCTGGTGGTGTTCGAGAACAACGCCAGGGCCGGCGGGCGCGAGGTGCTGCTGCCGATGGAGGCGGTCGATCCGCGCGACCTGCTGACCGGCCACTATGTCGCCCTGCAACTGACCCAGGTGTTGCCGGTAGGCCAGCCGTGCCCGCAGAAGACCTCGGCCTATCGCGAAGGCGGCTGGCTGGGCCTGCGCGCGGCCGCTGGCCATCACCGCTTTGTCACGGCCGCGGCGAGCCGTTCGGCGGCCATGAGCGGCGGCGCCGACGTGGCGGTGCGCGGCGGGGTCTATTGCGCGCGGATGGCGTTCGGCGACGGGACAGGCGACGCCGTCACCCTGGATCTCGGCGTCCGGCGCTTCCACGCCGACCAGGACGAGGCCCTGGCCATCGAGCAGGCCCTGAGCGCGCGCCGCCCGGGCGAGCCGCCGAGCGCCTTTGCGGTGGTCTCGGTGGGACAGGACGGTCGGGCGCGGCTGAAGGGCGTGGTGGTGGGCGACAAGCGCACGAATCTGACGTGGTTCTAGGTCCTCCCCTCCCGGGGGGGTGGATCGGCGCGCAGCGCCGAGACGGAGGGGGCCTGCAGAGTCGGAAGTCCCCCTCAGTCAGCCATTCGGCTGACAGCTCCCCCAGTGGGGGAGCACCTGAAGGTCACCGCCGGCCGAACAGCCGCTCGATATCGGCCAGCTTCAGCTCCACATAGGTCGGGCGGCCGTGGTTGCACTGGCCCGAGTGGGGCGTGGCCTCCATTTGGCGCAGCAGGGCGTTCATTTCCGGCGCGGTCAGGCGGCGGCCGGCGCGGACCGAGCCGTGGCAGGCCATGGTGCCGCAGACCTCGCCCAGCCGCTCCTTGAGGGCCAGGGCCTGACCGTTCTCCGACAGATCGTCGGCGATGTCGCGGATCAGGCCGGAGACGTCGGTCTCGCCCAGCAGGGCCGGGGTCTCGCGCACCAGCACCGCGCCGGGGCCGAACGACTCGACCACCAGGCCCAGCGCCTCCAGTTCCTCGGCCCGGGCGACCACGCGCTCGGCCTCGGCGGGGTCGAGTTCGACCACCTCGGGCAGCAACAGCACCTGACGGGCGACGCCGCCGCCCTCCATCTGGACCTTCATCTGTTCGTAGACGAGCCGCTCATGGGCGGCGTGCTGGTCGACGATGACCACGCCGTCGCGGGTCTGGGAGACGATGTAGGTCTCGTGCACCTGGGCGCGGGCCGCGCCGAGCGGGAAGTCGACCGGATCGAAGACCACGGTCGGCGAGGGGCCTTCCTGCAGTCCCGGCGCACCCTGGGGCGGCCACTCCGGCGGCGGCTCGGCGCGGGCCGAGACCCCGGTCAGGCCAGGAATGGCCGCGGCGATGGCCGGGGCCCAGCCGCCAGCCTGCCAGGCTGAGAAGCCCTGGGCCGAGGGCTGCTGCGGCGGATAGTGCGGCGCGAAGTTCGGCTGGGGCGACCAGCCGGGCCGCAGGTTGGCCAGGGTGTCGCTGGCCACGGTGGTGGCGGCGCGGTGGCCGGCGCCGGCCAGGGCGTGGCGCAGGCCCCCGACGATCAGCCCCCGCACCAGGGCCGGATCGCGGAACCGAACCTCGGCCTTGGCCGGGTGAACGTTGACGTCGACCAGCGACGGATCGAGGTCGAGATAGAGGGCGACCAGCGGATGGCGGTCGCGGGCCAGGAAGTCGGCATAGGCGCCGCGCAGCGCGCCCTGCAGTAGCCGGTCGCGGACGGGCCGGCCGTTGACGAACAGGTACTGGTGGGCGCTGTTGCCGCGATTGAAGGTCGGCAGGCCGGCGAACCCGGTGAGCCGCACGCCCTCGCGCTCGTGGTTGATCTCCAGGGCGTTGTCTGAGAACTCCCGGCCCATGATCGAGGAGAGCCGCGCCAGCCGCCCCTCGGGCCCCTGGCTCTCGGCCGGCAGGCGCAGGGTGCGGCGGCCGTCGAGGTCGAGGGCGAAGGACACCGCCTCGTGGGCCATGGCCTGGCGCTTGATCTCGTCGGCGATGGCCAGCGCCTCGGAGCGCTCGGACTTCATGAACTTCAGCCGCGCGGGCGTGGCGTAGAAGAGGTCGCGGACCTCGACCCGCGCGCCGTGCGGGCCGGGGAAGCCGGAGGGCGTCACCGCCCCGACCGCGCCGCCTTCGACCAGGATGGCGTGGGCGTCGGATGCGCCCTTGGCGCGCGAGGAGATCGCCAGCCGCGCCACCGAGCCGATCGAGGGCAGGGCCTCGCCGCGGAACCCCAGGGTGTGGATGTGCAGCAGGTCGTAGTCGCCGGCGTCGTCGGGGGCGAGCTTGGAGGTGGCGTGGCGCTCGATGGCCAGGGCCAGCTCGTCGGCGGACAGGCCGCTGCCGTCGTCGGCCACCAGGATGCGGGTCAGCCCGCCGCCGTCGGCCTGGATCTCGATGGAACGCGAACCGGCGTCCAGGGCGTTCTCCACCAGTTCCTTGATGGCGCTGGCGGGGCGCTCGACCACCTCGCCGGCGGCGATGCGGTTCACGGTCTCTGGCGGAAGGCGGCGTATAGGCATGGTCACGCTTCGGTTAGCTCGCCACTATATGGCGATTCCGGGGGGCAGGTCTGGAAGGTGCGTATGATCCGCAGCAATCGAGTCCTCGCCGTGGCGGTCCTGGCCGTCATCGCCACCGCAGCCAGCGCGCAGGTTCCGCTGACCACGGCGGCGCCGGACCCCAACGATCCCGACGCCACCCTGGTCGAGGAGCTGGTGGTCACCGCCCGGCTGCCGGGGCCGGCCTGGTGGCGGGTCTCGGACGGCGACTCGACCGTCTATGTGCTGGGCGCGCCGACGATCGCACCGAAACGCCAGCAGTGGGACCAGATCCAGCTCACCCGCCGGCTGGACGGGGCGAACGTCGTCATCCTGCCGTTCAGCGGGCTGCGGGTGAAGCTGACCGGCGCGCCCGGGGCGGCGTTCAGCTACCTGCGCCTGAAGTCCAGCACGCCGTTCGAGGAGCGGCTGGATCCCTCGACCAAGGCGCGGTTCGTGGCGGCGCGGGAGAAGGTCGGCCAGCCGGCGGATCACTACAAGACCACCCATCCGCTGGCCGCGGCGCTGATCCTGACCGGCGACTATCGGGAGAAGGAGGGGCTGACCACCGCCGACCCGACCAAGCTGATCAAGCTGCTGGCCGAGCGCGGCAAGGTGAAGGTGGTGCAGCGGACCTACGACCTTGGCCCGCTGCTGGGTGCGGTGCTGAAGACCTCGCAGGCGGCCGGCAGCGCCTGCCTGGACGAGGTGCTGGCTCAGGTCGAGGCCGGCCCGGGCGGGACGGTGGCGGCCTCGCGGGCCTGGGCGGAGGGCAATGTGCTCGGCGCGCTGGGAGCCGAGCGCAGCTATGAGCGCTGCATCGCCGTGACCCCCGGGGCGTCGGCCTTCGACGCGCGCGTCAAGGCCGACCTGGCCAAGGACATCGAGGCGGCGCTGAAAACTCCGGGCCACGCGATCGCCGTGGCGCCGCTGCGCACGCTGCTGGCGCAAGGCGGCGTGCTCGATCGGCTCCGCGCCAAGGGTTACGAGGTCAAAACGCCGGGGGACGAGGGGTAGAGAGCCTGGCGCCCGGAGCGGGTTTTCCCGGTCCGCAAGCTTCGGCGAGCCCCTAGCTGGGCCGGGGGGGAAGCTCTAGCGCCTGGGCTCCAACTCCCCCCTCGCCCCAGGGTTTCGCCCGGTTGCCGCGAGCCTCACGGTGTTGTTCCACGGTGGGGGATGTCCCACAGGGAGATGCAATCATGAATCGTGCCGTGCTCTTCGCGGCCGCAGCCGTGGCAGCGCTATCGCTTTCCGCCTGCGAGAAGAAGGCGACCGAAGCTTCCGGTCCCGAAACCGCGGCCACCGCTCCGGCGGTCGAGGCCCCCGCAGCGGCGGTCCCCGCAGCCGCGACCGAGGCCGTGAACGCCGCTGAGGACGCGACTGCCGGCGCCGTCGGTGCGGTCTCGGCCGCAACCACCGCCGCCACCAACAGCACCGAAGCACTCATCACCGGCCTAACGACCGGGGACATATATCAGGTCCAGGCCGGCAAGATCGCCGAGACCAAGGGCCAGACGCCGGCCGTGAAGGCCTACGGAAAGAAGATGGTCGCCGACCACACGGCGTTGACCAACCAGATGAAGCACGTGTTCGAGGCCACCAAGCAGAAGATCCCGACCGAGCTTGATGCGCGCCACAAGGGCCTGATCGCCAATCTGGAAGCCGCCAGCCCGGCGGACTTCGACAAGGTCTATCTCAGCCAGCAAAAGGCTTCTCAGGAAGAGGAGCTGACCATGCTGAAGGGATATGCCGACGCCGGCGAGAGCGCGGACTTGAAGCCCGCGGCGGCCAAGCGCATCCCGACGGTCCAGGCCCATCTGGACAAGGTGAAGGAACTACAGGCCGCAGCGAAATAGCGGAACGGGCGTCAGCCCATTCCGTCGGGCGATGGTCCCGGACAAGCGCGGCGCGCTTTCCGGGATCACATCGGGTCCTAGAGGCCCGGCAGCTTGATCCGGGTCTGCTTCTCGCGAGAGATGACCACCGGCGCGTCGCCGGTCAGGCCTTTGATCTTGGCTTCCTCGGCGGCCGGATCGACCGGGGCCGGGGCGTTGTCGGCGGCGGAGGCGACGGTCGATGTGGCCGGCTGGCCCTTGTTCCAGAACATCACCTTGTCGGCGAAGTTCTTGTCCTTGTGAGCCAGGTCGCCGGTCTCGTCGTCGACCACGTAACGGATCAGCGGATCGGCCTTGTCGGCTCCGGCCTTGGCGACCAGCGCCTTTTCGCCGTCCGAGCGGGCCTGGGCCTCGCGCGAGCCCAGCAGGGCGGTGCGCGCGGCGCTTTCCGGCTGCAGTTCCTGCGGACGCGGCTCGCCGGGCGCCGGCGGGCGCAGGGCGTAGTCCGGCGGCACCACCAGCGGGGCCTTGGACACGACGCGGAATTCGTCGGGGGTGACCTTGGTCATGCCGAGCGCGCTGCGGGTCGAGCTGCAGCCTGCCAGGCTCAGGCCGGCGACCGCCACGAGGGCCGAAGCGGCAAGCACACGGTTCAGACTCATGTAGTTAAGCTCCGAAAGCCGCCCCCCGGCGGTGAAGGACAGGTTGAATAGCGCATACGGCGAAACCCGCCAACGCGATTAAGCGACCGATTCCTTACGCAGGGAATCGAGCAACAAGAAGACGACGCCGATAGTGATGGCGCTGTCAGCGACGTTGAACACCCAGGGGAAGAACCCCAGACGCTGAAAATCCAGGAAATCGACCACCGCGCCGAAGCGGACACGGTCGATGGCGTTGCCGATAGCTCCCCCGATCACCAGACCAAGGCCGACGCCGAGCAGCGGCCGAGTCGCCTTGCGCACCCACACCGCCAGCGCGACGGCGACCACCACCGAGAAGATGGTCAGCAACCAGCGCACCAGATCCACCTCGGCGCGGAACAGACCGAAGCTGACGCCCTTGTTCCAGACCATGGTCAGGGAGAAGGGGCCGGCGATCGGCGTCGAGAACCGCGCGGGCAGGTCGTAGACGTAGAGGATCCAGTATTTCGAGATCTGGTCAGCCACGATGACCAGGGCGGCCAGGCCGTAGGCGGCCCAGCCGAGTTTGGAGATTGATTTCAAGGACGCTCCCTCGACGGTGTGCCTGGAGTTGTGGCTGATCGCAGGCCCGGCCTCAAGCGCGTGCAGCGTCCCAGGCCGCCACCGCGTCAGCGTCACGCAGGGACAGGTCCGGGTAGCGGGGATCGGAACCCACCTCCGGCAGGATCCGCCAGGAGCGGGCGCACTTGGCGCCTTGGGCCCGCAGCGGCTCGACGGCGACGCCGGGAACCTCTGGCAGACGGAAGGCGTCGGCAGGGCCTTCGCCGGCCGCCAAGGTCGCCTGGCTGGTGCGGAACACCTCGGCGGGGTCGAGGCCATCGAAGGCGGCCAGCAGGGCCGGATCGCTGACGTGGACGCTGGGAGCTGCCTCGAGCGCGCCGCCCATCCGCTTCTCGCGACGCTCGACCTCCAGGGCGCCGGTGACCGCGGTGGTCACCGCCTGCACCTTGGCCCAACGCTCGGCCTCGGCCGGATTGGCCCACTCGGCCGGGGTTTCCGGAATAGTGCGCAGGCTGTTGGAGGTGGCCTGCGGATAGCGGGTGCTCCAGGCCTCTTCCATGGTGAAGGGGATCAGCGGGGCGAGCCAGGCGGTGATCCGCTCGAAGGCCGCTTCCATCACCGTGCGCGCGGCGCGGCGGCGCAGGGCGTCGGGGCGGTCGCAATAGAGGCTGTCGCGGCGGATGTCGAAGAACAGCGACGACAGCTCGTTCTGGCAGAACTCGATCACCGGGCGGATGACGTCCTGGAAGACATAGCCCTCGTAGGCGGCGCGCACCTGCCCATCCAGCTCCCACAGGCGGTGCAGGATGAAGCGCTCCAGCGGCGGCATCTGCTCAATCTCGACCGCTTCGTCCGGCGAGTAATCGGCCAGCGCGCCCAGCATGTAGCGCACGGTGTTGCGCAGCTTGCGATAGGCGTCGGAGGTGGTCTGCAGCACGGTCTTGCCGATGCGGCTGTCGTCCGAATAGTCGATCATCGCCGCCCACAGACGGATGATCTCGGCGCCGCTCTCGCGGATCACCACCTCGGGATCGACCACGTTGCCCTTGGACTTGGACATCTTCTCGCCGTTCTCATCCATGGTGAAGCCGTGGGTGAGGATGGCGTCGTAGGGCGCGCGGCCGCGCGTGCCCGAGCTCTCCAGCAGCGAGGACTGGAACCAGCCGCGATGCTGGTCGGAGCCTTCCAGGTAGAGATCGGCGGGCCACTTGGTGTGCTCGCGGTTCTCCAGGGTGAAGGCGTGGGTCGAGCCTGAGTCGAACCAGACGTCGAGGATGTCGTCGATCTTCTCGTAGCGCTCGGGATCGTGGTTGCCGAGGAAGTCCGTGACCGGACGGTTGAACCAGGCGTCGGCGCCTTCGGCCTCGATAGCCTCGACGATGCGGCGGTCGACCTCCGGGTCGTGCAGCGGGTGGTTCGTCTCCTTGTCGACGAACATGGCCAGCGGCGCGCCCCAGGCGCGCTGACGGCTGATCAGCCAGTCGGGCCGGCTCTCGACCATGGAGCGGATGCGGTTCTTGCCGGCGGCCGGATAGAAGGTGGTGGCCTCGATGGCGTCCAGCGCGGTCTCGCGCAGCGAGCGACCGCCGACCTGCGGCGTGTTGATCGGCTCGTCCATCCGGATGAACCACTGGGGCGTGTTGCGGAAGATCACCGGGGCCTTGGAGCGCCACGAGTGCGGATAGGAGTGCTCCATCCGGCCGCGCGCCAGCAGGCGGCCAGCCTCGATCAGCTTGTCCATGACCGCGCCGTTGGCCGGGCCGAACTTGCCGGCCTTCTTGCCCTCGGTCTCCAGCACCTTCAGGCCGCCGAACAGCGGCACGTGCGGATAGTAGGCGCCGTCCGGATCGACGGTCTCGGGGATCTCGCGATGACCGTGGGCCAGCCAGACCAGGTAGTCGTCGGCGCCGTGGCCCGGCGCGGTGTGCACGAAGCCGGTGCCGGCGTCGTCGGTGACGTGGTCGCCCTCGAGCATCGGCACCTGGAAGGCGTAGTGGGTGTCGAGCGCGGCCAGCGGGTGCTCCAGCACCATGCCCTGGCAATCGACCGCCTCGATCTTGCGCCAAGTGGCGATCTTGGCGGCCTTGAAGACGTCCTGCGCCAGCTTCTCGGCGACGATCAGCTTGTCGCCCGGCTTGGCCCAGGGCTCGAATTCCAGGCCCTCTTCCATGGCCTCGACCTGGAAGACCGCATAGTCGATCGAGTCCGAATAGCTGACGGCGCGGTTGGCGGGGATGGTCCACGGGGTGGTGGTCCAGATCACCACGCTGGCGCCGCGCGCAGCCTGGCTGCCCTCGATCACCGGGAACTTCACCCAGATCGTCGGCGAGACGTGGTCGTGGTACTCGACCTCGGCGTCGGCCAGGGCGGTGCGCTCCACCGGGCTCCACATCACCGGCTTGGAGCCGCGATAGAGCTGGTCGGTGGCCGCGAACTTGTGGAACTCGGCCACGATCGCGGCTTCGCTCGTGTAGTCCATGGTCGCGTAGCGGTTTTCCCAGTCGCCCAGGACGCCCAGGCGCTTGAAGCCGGCCATCTGCACGCCGATCCATTGGGTGGCGTATTCACGGCAGCGGGTGCGGAACTCGGCCTTGGTGACCTCGTCCTTGCGGCGGCCCTGGCCGCGCAGTTCTTCCTCGATCTTCCACTCGATCGGCAGGCCGTGGCAGTCCCAGCCGGGCACGTAGTCGACGTCGTAGCCGAGCAGGAAGCGCGAACGGACCACGAAGTCCTTCAGGGTCTTCTGCAGGGCGTGGCCGATATGGATGGCGCCGTTGGCGTAGGGCGGACCGTCATGCAGCACGAACAGCGGCGCGCCGGCGCGCTGCCGCTCGGCGCGGATGGTGTTGTAGAGGTCCAGCTCCGCCCACTTGGCCAGGATCTGCGGTTCCTTCTGCGGCAGGCCAGCGCGCATGGGGAACGGCGTGTCGGGGAGGAAGACGGTTTCGCGGTAGTCGCGCGAAGTAGTGTCGGCGTCGTCGGCCATAGGGACTTTCCAGCTTGGCTCGGAACTTGAGGACTGATGCGGGTGGAACCCGGCGCGCGCTGGAGCGATCGTCCGGCGGCGTCACGCCGGGCGGGTAATTCGCGCGGATTTCCGAACCGAAGTCATGCCCGGGGCTGTAGCAGAGGGCGCGCGTGCGCGCGAGCCCCTTTGCCCGCGGCGCCGGGCCGATTTGACTTCCCGGCCGCGGGCGGTCAGGATTGAATGCAGGATGTGTATTCGCACCAACATGCCGCGCCGCGCGCACCATGCGGGACGCCTAGTCGAAGGAGACTAGCCCCGGGCTCATAGCGGCTGTGCGCCGCGAGTTCGGGGATGTTGCATCCGAAATCCTGATCATTGGTCCATCGCGCGGCGAACGGCTGCGCGATTTCTGACCAAGATCTTCCATTCCACTCTTCCGCCGCCCGCAACATCCGGGCGCGTTCGCCCCTGCGCGGCGGAAATACTTGAGAGAATTGCCATGAACGTGAGAACCAAGGCCCGCCCCAAGGTGCGGGTCACCGAGACCGATTTCGAGAAGCTGGCCGCCATCGGCGGGGCCTGCCACGCCGAGGCGCCGGGCGCAGTCCTGCTGCTGCAGGAGCTGGAGCGCTTCTTCATCGTCCCTGATCATCATGACCGCCGCCTGCGCTTCGTGCGGCTGGGCACGAGGGTCACCTATCGCGACCTCCCGGTCGGCCGCGAACGCACCGTGCGGGTCGGCCTGCCCGGCGAGGCGGATGTCGATGAGAACCGCATCTCGGTCCTCGCTCCGGTGGGCGCGGCCCTGATCGGCTTGTCGGTCGGCGACGTTTTCCGCTGGATCGGCCCCGACGAGCGGATCCGCGAGATCGAGGTGCTGGGGATCGAGGACTGAGAGATGCTCCCCCACTGGGGGAGCTCCGGGCCGAAGGCCCGGTGAGGGGGACTTCGAGCCCAAGCCCCCTCCGTCTCGATGCTGCGCATCGATCCACCTCCCCCGGTGGGGGAGGACCTGGGACCGCCTCAGAACTCCGGCAGCAGCAGGGCGCGGGCCTGAGCGGCGTCGGCGTGGATCTGCTCGACCATCACCTCGAGGCTGTCGAACTTCTCTTCCGGGCGCAGGAAGGCGACCAGGTCGGTCTCGATGACCTGGTCGTAGAGATCCTCGTCGAAGTCGAACAGCCAGACCTCCAGCCGCGGGGCGATCTCGCCCGGCACGGTGGGATTGACGCCGATATTGGCCACGCCGGCGATCTCGCGGCCGTCGGGCAGGCGGGTGCGGGTCGCATAGACCCCCATGCGCGGGATCACATAGTCGGTCAGCGCGACATTGGCGGTCGGGAAGCCCAGGGTGCGGCCCAGCTGGCGACCGCGCTCGACCACGCCCTCGATGGCGAACGGTCGGCCGAGGATGGCGGCGGCGTCCTGCGGGCGGCCGTCGCGCAGCGCCTCGCGCACGCCGGTCGACGAGAACTTCGTCGCCCCTTCGCCCAGCGCCTCGGCGATGGACACCGTGAAGCCGAGCTCCCGGCCATAGGCTTCCATTAGTTCCGGACTGCCGGTGCGGCCCTTGCCGAACGAGATGTCGAAGCCGACCGCCACGTGGCGCACGCCCAGGCCCTCTTTCAGCACGTCGGTGGCGAACTCGCGGTCGGTGAGGTTGGCCATCTCATGATCGAAGGGCAGCACGTAGAAGACGTCGACGCCCAGCGCCGCCAGAGCCCTGGCCTGCTGGTCGGTCTTCATGATCCGGAAGGTTGGGGCGTTCGGCTGGAAGATCTGGCGCGGGTGCGGCTCGAAACTGATCACCCCCAGCGGCGCCTTCATCGCCATGGCGGCCTTGGCGGCCTGCGCGATCACCCGCTGGTGGCCGCGATGGACGCCGTCGAAGTTGCCGAGCGCGACCGCCGCGCCCGTCTCGGCCTCTTCGAGACCCTTCCACCCATGAACGATGCGCATAGGCTCAGGCGTCCTTGGGACGGCGCGGGACCATGACCACGGCTTCGCCGTCGACCACGGTCTTGCCGTCGACCTGGCAGATGGTGGCGAGGGTCACGTGGGCGCGGCGCTCGTCCAGCGCCTGCACGGTCACGCGGGTCACCACCGGATCGCCGATCTTCACCGGCCGGCGGAAGCGCAGCGACTGGGTCAGGTAGATGGCCCCGGGGCCGGGCAGGCGGGTGCCGAGCACGGCCGAGATATAGGCTCCCGACAGCATGCCGTGGGCGATGCGCCCCTGGAAGGTGGTGCCGCGGGCATAGTCCTCGTCCAGGTGGACGGGATTGGTGTCGCCCGAGACCGCCGCGAAGGCGTCGATATCGGCGGCCCCGACGATCTTGGTGATCTCCGCGGACTGGCCGACGCTCAGATCCTCGAAATAAAACCCGTGCAAGCCCACAGCTCCTGACAGCCTTGTTCTAGTTAGCGGCTTTCGCTCACCACGCCAGGTCGGCGATGGCGTAGGTCGCCTTGGCGCCGTCCTTGGCCAGCAGGCCCTCGACCGCCTGCGCGTTCACTCCGTCCGCGCCGATCGTCTCGGCGCCGTGGATGCCGCTGGCGACGAACAGCACGTCCAGCCCCTGGTCGTTGGCGCCCTTGGCGTCGGTGATCACCGCGTCGCCGATGCACAGCACCCGCGAACGATCCAGCGGCTTGCCGAGGATCAGCTGCGCCTCGGCCAGGCAGAGTTCGTAGATCGGCGCGTGCGGCTTGCCGGCCATGATCACCTGGCCGCCCATCTGCTCGTAGCGCTGGGCCAGCGCCCCGCCGCAATAGATCAGCCGGTCGCCCTTCTGCACCACCAGGTCGGGGTTGGCGCAGATCATCGGCAGCCCCCGCTCCAGCGCGACCTTGAAGCGCTCTTCGTAATCGTCGGGGCCTTCGACGTCGTCGTCATAGGGACCGGTGCAGGAGATGAACGCCGCGGCGTCGGGGCCGGCGAAGGCCAGGTCCAGGCCCTCGTACAGCGGGGCGTCCTTCTCCGGGCCGATGGCCCAGGCCGGGCCCGGCGCGCGGGCGCTCAGCAGGATGCGGGTGGCGTCGCCCGAGGAGATGAAGGCCGACCAGGCTTCGCGCGGCACGCCCAGCTGGTCGAGCTGGCTGTGCACGGCGCTGGAGGGGCGCGGGGCGTTGGAGATCAGGATCACCGGACCGCGCTCGGCGCGCCAACGGACCAGCGCCTCGCAGGCGGCCTTGAAGCTTTCGCGTCCGTTGTGGATCACGCCCCAGACATCTGAGAGCAGGACGTCGTAGCGGTCGGCGACGGCCGACAGGCCGTTGATCAGGGCGGGTGCGGTCATGGTCTGCGGCGGTAAAGGGCGCCGGCCCTGCGGTCAATGCGCGGCGGGTGCGTCAGAGGCGGGTGGCGGCGGCGTGCCGCGTGGCCAGCACGCCTACGCCGCCGCGGGTGCGGGGCCGGGGCGCGACCGGCTCGGGCGCCTCGAGCGGGATGTCGGCCTCGGCCAGGACGGCGTCGCGGATCGCCCGCGGCTCGCCGAACAGGTGGCCTTGGCCATAGGTGATGTCGAGCTCGAGGATGTCGACGATCTGGCGCTCGCTCTCGACCTTCTCGGCGACGATCTCCACGCCGTAGCGGCGGGTGAGGGCGGAGAAGTCCTGGGCGGCCAGGTCGGGCATCGAGCGCAGCACCAGGCCGTCCTCGGTCTCGACCAGCTCGTCCAGCAGCACGGGAGCGCTGATCTTCAGGAACTTCACGTCCGAGCGGGCGAGGTCCTGGAAGTCGAGGTCGAGGTTGGTGACCTTGTCGATCGAGAACCGGAAGCCGAGCTCGGCCAGCTTGCCCATGTTGCGCGCTTCGACCGCGCCGCGGGCGTCGAACGCCGCCTGGCCCAGCTCGAAGATCAGCGCGCCGGACAGGTCGCGGTTGGCGGCCAGCAGGTCCAGGAACTGCGGGAAGAAGGTCTCGTCGGCCAGGCTGGCCGTGGAGATGTTGCAGAAGATCCCGACCTTGCGGTCCTGCTTGGCCAGGCGGCGGACGATCTGCACGCAGCGGAACAGCAGCAGGTTGTCGATCGAGGTGACCAGGCCTTCCGGCTCGGCGACGGTCAGGTACTCGGCCGGCATCATCACCCGGCCGCCGGCGTCGCGCAGGCGCGAATAGCTTTCGTAGAAGACCGTCCGGCGCTGCGGCAGGCCGACCACCGGCTGCAGGTAGAGGTCGACGCGGTTCTCGGCGAGGGCCTCGCGGACGGTGTCGAGCAGGGCGGCCGACTGGTGGCGGCGGTAGTTGATCTCCGGGCGGAGCGGCGAAACGGTCGCGGCGACCACGCGCTCTTCCAGCCGATCGCCGAGCTGCTGGACCAGGCCTTCGAGCAGGTGGACCTCGCCTTCGAGGGCTTCGGAACGGTCGGCGTCGTCGCTGACCGCTTCGGCCACTTCGCTCATCCGGGCGTCGACCTGCTCCATCTGGGCCAGCATGACGCGCTGGGCCTCGCGCACGGCGTCCAGTTCATTGCGCAGGCCGCGCAGCTTCAGGGTTTGCAGGACCAGGCCATGGACGGCGAAGCAAAGGCCGAGGCCGCCGACCAGGGCCGACACGCCCGCAGCCCAGCCGCCCCCGTTGCGCCACAGCAGCAGGGCGACGATCAGCGCTAGACAGAGATAGGTGGCCGAAAGCGCCACCGATGTGAACTGTCGCATGTGCCCGCGGTTTCCGAATCGCTTGGATTATCGGATGCGGAAGCGTGACAAGTCGAATGGATTAACGAACGCTTCACACCTGTTAGGCGCCCAGAATGGGTTTAGCGGGTCGGGACCGGGGTTTCGCCGCGATAATCGTAGAACCCACGACCGGTCTTGCGGCCCAGCCAGCCGGCCTCGACGTACTTCACCAGCAGCGGGCAGGGGCGGTACTTGGAATCGGCCAGGCCTTCGTAGAGCACGTTCATGATCGACAGAACGGTGTCGAGGCCGATGAAGTCGCCCAGTTCCAGCGGGCCCATCGGATGGTTCGCGCCCAGCTTCAGGGCGGTGTCGATGGCGTCGACCGTGCCGACCCCTTCGTAGAGGGTGTAGATCGCCTCGTTGATCATCGGCACCAGGATCCGGTTGACGATGAAGGCGGGGAAATCCTCGGCGTTGGCCGTGGTCTTGCCCAGCGACTTGGCGAAGTTGACGGCGGTCTCGTAGGTCGGCGCGTCGGTCGCGATGCCGCGGATGATCTCCACCAGCTTCATCACCGGAACCGGATTCATGAAGTGCAGGCCGATGAACCGCTCGGGGCGATCGGACGCCGCGCCCAGGCGGGTGATGGAGATCGAGGAGGTGTTGGACGCCAGGATGGTGTTGGGCCCGAGGTGCGGGGTCAGCGCCTTGAAGATGGTCTTCTTGACCTCTTCGTTCTCGGTGGCCGCCTCGATGGCGATGTCGGCGGCGCCGACGGTCTGCAGTTCCGGAGCGGCCTTGATGCGGGCCATGGCCGCGTCCATCGCGGCCTGATCCACGTGGCCGCGGGAGACCTGGCGGGCGAGGTTCTTCTCGATCAGCGAGCGGCCGGCTTCGATGCGCTCTGGGCTGACGTCGTGCAGCAGGACGTCGTAGCCGCCCAGGGCGCAGACATGAGCGATGCCCGAACCCATTTGGCCGGCGCCGATGATGCCGACCGACTTGATCTGAACCATGCCGAAAATTGCCTTCAGTAACGCTGGCGCGATCCCCGGTACGCCCGCTTGTGACGGGTTTCTAACATGGGGAATGGCGCTCAGGCCAAGGCTTTTGCTGCGACGCAGCGTAGCCGCGATGTGGAAAAACCGGCTTGCGCCCGATCAGGCCCCGCCGTTGCCCGCCTCGGCCAGCAGCCAGTCGCGCAGAGCGTGTATCCGCCGAAGTTTCGGGCTGTCGGCGCGCCAGGCGATGTAGAAGGCGAACTCGTTGTCGACCGCGTGAGGCAGCAGCCGCACCAGCCGACCGCTGGCCAGGTCCTGCTCGACCAGGCTACCGCGCGCCAGGGCCACGCCCATGCCCTGGGCCGCCGATTCCAGCAGCATCAGCGAGTCCTCGAATTCGGGCCCGCGCTGCGGGTCGGCGAGGTCGAAGGCGGAAAGCCAAATGCTCCAGGGCCGGTGGCGGTGGCGCAGCAACGGGGTGGCCAGGATGTCTTTGGGCTCCCGGACCGAGTGCTGTGCGGCTAGGTCTGGACTGGCCACGGGGAACAGCTGTTCGCAGAACAGCAGCACCTTCTCGACGCCCTGGTCTTCGCCGCTTCCGTAGCGCACGCCCATATCGACCCCATCGGTGACGAAGTCGGCGGTCCGCGATTCGATGACGAAGTCGACGTTGGCGCCGGCCGGATCGGCCAGCAGCCGCGGCAGGCGTAGCGGCAACCAGCGAGTGCCGAATTGCGGCTCAAGGCTGACGACCAGCGGATCGCGCTCGGCCGCTCCGGAGAAGGCCGCCACACCGTCCTGCAGGATGCGCAGGGCGCGCTCGACCTCGCCGGCCAGCTTCTCCGCGGCTGGGGTGGGGATCATGGCGTTGCCCTGGCGGACGAACAGCCCCGCGCCGAGCTCGGCTTCCAGCTTGCGGATCTGCTGGCTGACCGCGCCGTGGGTGACCGACAGCTCCTCGGCGGCGCGGCTGTAGCTACGTCGACGGGCCGCGGCGGCAAGGGCGCGGAGGGCGAAGAAGGGCGGCAGGCGGACCACGCGGGTTGTCAGCTCCCGTAACAAGCTGGGACAACAATCATCGTTCGATCTGGGCGTGGCGCAGGCGCATATCAACGGGGCGGCGCCGTTCCTCCCCCAAACCCCGACAATTCCAGGACAATTCCATGAAGGCCCAGCTTCTTGTGCTGAGCGCGGTCGGCCTACTGCTGGCCGCGGCTCCCCTTTCCCCGGTTCAGGCCAGCCCGGCCTCAGGCGCCCGGTATGCGGCCGCGACCACCGCCGACGCCGAGGCGCGGCTGGCCGAGCGGAGCGTCGACCTCGCCGGCCAGAGCCTCAGCGTGCGGGTTGGCATCGGTTCGGATCGGCTAAACAGCGTGCGGGTGGTGAAGTCGTCCGGCTCGCCGGAACTCGACAGCCAAGCCGTGGCGGCCCTGCGCAACCTGCGCACCGAGCTTGCGCCCGTCGAGCTGGTCGGGCGGGAAATGACTTTCACCCTGGGCGTCTCCGCTCCGCCCCCTGCCGTCGCCGCCCGCTGACAGAGCAGCAGGCATGAAAAAGGGGCGGTCCCGCGAAGGACCGCCCCCTGATCGTTTGGTTCCTGGAACCGTCGTCGGCTTACTTGCCGGCGGCGGTCAGGGCTTCCATCAGTTCCGGCACGGCGGTCTTGTAGTCCGCCACCAGACCGAAGTCGGCGACCTGGAAGATCGGCGCGTCGGCGTCCTTGTTGATCGCCACGATGACCTTGGAGTCCTTCATGCCGGCCAGGTGTTGGATGGCGCCCGAGATGCCGACGGCGACGTACAGTTCCGGAGCGACGACCTTGCCGGTCTGGCCGACCTGGTAGTCGTTCGGCGCATAGCCGGCGTCCACCGCGGCGCGCGAAGCGCCGACCGCAGCGCCGAGCTTGTCGGCGAGCGGCTCGATGATCTTCTGGAACTCTTCGGCCGAACCCATGGCGCGACCGCCGGAGACGACGATCTTGGCGCCGGCCAGTTCCGGACGGGCCGACTTCACCAGCTGCTGGTCGACGAACTTCACCTTGACCGTCACGGCGCCGGCCGGAACGGTCTCGACCGAGGCCGAGCCGCCTTCAGCGGCCGCCTTGAAGGCGGTGGCGCGGACGGTGATGACCTTCTTGCCGTCCGACGACTGGACGGTTTCCAGCGCGTTGCCGGCGTAGATCGGGCGCACGAAGGTGTCGTTGCTGACGACTTCGATGATTTCCGAGATCTGCGCGACGTCCAGCTTGGCGGCGATGCGCGGGCTGAAGTTCTTGCCCTGCGAGGTGGCCGGGGTCAGGACGGCGTCGTAGCCGGCCATCAGCGGAACCACGGTGGCTTCGACAGCTTCGGCCAGGCCTTGGCCCAGCTCGTCGCTTTCGGCCAGCAGCACCTTGCGCACGCCGGCGACTTTGGCGGCGGCGTCAGCCGCGGCCTTGGCGCCCTTGCCGGCGACCAGCACGTCCACGTCGCCCGAGAGGGCCAGGGCGGCGGTGACGGTCTTGTTGGTGGAGTCCTTCAGCGACGCGTTGTCGTGATCGGCGATGACGAGAACAGCCATTAGAGGACTCCCGCGGTCTTGAGGTTGGCGACCAGGTCGCCAGCGGTTTCAACCTTGATGCCGGCCGAACGCTTGGCGGGCTCGGCGACCTTCAGGACCTTCAGGTGCGGCTTCAGGTCGACGCCCAGCGAGGCGGCTTCCTTGACGTCCAGCGGCTTCTTCTTCGCCTTCATGATGTTCGGCAGCGAAGCGTAGCGCGGCTCGTTGAGGCGCAGGTCCGCGGTGATGATGGCGGGCAGGCCGACCTCGATGGTCTGCAGGCCGCCGTCGACTTCACGGGTCACCTTGGCGCTGTCGGCCGACAGTTCGATCGCCGAGGCGAAGGTCGCCTGCGGCCAATCGAGGATCGCCGCGAGCATCTGGCCGGTGGCGTTGTTGTCGCCGTCGATGGCCTGCTTGCCCATGATCACCACGTTCGGGTTCTCTTCGGCGATCGCCGCCTTGAGCACCTTGGCCACTTCCAGCGGCTCCAGGTCCTGGTCGGTCTGGATCAGCACGGCGCGGTCAGCGCCCATGGCCAGAGCCTGGCGCAGGGTTTCCTGAGCCTGAGCCGGTCCGATGGAAACGACGACCACCTCGGAGGCGACGCCCTTCTCCTTCAGGCGGACGGCCTCCTCGACTGCGATTTCGCAGAAGGGATTGATGGACATCTTCACATTGGCGAGGTCGACGCCCGATTGGTCGGACTTAACCCTGGCCTTGACGTTTGAATCGATCACCCGTTTGACCGGGACCAACACCTTCATGGGTAGCTAGCGCCTCAAATTAGTTTTTGCGAAAAATTCGGTCGATGCGGCAATAACGGTTCCTCCGAGCATTGCAAGCCAGCGCGGGGTAACACTTCGCCGCATTTTCGGCCGAGGAAGGCGCTAGCAGCCGCGTAAGCCGACGACTAGAAGCACCGCATGAACCGTACGATCGACCGCCTGAAGCTGATCTTCCTGGGCCTTTTCCTCATCCTGAGCGTCGGCGCCTTCGCCTATCATGTCGGCTGGGTCTGGCCTGGCCAGAAGTGCGAGGCGGCGGGCGACTGGTGGGACTGGCGCAGCCGCACCTGCGCGCGGCCGGTCCAGATCTCCGACATCACCGGCCGACCGATCGTCGACAAGACCAGCCGCGCGGCGGCCAAGGCCGACGCTGCCAAGGCGCGCGGCGATCAGCCGGCGGGCAAGGCCGCGACGCCCGCGAAGAACGCGACCGCCGCGAAGAACTAGCGGGTCGCGCCCGACTGCCAGAAGACCTCGCTGGCGCCGCGGTCGTTGGCGTGGCGCGCGACGACGAACAGGAAGTCCGACAACCGGTTGAGATATCGCATTGCCTCCGGGCCGACGGTCTCGCCGGCCTCGACCAGGGCCACGGCGATGCGTTCGGCGCGGCGGGCGACCGTGCGGGCCAGATGCAGATGGGCCGCCGCGGGCGTTCCGCCCGGCAGGATGAACGAGGCGAGCGGCGGCAAGGCCGCGTTCATCGAGTCGATCTCATGCTCAAGCCGCACGACCTGCGAGGCGACCATCCGCAGGGTGTTGGTTTCGTCGGCCCGCGGCGGGGCGGCTAGGTCCGCGCCCAGGTCGAAGAGCTCGTTCTGGATCCGCGCCAGCATGGCGTCCAACTCCGGATCGGTCGCGGTGTGCAGCCGCGCCAAGCCCAGGCAGGCGTTGGTTTCGTCCACCGCGCCATAGGCCTCGACCCGCAGCGAGGCCTTGGAGACCGGCTCGCCGGTCGCCAGGCGGGTGGAGCCGCCGTCGCCGGTCCGGGTATAGATCTTATTGAGGACGACCAAGGTCAGCCGCCGAACTTGGCGCGCCACCAGACGGCCAGCACCAGGATGGCGACCGCAATGGCCTGCATCACCACGCGCAGGCGCATCAGCTTGTTCGAATAGGAGCGGCCGAAGTCGCCGCCGCGGAACAGCGCGTAGAGGCCGATGAACAGCGTGATGGTCACCGCCGCCAGGCTGATCGGGATCAGGTAGGTGAAAATGTTCATGCCGCGATCTTAGCCGAGATCGGGGCGAGCGGCCTATTGGTTCGCGGCCTGCGGGACGCGGAATCCGTGGGCGATCAGGCCGATGTGACGATCCATCACGGCGCTCATCGCCTCGGCGTCGGCGTCGTCCCAGGCGGCCAGGCGATAGGTCCAGGCATAGGAGGCCATCAGGGCGTCGACCGCGATCTCCAGGTCCGTGCTGGGATCGACGTCGCCGCGGGCGACCCCGTCCGCCAGGCAGTCGCGGATCACGTTGCGCAGCCGCGGATTGCGCCCGTAGGGCCGGCTGGAGGGGCTGAGCGTCCAGTTGTAGGCCGCGGCGATGTGGGCCAGGAACAGCCGGGTGCGGCGGGTCTCGAAGGCGTAGTGGATGGCGAAGATCGAGCGCAGCCGATCGGCCGTCGAGCCGCGCAGATGCGGGGCCAGGCGGTCGAGTTCGGCGTAGAGGCCGTCCAGCCGGTCGGCCATGACCTGGCTGAGGATGTCGCCCTTGGATGCGAAGGTGGTGAAGACGCTGCCGACCGAGACCGCGGCCTGGGTGGCGATCTCGCGCACTGTGGTGGCGTCATAGCCCTTGGTCTCGAACAGATCGCGGGCGGCGTCGATCACGCGTTGCCGCGTCGCCTCCTTCTGGGACTTACGTACGCTCAAGTTCTTCCCCCAGCCTGCCACGAGTGCGCAGGCCTCCCCGTAAGTTGCTTACGGCGAATCCTGCGTGAGGAATGTGTCATGGGGAAAGATGCGACAGTTCGCCGCGGGGCTAAAGCCCCATTATTGCAGTGCAAAAGCCAAGCTGAGATCTGACCCCGGGGGCCAGATCTCGCAAGCTCGGGCAGTTAGACTGATTTAGCCCCGGCGCGCGCCGGCCAGGATCACGCGAATCTGATCCTTGGACTTGGCTTGGAGCGCATCGATGCTCCAGCCGCCGAAGATGGCTTCCTGGAAGTTGGCCAGGTAGCTGTCGAACAGCATCTGGCTGCGCAGCTTCACTTCGGCTTCCTGGGAGAGTTCGCCGCGCTCGACGCCTTGGTTGAGCTGCTCGGTGAACAGGTCCTGGACCGCTTGCACCGGCGCCAGGTCGCGCAGCTCCTGGCCCTGCTCGGGCATCCAGGAGATGCCGAAGGCGGCGCGGGCTAGCGGCAGGCGGCTCTTGTAGAACGAGTAGCCGGCGGTGAAGAGCTTCAGCATGGCGTCGTCCACGCCGCGACCGCGCGAGGCGCCGTCACGCATGGCTTCGACCAGGGCTTCCATGTCCGCGATCATGATCTCGCGGAACAGGTCGGATTTGTCGGTGAAGTTGGCGAAAACCGCGCCCGTCGACATGCCGGCTTCGGCGGCGATGTCCCGGATGGTCGCGCCTTCGTAGCCCGACTCGGAGAACAGGCGGCGGGCGGCCGACAGGACCTTGGCGCGGGTCTGTTGCTTGGCGAGCGCGCGACGGGTCGGAACGCGAACCTGGGTTTCGCTGGCGACTTCGATGTTGCTGGAAACGTGCTTCATTGGACCACGAGCCTCGTCGTAGTCGGCGCTCTGCGCTTCTCGAACTCTACGCAATACTCTTCCGCTACCATCTCAAGCAGTTCCACGTCATGCAGCGCAGAGTTGCGCAGCCCGGCGGGGAGTCCGCTATTCGTTTCTACTGCTAGGCGGCCGCCCGGGGGGAGTCGGACGGCAGTGACGCAGGTCGTCATGACCACAAAATCCTCTTAGCCCTTCGATACGGCGCGTCCAAGCGAAGGGTTTGGTTGAGTGCGTTCAGCGAACTCGTTCCGCGATGCGAGTACGCCAATCCATGTAGCGTGGGAGGCGAGGCTTTGCCGTGTGGCGCAGCGTCGCAGACCCGCGTTTTCCTGCTGAATCCGCGCCTGCCGCGCTGACCGCCCGCCGATGACAAAAATCGCGACTCGCTGAGCATGCTCGTAAAACGTCGTGCGTTAGAAGTCGTTCGCCTACGGGGGGCGGCGCCGAGCGCCGATCTCAGTTACCTAGACGCAAGCAGTTGCGTATACCGCACCCGGTCAGCGCGAAATCGTTTCGGTCGGGACTGACGGTTGAGCGCGGGTGACTGCGACAGCGCGGCGGAGTCTCAGTATCTGCAAGGCCTCACTTGCGGCGAGGCGGCCCTGATCGATCTTATGGCAGTAAGGCTGCAAGAACGCGTGCAGCTTTGGCGCGCTAAGCTCAGTTGGCGCCTTCGAGCAGCCGGCGGGCGATGACCTGGGCCTGAATCTCTCCAGCCCCCTCGAAGATGTTGAGAATCCGGGCGTCGGCCAACACGCGGCTGACCGGCTGCTCGGTGGCGAAGCCGGTCCCGCCATGGATCTGCACCGCGTTATCGGCGGCGGCCCAGGCGATCCGCGCCGCCACCAGCTTGGCCATGCCGGCCTCGAGGTCGCAGCGGCGGCCCTCGTCCTTGGCGCGGGCGGCGAACCAGGTCAGGCGGCGCGCGCCCAGCAGTTCGGCGGCCATCAGCGCGACCTTGTTGGCGACCCGCGGGAACTGCGCGATCGGCTGGCCGAACTGCCGGCGCGCCAGGGCGTAGTCCACCGCCAGCTCCAGCGCCGATTGGCCCACCCCGATGGCCCGCGCGGCGGTCTGGATGCGGGCGCTCTCGAAGGTGGCCATCAACTGCGCGAAGCCCTGGCCCTCCAGGCCGCCGAGCAGGTTGGCGTGTGGGACTTCGAAGCCGTCGAAGCCGATCTCGTATTCCTTCATGCCGCGATAGCCGATGACGCCGATCTCGCCGCCGCTCATGCCGTGGGCAGGGAACGGATCGGCCACCGTGCCGCGCGGCTTCTGCGCCAGGAACATCGACAGCCCGCGGTGGTCCTTGGAGGCCGGATCGGTGCGGACCAGCAGAGTCATCAGGTCGGCGCGCGCGGCGTGGGTGATCCAGGTCTTGGCGCCGGTCACCTTCCAGCTGTCGCCCTCGCGCACCGCCCGGGTGCGCAGGGAGCCGAGGTCCGAGCCGGCCTCCGGTTCGGTGAACACCGCGGTGGGGATGGTCTCGCCCGAGCAGATGGCCGGCAGCAGGCGCTGCTTCTGCTCGTCGGTCCCGTGCGCCAGGATCAGCTCGGCGGCGATCTCCGATCGGGTGCCTAGCGAGCCAGTCCCGATCCAGCCGCGCGACAGCGCCTCCGAGACCACGCACATCGCCACCTTGCCCAGGCCCGAGCCGCCATAGGCCTCCGGCGCGGTCAGGCCGAAGACGCCGAGCGCCGCCAGCTCCTCGATCAGCGGCAGGGGGATCAGCTCGTCGCGCAGGTGCCAGCCATGGGCGAACGGGACGATCTTCTCCTGGGCGAAGCCGTGGAACTGGTCGCGGATGTGCTTAAGCGTCTCGTCGAGCCCGCTGGCTTCCAGCGAGGGGCGGCCGACCGCGGCCTCCAGCAGGTCGACGATGCGCAGCTTCACCGCCTGGGAGGCTCCCGGCACGAGCGCCCGGATGGCGGGCTCCAGCGCGCCGGCGTCGAGGTCGAGATCGCCCGGCCGGAAGGTCTCGCCCTGGTTCATCGGCAGGCCGCCGGCCAGCTGGCTCAGATACTCGAAGGCCAGCAGTTGGGCGGGCAGCGCCTCGGCTTCGCCCAGCGCGCCTTGCGCCGCCAGGGCGCGGGCCCAGGCCGCCGTCTGGCGCAGGGTCTCGGCGTAGGCCGCCGCCCAGGCCAGGCCGTGGGCCACGTGCTGCTGGGCGTCCAGCAGGGCGCGGTCGAGCAGACCATCGCGGACGACGCGGGCGCTCACCCCGGCGCGCGCCTGGGCCACATAGCCTTCCGCGGCGAGGGCGGCGTCGTCGAGGCGGGCGGGGAGGTCCTGCAAGATCATGGCCCCGACTATAGGCGAAGCTTGTGGCCCGTCACGCGGCCCGGTACGCCTTTAGCAAAGCAGAGGAAGCGCCATGATCGTCGTCCATCACCTCAACGACTCGCGCTCTCAGCGCATCCTCTGGCTGCTGGAGGAACTGGGCCTTCCCTACGAGATCAAGCCGTACTTCCGCGACGCCACGACCCGGCTGGCTCCGCCGGAGCTGACCGCCATCCACCCGCTGGGCAAGTCGCCAGTGGTCACCGAGGGCGGCGCCACCGTCATCGAGTCCGGCGCGATCATCGACTACATCCTGCGCCACCACGCCGCCGGCCGCCTGGCGCCGCCGGCCGGCACGCCCGAGTACGAGCAGCACCAACAGTGGCTGCACTACGCCGAGGGCTCGGCCATGCTGCCGCTGATGCTGAACATGTACGTTGCGCGCCTGGGCGCGGCCGGCGCCCCGCTGCAGCCGCGCATCGAGGGCGAGATGGCCAACCACCTCGGCTATCTGGATCGCTCGCTGGCCAGTCGCGACTATCTGATGGGCGCCGAACTGACCGCCGCCGACATCCAGATGAGTTTCGTCGGCGAGGTCGCGGGCGCCTTCGGCCGCTTCGCCGTCTACCCGAACATCGCCGCCTGGGTGCACCGTCTCCAGGCCCGCCCGGCCTATCGCAAGGCGCTGGAGAAGGGCGGCCCCTACAACCTCGGTCCGAAGAGCTAGGAAGCCTTCAGGTCAGGTCGGTGAACGGATTGTAGGCCACCTCCCAGAGGTGGCCGTCCGGGTCGGCGAAATAGCCGGAATAGCCGCCCCAGAACACCTCGCGCGGGGTCTTCACCGGCGCGGCCCCGACCGAGACGGCGTGGGCGAATACGGCGTCGACCTCGGCCGGCGAGCCAACATTGTGCGCCAGGCTGAAGCCGCTGAAACCGTGGCCATCGTCCGGGACAGTCGCGTCTTCGGCCAGCTTGTCGCGAGGGTAGAGCGAGAGCCACGTCCCCTCGAGCTTGAACATCACGTGGTCCTCGCCGGCCGTGTAGTTGTGCGGCGTGAAGCCGAGGCCGTCCCGATAGAAGGCCAGCGCCCGATCGAAGTCGCGCACTCCCAGTCCGATCAGGCTGATCTTCGGCTTCATCGCCCTGTCACCGCGCCCAAGGATCGTCCAGCACGCCGTCGATGAAGTCGAACACCGCCGCCTTGGTCAGGGCGTGCGGGATGGCCGAGAAGTGGTCGCAGCCCGGCACCACCACGCCGCGCCCGAGCGGGAACGACTTTGCCAGCACCTCTGGATCGCCGTTCGATTCGCGCGATCCGGCCACCGCCAGCACCGGCATCGGCAGGGTCGCGAAGGCCGCGACGTCCAGGGCCGGGTTCTGGGTGCGGCTGAGCGCGGCCAGGGCCTGGCGGTCCTCGCCCTGCTCGTCGGCGAACTGGCGGAAGCTGCGCAGGAAGGGCTCGGTGATGGTCTCCGGATCCTCGGCCAGCATGGCCTGGCCCATGACGTCGCCGCGCGATCCGGGACGCTCCTCCAACAGCTTGTCGCCCACGCCGCCCAGGATCAGGTTCGAGAACCGCTCCGGCGCCAGCAGCGCGGCGGTGAGCGCCGTGCGCGCGCCCATCGAATAGCCGAACAGATCAACCCGGTTGATCCCCAGATGGTCGATGAGCTCAATCACGTCGCGCGACAGGCGCTCGCGCTGATAGGCCTGTGGGTCGTGCGGCTTGGCGCTCTGGCCATGGCCGCGCTGGTCGAGCGCGATCACCCGGAAGCGGCGGCGCTCCAGCGCCGTGTACCAGCCGGTGCGCTTCCAGCCCTCGTTGCGGTTCGAGGCGAAACCGTGAACCAGCAGAATGGCCCGCTCATAGGCCTCGGGCGCATTGTCGTCGAAGGCGATCTCGAAGCCGTCGGTTGTCGTGAAGTCCATGATTTTCTTAATGATGCGGTGAGAGAAAACGTCGATATTCAGAAATTAAGAGCGGAAACGCCGCCGAGGGGGAACTGGGATGGACGCTGCGGGCGCCCCACGTACAATTATCGCCACCGTGAGCCGTGTCGACCGGGCGACCAAGAAAGCCCTGCGCGATCGCGAGCGCAAGGCGCGTGAGGGCGTGAAGCGCAGCACGGCGCCCGATCTGGCCGCGCGCTACGAGGTGCTGTTCGAGCAGCTCACCCGCGCCCATTGCGTGAAGTACGAGCGCCGGAACTGGCGCGAAATCCTCGAGACCGGTCTGGTCGAGCCCGCCATCCGCGCCAACGCGCTGGAGAAGAAGGCGCGCCACGCCATGACCAACTATCGCCCTGGCCTCATCGACGGGTTGCTGGGCCTGCAGCAGGATCGCCGCCGGGCCTTGGCCGCCAAGGTGCTGGAGGCGGCCAAGAAGGACGCCGAGCTGTTCTCCCGCGCCAAGCGCAACGCCGAGCTGCACAATCTGGATGTCGAACTGGCCAGCGCGATGATGGCGCTCGACATCGGCGCCATCGAGACGGCGCTCAAGGCCCACGTTCCGGCCGCGGAGCTGGCGCCGGTGCTGGAGGGGCTCGGGATCGACATGCCGGTCGCCGGCAAACTGATCGTGCATCTCGACGTGCTAGAACTCGACGCCATGCCGGACGAGAGCGTTGGGCTCAACGACAACGGCCGCAGCGTGCACGCCCATCTGCCCATCGCCGTCCGCCGCGAGATGCACCTGGCCAATGTCTGCTCGGCCGTCCTGCGGACCGGGGTCGAGGTGATGTCCGTGGTTCCGATCGACCAGATCGAGGTCCTGGCCCGCGGCTTCCTGCCAGGCAAGACCCGCGATGGCCTGGAGCAGCATCCGATCATGCACGTGCGGATCACGCATGAGGCGCTCCGGTCGATGGACCTACGCCGGATGGAGCCGGTCTCGACGGTGACGACGCTCGGCGCGCGGATCAGCTGGGAGATCGACCGCGGCTTTGGCCCGATCCCGATCGAGGACCTGAAACTGACCGCGCCGCCGAAGCCCCAGCCGCTAGCTGCGCCAGCGTAGGGTCGCGGCCTCGACAGGATTTTCGAAGGCGCGCCCGGCCTTGCGGCTGGCGGTCCATTCGCGCTTCAGCTGCTGGTACCACTTGGCCTGCCGGTCGGCGTCGTCGATCCAAAGCAGCGACGGGTCGTAGCGCAGTCCCTCGTTCTGCAGGTTCACCATGTCGCCGTCCTGGCGCAGGAAGGCGCGCGCGCCGGCGGCGATGAACGGCTTGAGGAACAGAAAGGCCGGGTGGTCTGACCAGACGATCTGGGTGATCCGGGTCTTGGTCTCCGACAGCGGGGTCAGGCAGGTCAGCGACAGCACCTGGCGTTGGCCGACCGTCACGTGCTCCCAGCGCATGCCCGGGATGCGGAAGGTGATCTCGGTCAGCGGCTCGCCGCCGAGGATGGCGTAGGCGCGGCTGTTCTTGCTGGGCTCGTGCCGAACCATGGCGAAGCCCTGCTCGCGCGGCTCGAACTTCTTGGCCTTCTCGTGCTGGCTCTTGGCCGAGCGCCACCACCACTGCTGATGCACATAAGGGCCGTGGGCCGGGTCCATCAGCCCGACCACCGCGTGGTCGATGTGGGCGTCGAAATCCATGCGGTCGACCAGCTTGGGCCCGCCGCCGACTACGCCAGGGAACTCCGGCGGCGGTTCTGAGGGCTCGCCGGCGAAACGCGGGTCGGAGCTGATCCAGACGAACACCAGGCCCTGGCTCTCGGCCGCCGGATAGCGGCGCACCCGAATGCGACTGACGTCCATCGCCTGGTCGTCGACCAGCGATGGGATCGCCGCGCAGGCCCCGTCGGTCTTGAAGCGCCAGCCGTGATAGGGGCACTCGACGCTCTCGGCGCCGTCGGCCTCGCGGACCAACTTGCCGGCCGACAGCGGCGCGGCGCGATGCGGGCAGATGTCCTTGAGCGCATAGACCTTGCCGGCCCGGTCGCGGCCCAGAAGGATCGGCTCGCCGAGCAGCTCGTAGCGCTGCAGCTTGCCCGGCTTCAGGTCGCTGCCGATGGCGGCGAAGTACCAGATGTCATGCAGGAAGCCGCGGCCGAACTTGGCGTCGGTCGCGGGGGCTTGGGCTGTCTTGGTGTCGCCGTCGGGCATGGGGTCTTCTAACGCGTCACGCCAGCCGTAGGAACCGGGCTGAATGCGGTCCTAGGTGCAGAGCTGCGCCGTCGAGGCTGGCGTCGCCGGCGCCTGGCTCAAGGACGCTGGCGCCGGCCAGCCGTTCGTCGCCGAACACGGCGGGCGCCGCGCCCATGTTGAACACGCAGACCACCTGCTGGTCGCCATCGCGGCGGATGAAGGCCAGGATCGGCTCGGGCGCGGTGATCGTTTCGAGCTCGCCGCGGCTCAGGGCGTGGTGGTCGCGGCGCATCGCCAGCAGGGCCCGCGAATAGGCCAGCGTCGAGGCCGGGTCCGCTTCCTGGGTCGCCGCCGCCAGGCCCGCATGCTCTACCGCCAGCGGCAGCCACGGCTTGCCGGCGGTGAAGCCCATATTGTCGCCCTCGGTCCAGGGCATCGGGGTGCGCGAGCCGTCACGGCCCTTGGCGATCGGCCAGTAGAGGTCGCCGACCGGATCGCGGATCTGTTCACGGGTCAGGCTCTGGGCCTCGGGCAGGCCGAGCTCCTCGCCCTGGTAGAGCAGCACCGTGCCCTTGAGGGTCAGCAGCAGGGCCAGCATCAGCCGCGCGATCGCCTCGCCGCCGCCGAACCGCGTCGCCGTCCGCGGGATGTCGTGATTGCAGAACGAGATGCACGGCCAATGGCCGGGGAAGCGGTCCAGCGTCTCGTAGTGGGCCTGGAAGATCGCCGGCGACAGCCGCCGGGCGTGCAGCAGCACGAAGGTGTAGGCCGAGTGCAGCCCCTCTTCCGGCGTCGAATAGGCGCCGCAGCGTTCCTCTTCCTCGGAGAACTCGCCGAACACGAAGCGCTCGTCGAAGGCGTCAACCCGGCGACGGATCTCGTCCAGCAGCGGCACGTTCTCGGGCAGATTGGAGTCGTGCAGGTGGCGCTGCATCTCGCTGGCGTGGGCCCAGTGACGCCGCGCCCGGTCCTGCGCCGGAACCGGCGGATTGTCGGTCAGGGTGTCGTCGTGCAGGAAGGTCCCGGCGACGTCGAGCCGGAAGCCGTCGATCCCCTTGGCCAGCCAGAAATCCAGCACGTCCAGGGCCGCGGCCTTGGCGTCCGGGTGGCGCCAGTTCAGCTTCGGCTGCTGGCGCAGAAACTTGTGGTGATAGTGCTGGCGGCGCGCCGGCTGGTAGGCCCAGGCCGGGCCGCCGAACACCGACAGCCAGTTGTTCGGCGCGGTCCCGTCCCTGGCCGGATCGGCCCAGACGTACCAACTTGCCTTGTGCCCTTCGGCGCCGCCGTCGCGGCTGTCGGCGAACCAGGGGTGTTCGTCGGAGGTGTGCGACAGCACTTCGTCGAGCAGCACCTTCAGGCCACGCTTGTGAGCGGCGTCGATCAGGTCGCCCAGGTCGTCCAACGTTCCGTAGTCGGGATGGACGCCTTCATAGTCGGAGATGTCGTAGCCCCAGTCGCGGTTGGGCGAGGGGTGGACAGGCGAGAGCCAGATGGCGTCGACACCCAGGCTCTCGATGTAGTCCAGCTTGGCCAGGACGCCCCGCAGGTCGCCGTGGCCGTCGCCGTCGGAGTCGAAGAAGCTCCGCACGTAGACGTGGTAGACGACCGCGCCCTTCCACCAGGGCGCGGTCACCATCCTACGCCTCGCTGGCGTTGTGGATGATCTTGGAGACCAGGCCGTATTCGACGGCGGCCTCGGCGCCCATCCAGAAGTTCCGCTGGGTGTCCTTGACGATCTTTTCGTAGGTCTGCCCGGTTTCCTTGGCGATCATGCGATTGACGCGCTCACGCATCTTCACGATCTCCTCGGCCTCGATCTGGATATCGCTGGCCTGGCCGCGCACGCCGCCCATCGGCTGGTGCAGCAGGAAGCGGGTGTTGGGCAGGCAGAGGCGGTTTTCCTTGGTGGCGCCCAGGAAGATGTGCGCGCCGGCCGAGGCCACCCAGCCGGTGCCGATCACCTTCACCTGCGGACCGCAGAACTTGATCATGTCGTGGATGGTGTCGCCGCTCTCGACGTGACCGCCGGGCGAGTTGATCACCACCTTGATCGGCTTGTCGCTTTCCGTCGACAGGGCCAGGAGCTGGGCGGTGACCCGCTCGGCCAGGCGCATGTCGATCTCACCGAAAATGAGCACGGTGCGCGACTTGTAGAGCGCGTTCTGCACAGGCCCCGCCGTCATCGGCATGTCGGGCTTGCGGGCGCCGTCTTCGCTGTCTTCGTCTTCGTCCAGGCGCCAGTTACGCATAAGAGGTCTCCAATTCAGTTGCACGGAACGTGCGATGCGCGGCCGCGCTTCGCAAGGGCTACCCGGCCGACGTAGCGATCAATCGCGCATAAAACTGAACGGCTCGTTCCAGATTCTCCAGGGTCATATGCTCGTTGGTGCCGTGGATCATCTTGATGGTCTCCAGCGAGAACACCATCGGCTGGAACCGATAGACGTCGGTGGCCACGCCAGTCATGTAGCGGCTGTCGGTGCCGGCCGTGACCAGGCCCGGTGCGACCGGCGCCTTGGCGGTGTCCTTGGCCAGCGCCGCGACGGTCATCCAGGCGTCCGACTTGATCGATGACACCGGCGAGGGCTCGTTCGGCGGCCGGCTCCAGGAGAATCCGACCGGCAGATCGCCGACCACGCTCTTGGCCTTCGCCATCACGTCGGCGGAACTGTCGCCGGGCGCGATGCGGTAGTTGATCCAGGCGGTGGCGTCCTGCGGCAGGACGTTCTCCTTGGGACTGCCCTTCAGCATGGTCGGCGCGATGGTCGTGTGCAGCAGGGCCGCGCCGGCCGGCGTTGCGGAAGCCTGCTTGAGGATCAGCGGCTCGAACAGCCAGCGGTTGGCCATGGCCATGCGGATCGGGAAGCCCCCCTCCGGAGCCAGCGCTTCCAGCATCGACCCGCCCGGGCCGCTCAGCTTCAGCGGGAACTGGTTCTCGGCGATCTTGGTCACCGCCTTGGAGAGGGTCAGCACGCCGCCGGAATCGGCCGGCGGGGCGGACGAGTGGCCGCCCTCGGCGTCGGCCGTGACCATCAGGGTCGCGTAGCCCTTCTCGGCGATGCCGATCAGGGCGACCGGGCCGCCGGTGATCGGGTTGTCGGAGATGATCGCCAGGCCTTCGTCCAGCACGAATTGCGCCTTGATCCCGCGCGACTTCAGCAGCGCAGCCGCGGCCTGGGCGCCGCTGCCGCCGGCTTCCTCGTCATGGCCGGAGACGATCATCACGGTGCGGCGCGGCTTGAAGCCCTGCGCCGCCAGCGTCTCGGCCCCCTCGAACAGCGTGACCAGCGAGCCCTTGTCGTCGATCGAGCCGCGGCCCCAGACCGCGCCGTCGACGATCCGGCCCTCGAACGGCGGTTGCTTCCAGTCTTCCTCGGTGCCCGGCGTCACCGGCACCACGTCCTGGTGCGCCATCAGCACGACGGGGGCGAGGCTCGGGTCCGAACCCTTCCAAGTGTAGACCAGGGTGTGGCCGCCGACGATCTCGCGGGTCATGGCGGCATGGGCGGCGGGGTAGGTCGTCTGCAGCCAGGTGTGCAGCTTGTCCCACTCGGCCATCTGGTTTTCGGCCGGGTCCTGGTGGCTGATGGTCTGGAACTGGATGGCCTGGGAGAGGTGCTCGGCGGCCTTGGCGCTGTCGACGGCGACCGGCGCGGCCAGCTTCACCTTGGTCAGGTCGGCGCCCGCAGCGGGCTTGTATGTCAGCGTGCGCACGACCACGACGGCGGCCAGCAGCAGCACCAGTCCGAGCAGCCCGAGTGCGATCTTGCCGATGAACTTCATGTGTCTCTCCCCGACGCCCGGCGACCATAAGGCGGCGCCCTTGGGGAAGAAAAGCCCCGCCGCTAGCGTGCGGCGCGGACGAAGAACACGGCCGTCATGACGACGGAGAGGGCGATGGTCCCGGCGCGGACCGCCCGGGCGTCCAGCCGCTTGCCGGCGTGCGCGCCGAGATATCCGCCGACCAGGGCCGCGGCGCCCAGAACCAGGGCCTCGCGCCAGCGTACCGCTCCGGCCAGGGCGAAGCACAGCACCGCGACGGTGTTGGCGGCGCTGACCATCAGGGTGCGGGCCGGATTGAGCTGCTTAAGGTCGACGCCGGCCAGCAGGCTCCAGGCCGCCATCATCATCAGACCGACCGCGCCGCCGAAATAGCCGCCATAGACGCCGAGCGCGAACTGCAGAGCCAGGATCGGGCGCGGGCCGAGGCGGGCGTGGCGCTGCAGCCAGGGGGCGATGCTGGGCCCGAACGCCAGGGCCAGGGTGGCGACCAGCAGCAGCCAGGGCAGGATGGCGTCGAAAGCCGAGGACGACGTCCAGAGCAGCAGCAGCGCGCCGACCAGCCCGCCGACCAGGGTGATGGCCAGCATCGGACGCACCGGCGCGCCCGCCACCTCGCCCAGCCCGCCGCGATACACGAAGGCGCTGGCCAGCCCTCCCGGATAGAGCGCGACCGTGCTGGAAGCGTTCGCCGCCACCGAAGGCACGCCGGCCGCGATCAGCGCCGGCAGGGTGACGAACGAGCCGCCGCCGGCCAGGGCGTTCATCGCCCCGGCCAGCAGGCCCGCGCCGGTCAGCAGCAGAAGATTGTCGACCATTCCCTCAGGCTGGCGGCGCGCACGCAGCTTCGCAATGCGCCTTCGCCGAGGTCAGCCTTCGCGCAACACGAAGGCTAGAGCGACTTCAGCCAGGGGATCAGTCGGGCGTTGACCTCTTCGGGCCGTTCCTGCTGGGTCCAGTGGCCGCAGCCGGGGAGGATGTCGGCGCCGCGCAGGTTGGGCATCTCCGCGCCCATCAGCGCCATCAGGTCGCCCTTGCCCAGCATCGCCAGCACCAGGTCGCGCTCGCCGCCGACGAACAGCGAGGGCTGTTCGATCTTCCGGCCCTCGAACTGGCGCAGGTAGTCGAAGTCGCGCTGGTGGTTGCGGTAGCGGTTCAGCGGCCCGCGGAATCCGGAGCGCTCGAACTCGCCGACGTAGTAGTCGAGGTCGGCGTCGCTCAGCCAGGCGGGGAAGGGGTTCGGGTCGACCAGGCCCTCCAGCAGGCTCTGGCCGTGGGTCTTGTTGTTGGGCCAGGTCCCGTCCGGGGCGTCGCCGCTGATCGCGTAGTAGAACTTGCGCAGCGAGTCGCGGACGTTGCGCTCCAGTTCGGCCTCGGCCGGGCCGACGTTCTGGAACCAGGCCTGGTAGAAGAACTTGCCGCGGCTGGTGAACACCGCCTCGATCATGTCGCTGAACGGCCGCTTGGGCACGCCCGTGTAGGGCACCGACAATCCCGCCACCGCCCGCACCCGGTCGGGCCGCACCAGGGCGGTGTTCCAGACGATAGGCGCGCCCCAGTCGTGCCCGACCAGCACCGCCGGCGCGTCGGGGCTCAGCGCCTCGATCAGCGCCGCCACGTCGCCGACCATGTGCTCCATGTCGTAGGCTTCGATCGGCTCCGGCTTGGACGAACCGCCATAGCCGCGCACGTCGATCGCGCAGGCGGTGAAGCCGGCCTCCGCGACCGGGCCCATCTGGTGACGCCAGCTGTACCAGCTCTCGGGAAATCCATGGACCATCACCACCAGCGGCCCGGAGCCCTCTATGGCCGCGCGCAGCGTAGCGTCTGGAAGTTCGATGTCGCGGAACTCTGGCACGCGGTTCTCCCCTGATTGCTTGACCCGGCGTCGCCCGCTGCTGCAAATGACGACGACAAAATCAAACACGTGTTTGGAGGGAACGCCATGGGCGAACTGTTCGACCTGACCGGCAAGGTCGCCGTCATCACCGGATCCTCGCGAGGGATCGGCAAGGCGATCGCAGAGCGGATGGCCGAGCACGGCGCCAAGGTGGTGATCTCCTCGCGCAAGGCCGGGCCCTGCGACGAGGTCGCCGCGGCGATCAACGAAAAGCACCCGGGCGCCGCGATCGCCGTCCCGGCCTCGATCTCCTCCAAGGAGGATCTGCAGCGCCTGGTGGATGAGACCGTCAAGGCGTTCGGCAAGATCGACATCGTGGTCTGCAACGCCGCGACCAACCCGTTCTTCGGGCCGATGTCGCAGATCAATGACGATCAGTTCCGCAAGATCCTCGACAACAACATCATCGCCAACAACTGGCTGATCCAGATGGCCGCCCCGCAGATGCGCGAGCGCAAGGACGGCTCGGTGATCATCATCTCGTCGATCGGCGGCCTGCGCGGCTCCACCGGCATCGGCGCCTACAACATCTCCAAGGCCGCCGACTTCCAGCTGGCCCGCAACCTGGCGGTCGAGCTGGGCCCGGACAACATCCGCGTCAACTGCATCGCGCCGGGCCTGGTGAAGACCGATTTCGCCAAGGCGCTGTGGGACACGCCGGAAGCCGAGAAGCGCTCCAGCGCCAACACCCCGCTGCGCCGCCTGGGCGAGCCGGACGACATCGCCGGCGCGGCGGTGTACTTGGCCTCGAAGGCCGCGTCCTGGATGACCGGCCAGGCCATCGTCGTGGACGGCGGCTCGACCTGCTGATCGGGATAGGCCGCCGGGCGACCGGCGGCCGCCCTAGTTCCGCGGCTGCGGGGGCGGCCCCCAGTTCTGCGGCGGCGGAGCTTGCTCCTCTGTCCGAACCGTCCGGCGATACTCGTAGAACGACACCGGCTGCGGGCCGGCCGCGGCGTAGGTCGGATGGCCGCTCCCGCCTTGGCCGTAAAGTGGGCCATAGGCGCCTTGCGCCGCCGCCAGGGCCGCGGTGCCACAGGCCGCCGAACGCGCCCCGGCGTTGCCGCCGATGATCGAGCCGACTAATCCGCCCAACGCTGCGCCCTCGGCCACCACGCCCGCCGCCGCGGCCGCRCCGCCGGCCCAGGCCCCGGCCAGCAGGCCGACAACGCCCCAGCCCAGCCGCCGCTCGGCCGCGGTGCGCGCGCACGGATCGGCCGGTCCGTAGGGTGTGATCGGCCGCGAGGCCAGGTACGGGAAATATTGGGCGCTGGCGACGCCGCCCGCGCTCAACCCGGCGCTCGCGGTTGCTAGGGCCAGGCCGATATGAGCCGCTTGTCTCAGGCGCAGTTGCATCGGTCGTCCCTCTCGAAACTGTCTCGCGCAAGGATAATCCCACCGTGCGCGCAACCGGAACTTGAGACAACCTCCGCGGGACACGAGCCCGGCCGTCGCGGCGCGCTCAGCCGCGCCGCGACAGTTCCCGGGCCTTGGCCAGGCGCGCGACGCCCTCGTCCAGGGTCGCGTCCTGCTTGGCCAGGCACAGGCGCAGGATGCTGGTCACCTTGTCCTCCTCGTAGAGGGCCGAGACGGGAATCGAGGCCACGCCAGCCTCCCTGACGGCGCGCAGGGCGAAGTCGCGGTCGCTCTCCTCCACGCCCGAGGCGGTCAGGTCCACATTGAGGAAGTAGGTCCCCTGGGTCGGCAGCACCGCAAAGCCTTCCCGCTGCAGGCCCTCCGCCAGCCGGTCGCGCGAGCGTTGCAGCGCCGCGGGCATGGCCGAGAACCAGTCGCCGCTGTTCTCCAGCCCGAAGGCTACCGCCGACTGCAGGTTGGGCGGGGTGGTGAAGGTCAGGAACTGGTGGGTGCGCGACAGGGCCCTGGTCAGCTCGGGAGCGGCGCACAGGAAGCCGACCTTCCAGCCAGTCAGGCCGAACATCTTGCCGGCCGAGCCGATCTTCACGGTCCGCTCGCGCATCCCCGGAAAGCCCATCAGCGGCAGGTGCCGGGCGCCGTCGAACACCACCTGCTCCCAGACCTCGTCGCAGATGGCGATGGCGTCGTGGGCCACGCAGAATTCCGCCAGCAGCGCCAGGTCCTCGGCCGGCAGCACAGCCCCGGCCGGGTTGATCGGGTTGTTCAGAACCACGAACCGGGTTCGCGGCCCGAAAGCCGCTTCCAGCATGGCCCGGTCGAAGCGCCAGTGCGGAGGGCTCAGCCGCACCAGGCGCGGCACGCCGCCGGCCCGGCGGATCAGCGGCAGATAGGCGTCGTAGAGCGGCTGGAAGACCACCACCTCGTCGCCCGGCTGGATCAGCCCGAGGAAGGCCGCAGCCAACGCTTCGGTCGCGCCGGACGTCACCGTGACTTCGCGCGACCAGTCGAGCTCCAGTCCCTGGCTGCGGAAATAGTGCGCGGCCACCGCCTGACGCAGCTCCGGCAGGCCGGCCATCGGCGGATACTGGTTGTAGCCGTTCAGCACCGCGTCGGCGGCCTTGGCGCGGATGTGCTCGGGGCCCGGATCGTCGGGAAAGCCCTGGCCCAGGTTGATCGCCCCATGTTCGCGGGCGAGGCCGGACATTTCCTCGAAGATGGTCGTGGGCAGGTTTGCGAAGATCGGATTGGCCATGACGGTTGCCTAGCACAGCTCACGGAGGGATATGTCCACCCATGCGGATCGCCCCTTTCGAACCCCGCCACGCCGAGGCCTGGCGACAGCTCAACGAAGCCTGGATCTCCAAGCATTTCGTCATCGAAGCCAAGGACCGCGAGGTGCTCGACGATCCGGCCGGCAAGATCCTGGCTAAGGGCGGGAAGATCTTCATGGCCGAGATGGACGGCCAGGCCATCGGCTGCGTGGCGCTGATCGTCATGGCCGATGGTGGTTTCGAGGTCGCCAAGATGACCGTCACGGAAACGGCGCGCGGCACGGGGCTAGGTCGGGCGCTGATGCAGACCTGCATCGACGAGGCCAAGGTCGCGGGCGCCCACCGCCTCTACCTTGAGACCAACTCCGGCCTCGCCCCGGCGATCGGCCTCTACCGGGCCATGGGATTCACCGATCTCGACCCGGCGGTGCGACCAGCGACCGACTACGCGCGTTGTGACGTCTGGATGGAGCGCCCACTCTAGCTTGCCCGCCCCGTCCGCCGTGGCGCAGGGGAGCGGGAAGGGATGGGCGGACCGCAACCGCCGGCGGACTGGAAGCGCTTCGCCACCTTTGGCGGGGTTTCGTTGCTGCTTGGCCTGACCCAGGGCCTGGGCTTCAACCTGATCAACAACAACCTGCCCTGGATCCAAGGCGCGCTGGGCGCCTCTCCGACCGAGGCCGCCTGGCTGGCCACCGCCTACACCGCCACCAACGCCACCATCGGCCTGCTGGCGATCAAGTTCCGCTTCCAGTTCGGCCTGCGCCTGTTCGCTGATATCGGGCTCGGACTGTTCATCCTCATCGCCGTCGCCCACCTGTTCACCAACGACCTGCGCTCGGCCATCGCGGTGCGCGCCGCCTCGGGCGTGGCGGCCACCGCGCTGTCGACCCTGGCCCTGCTCTACATGGTCGCCGCCGTGCCCGAGCACCGCCGCCCGATGGGCATCGCGCTCGGCGTCGGCTGGAGCCAGTTGGCCGCGCCGCTGTCGCGGCTGGTGTCGTCCGACCTGCTGCAGATCGGCCAGTGGCACGGACTCTACCTGCTGGAGATCGCGCTCAGCCTGCTGTGCCTGGCCGCGGTCAATCTGGTCCGAGTGCCGCCAGTGCCGCGGGTGAAGATGTTCCAGGGCCGCGACTTCGTCACCTTCGCCCTGTTCGCGCCGGGGGTGGCGCTGCTCTGCGCCGTGCTCTCCCAGGGCCGGCTGGTCTGGTGGCTGGACGCGCCCTGGCTGGGCTGGGCGCTGGCCGCGGCCATCGTGCTGCTGGCCGCCTCGGTTCTGGTCGAACTGCACCGCAAGCAGCCGCTGCTGCACATCCGCTGGCTCTCCAGCGCCGACATGTTGCGGCTGGTGGTGATCATCCTGCTGTTCCGGCTGGTGCTGTCGGAGCAGGGGGTCGGCGCCTTCGGTTTCCTGCAGGCCATGGGCATGAACAACGACCAGATGCGCGGGCTCTCCTGGGTGATGTTCTGGGCGACCCTGGCCGGGGTGATCGGGGTGGCGCTGACGATCAACCCGGCGCGGGTCTCGACCCCGGCCCTGATCGCCCTCCTGCTGATCGCCGCCGCCGCCTGGTGGGACAGCCAGGTCACCAACCTGACGCGGCCGACGCAGATGTATTTCTCGCAAGGGCTGATCGCCTTCGCCAGCGCGCTGTTCCTGCCGGCCGCCATGCTGGCCGGGTTCAGCCGCGCCATGCGCCAGGGCCAGGAATTCCTCGTCTCGTTCGCGGTGATCTTCGGCGCGGGCCAGAGCCTCGGAGCCCTGGCCGGCTCGGCCTTCCTCGGCACCTTCGTGATCGCGCGCGAACGATACCATTCGGCCCAGATCGTCGAGCGGCTGGCGCTCAGCGACCCGCAGGTCGCCGCTCGGGTACGCCAGTACGCCGGCGCCTATGCCGGCGCGATCACCGATCCGGCCCTGCGCCAGGGGGAGGGGCTGGCCCTGCTCGGCCAGGTCGCCACGCGCGAGGCCACGGTGCTGGCCTATGGCGACGTGTTCCGGCTGATCGCGGTGCTGTCGCTGCTGGTCTTCGTCTATCTCCTGGCCCTGCGTCTGCGCGAAGACGCGCGGGACCGGGCCGCCGCCCTCAGACCCGCGGAGGCCGCCTGACGTGAGCCAAGCCCAGCCCGAAGCGCCCGCCCCTCCGCGTCCCTGGTCACGCGCTGCGATCCCGATTGTGGCGGCTGCGATCGGCGGCGTGCTGCTGGTGCTGTTCGCCTGGCGCCTTCCGCCCTTCGACACCGGGGTGCAGAGCACCGACAACGCCTATGTCCGCGGGGCCGTCACCGTCATCAGCCCCAAGCTGGACGGCTATGTGACGGAGGTCTTGATCAAGGATTTCATGCAGGTGAAGGCCGGTCAGACCCTGGTGGTCATTGACGACCGGAACTATCGCGAGCGGGTCGAGCAGGCCCGGGCAGGCCTAGCCGCGGAAGAGGCCAACCTCGCCAACTGGGAGCAGCAACGCCGGCGCGGCGAGGCCAATATCGGCCTGGTCGGCTCGCAGGAGGCCAGCGCCCAGGCGGCTCTCGCCAAGGCGCAGGCCGACTTCAGGCGCGCCGAGCCGCTGGTGGAAAAGGGTTGGCTGGCTGCGGCCGAGCTCGACCGGTTGCGCCTGGCGGTGCAGCAGGCCCAGGCCGCCGTCAGCCAATCGCAGGCCGAGGGACAGGTCGCGCAGGAGGACCTCGCCTCGGTCGGCGTGAACCGCGCCGCGCTCGAGGCCGCGGTGGCGCGCGCCCAGGCGGCGCTGACCCTCGCCGAGATCGACCTGGCGAACACCAGGATCAAGGCGCCGGTCGACGGCCAGGTCGGCGAGGTCGGGGTGAAGGTCGGTCAGTACGTGACGCCGGGAACCCAGCTGATGGGCCTGGCGCCGCCTGGTGTCTGGATCATCGCCAACTTCAAGGAAACCCAGGTGAAGGACGTCGGGGTCGGCGAGCCCGTGAAGGTCCGCATCGACGCGCTGCCCGGCGTGACCTTCCAGGGCAAGGTCGAACGGATCGGACCTGCGGCGGGATCGGAGTTCGCGGTCATCAAGCCGGACAACGCCACCGGCAACTTCACCAAGGTGGTGCAACGCATTCCGGTGCGCATCGCCCTCGACCTCGATCAGGCGGCGACGGCCAAGTTGCGTCCGGGCATGTCGGCGGTGGTGAGCGTCGAGACCCGCCGACGAGGCTAGTGCTGCACGGCCGCCAGCGCGCCGTCGAGCGCGCGACGGGTCAGGAAGAGGGCCGTAACGGTGACGGCGAGCAGGCGGAAAGCCCGCTCGCGTGCGGCTTGGCGGTTCGAACTCGGAATGTCCCCAGCCGCCGGGCCGCCCGTCACTATTCCTCCTTGGTGCGCCGCTTGCGGAACGACGGGTTCAGCACCTGTTTGCGCAGGCGGATCGACTTGGGGGTCACCTCGACCAGTTCGTCCTCTTCGATATAGGCGATGGCCTGCTCGAGAGTCATCCGGCGCGGCGGGGTCAGGCGAACTGCTTCGTCCTTGCCGGAGGCCCGGACGTTGGTCAGCTGCTTGGCCTTCATCGGGTTGACGTCCAGGTCGTCGGCGCGGCTGTTCTCGCCGATGATCATGCCCTGGTAGGTCTTCTCGCCGGCGCCCACGAACATGGTGCCGCGCTCTTCCAGGTTCCACAGCGCGTAGGCGGCGGTTTCACCGTCGGAGTTCGAGACCAGCACGCCCTTGCGGCCGGCGTCGATCGCACCCTTGTAGGGCTCGTAGTGGCTGAACACGCGGTTCAGCACCCCCGAGCCGCGGGTATCGGTCAGGAACTCGCCCTGATAGCCGATCAGCGAGCGCGAGGGGGACATCAGGCTGATGCGGGTCTTGCCCGCGCCCGACGGGCCCATGTCCTTCAGCTCGGCCTTACGGGCCGACAGCTTCTCGATGACGATGCCGGTGAACTCGTCGTCGACGTCGATCATCACGTCTTCGATCGGTTCCAGGCGCTCGCCGGTCTCCGGGTCCTGCTGGAACACCACCCGCGGACGGCTGATGGACAGTTCGAAGCCTTCGCGGCGCATGCCTTCGATCAGCACGCCCAGCTGCAGTTCGCCGCGGCCGGCGACCTCGTAGGCGTCCTTCTCGCTGGTCTCGGTCACGCGGATGGCGACGTTGGACTCAGCTTCCTTCATCAGGCGGGCGGCGATGACCCGGCTCTGGACCTTGTCGCCTTCTCGGCCGGCCAGCGGGCTGTCGTTCACTGAGACCGTCATCGAGATGGTCGGCGGATCGATCGGCTGCGCGGGCAGGGCCTCGGTGACTTCCATGGCGCACAGGGTGTCGGCCACGGTGGCCTTCGAGAGGCCCGCGATGGCGACGATGTCACCGGCTTCGGCGTCCTCGATCGGCTGGCGCTTCAGGCCGCGGAAGGCCAGCACCTTGGTGATGCGGCCGCGCTCGATTTCCTTGCCGTCTCGCGACAGCGCCTTGATCGGCAGGCCAGGAATGGCCTTGCCGCTTTCGATGCGGCCGGTCAGCAGGCGGCCCAGGAACGGGTCGTTTTCGATCAGCACCGACAGGATCTGGAAGGGCTCGTCCTTGCGGGGGGCCGCCTTCGGCTCGGGCACGTGATCGACGATCAGGTCGAATAGCGGGCCGAGATTGTCGTTCGGCTGGCTGAGGTCCATCGTCGCCCAGCCGTTCTTGCCCGACGCGTAGATGTGCGGGAAATCCAGCTGCTCGTCGCTCGCGCCCATGGCCGCGAACAGGTCGAAGGCGTCGTTCAGCACCCGGTCCGGATCGGCGTGGGCGCGGTCGACCTTGTTGAGGCAGAGGATCGGCCGCAGGCCCATCTTCAGCGCCTTGCCCAGCACGAACTTGGTCTGGGGCATGACGCCTTCTTCGGCGTCCACCAGCAGGACGCAGCCGTCCACCATCCCGAGGATGCGCTCGACCTCGCCGCCGAAGTCGGCGTGGCCGGGGGTGTCGATGATGTTGATGCGGGTCTCGCCCGCTTTACCGTTCCAGAGCACGCTGGTGCACTTGGCGAGGATGGTGATCCCTCGCTCGCGTTCCTGGTCGTTCGAGTCCATGGCGCGCTCAACCGTCGCCTCATTGGCTCGGAAGATGCCCGACTGGGCAAGGAGCTGATCCACGAGCGTAGTCTTGCCGTGGTCGACGTGGGCGATGATGGCGATGTTGCGGAGCGACATTGATTTGGCTTTGGGAGGCCCTATGTGGGGAAGCGCGGGCTTTTAGGTGACTAAAGGCCAATTAGCCAGCGCCTTCTCGCCGCGGCGCCGAACGCGGATATCAGGCCATTGTGCGACGCAGCATTCTGAGTGGCCGGTACGGCGTTTCAAATCTCACTGATTTGTAACGGATTTTTTCTAGGCTTACAGAAAATGTGATGACGAAAGCACAAAATCGCTTGTTGTTTTGTGCGTCGCACCGTATATCTTCGAACTGTGAGGCGGCGCTGCCGCTTCTGCCCTTCCTGGGCGTTTCCTCCCTAATGAACTGCCGGGCCCTCGGGTCCGGCTTTTTTTTGGCCTGAAGCCAGGCCTCGAATTTTCCTTCGCGGGACAGTCGTGTCACCGCTTGCTCCTACAGCGACTGGAGCATCTACACCCGGCGCCGAACGCGGCCAGCGCGGCCGTGCCGGATGTCAGGAAGGTCGCTCGTGCGTCGCTGTGTTCCCGCTCTCTCAAGCCTCCTCGCCGCCGCCGCGCTCGTATCCGGCGCGTCAAACGCGCAGGCGCAGGAATACGCGGGCGAAGAGGCCGAGGTCGACGAGGTCGTCGTCCAGGCCACGCGCTCTGGGCGACGAGTGCAGGACGAGCCGATCCGCGTCGAGGTCATCGACCGCGAAGAGATCGAAGAGAAGATCCTGATGCGGCCCGGCAACATCGCCATGCTGCTCAGCGAAACCGGCGGGCTGAGAGTGCAGGTCACCTCGCCCGGGCTCGGCGCCTCCAACATCCGCGTGCAAGGCATGCGCGGCCGCTACACGCAGCTGTTGGCCGACGGCCTGCCGCTCTATGGCGGCCAGGCTTCGTCGCTGGGCCTGCTGCAGATCCCGCCGACCGACCTCGGCCAAGTGGAGGTAATCAAGGGCGCGGCCTCGGCGCTCTATGGCCCGTCCGCCCTGGGCGGGGTGATCAACCTGGTCTCCCGCCGCCCGTCTGAAGCGCCGGAGGGCGAGGTGCTGCTCAACCTCACCAGCCGCAACGGCCAGGACGTGACGGCGTACGGGTCCTCGCCGATCGACGAGAACTTGCGCTATTCGGTGGTCGGCGGCTTCAATCGACAGAGCGAAGTCGACCTCGACGGCGACGGTTGGATCGACATCCCGGGATATGAGCGCTGGACGGTGCGGCCCCGGCTGTTCTGGGAGGGGCAGGGCGGCGCGAGCGCCTACTTCACCCTCGGCGCCATGGACGAGAAGCGCGAAGGCGGCACGCTGAGCGGGCGCACCACGCCTGACCGCCAGCCCTTCCCACAGACCCAGGACAGCCGCCGGTTCGACGGCGGCGTGGTCGCCGAGTTCCCGTTGCAGGGCCTTGGCGCGCTGCATCTGCGCGCTTCGGGCATGATGCAGGACCACAATCACCGCTACGGCGACACCGTCGAGGACGATCGGCACGACACCCTGTTCGCCGAAGCCTCGCTGTCAGGCGAAGGTGAGCGGACCTCATGGATCGGCGGGCTGGTCATGCAACGGGACGGCTATCGGTCCGAGACCTTCCCGAAGTTCGACTACACCTTCACCACGCCGGCGCTGTTCGCCCAGGTGGAGCACGACCTGAGTGACGATCTGACCCTCGCCGCCAGCGCCCGGTGGGACGATCACAGCGAATACGGCTCCAAGTTCAGTCCCCGGCTGTCGGCGCTCTATCGGCCCGGACCCTGGACGTTCCGCGCCTCGCTCGGCCGCGGCTTCTATGCGCCGACGCCGTTCATCGAGGAAATCGAGGCGGCCGGACTATCGCGGCTGGAACCCCTCGCGGGCCTAAAGGCCGAAACCGCGGAGTCGGCGTCGCTGGAAGGCGGGTACGCCGCGGGGCCGCTGGAGGCCAACCTCATCCTGTTCGCCTCGAACATCCGCGACGCCGTGCGGGTCGAGGATGTCTCGGCCGATCGCGTCAGGCTGGTCAATGTCGAAGGCGAGACCGGCACCCGCGGCGCGGAGGCGTTGGTCCGCTATCGTTGGCAGGAATTCACGGTCACCGGCAGCTATGTCTTTGTCGACGCCACCGAGCCCGATCCGTTCGAGCCCGGACGCAGGACGGTTCCGCTGACCCCACAGCACACCGCCGGCATGGTCGCCATGTGGGAGCGGCACGGCAAAGGGCGGGTGGGGTTCGAGGCCTACTACACCGGCGAGCAGGACCTGGAGGGAAACCCCTACCGGTCGCGCAGTGAGCCCTATTTCGAGCTGGGCCTGCTGGCCGAGGTGGTGCTCGGCGACGTGCGGGTGTTCCTGAACCTGGAGAACCTGCTGAACGTCCGCCAGACCAAGTACGACCCGATGCTGCTGCCGATGCGCGCGCCGGACGGGCGCTGGACCGTCGACGCTTGGGCGCCGACCGACGGCTTCGTCGTCAATGGCGGCGTGCGCCTCAAGTTCGGCGGCTAGGCGGGCGGTCTTTGCAGTCTCGCGGGGCGGCGCGACTCCGTATAGGAACGGAGCATGAACCTCGACTCCATTCTGCTCGCCCTGTTGGCCGCCTTGCTCGCGGCGATCCCGGCCCTGGCCTGGGCGCTGACCGAACGCAGCCGCGCCAATCGCGCCGAGGCGCGGGCCTTCGAGCTGCAGGACGCCGCCGCTCGGCTGCGGGTGCTGGAGGAACATGAGGCCAAGAACGCCGGCTTCCTGCAGTCCCAGGCCGCTGCCGCCATCGCCGAGCAGGTGATGAAGCGCGCCGACGAGACTTTCCATAATAGAGAGCAGCTCGCCCAGGCCCGCCTGGAGGCCCAGCTCAAGCCGGTCGCCGAGACCCTGGCCAAGTTCCAAGAGCAGGTGGTGGCGGTCGAGAAGACCCGCGCCGAGGAGACTGGCGGCCTCAAGGAGCAGATCAACCAGCTACTGCTGGCCTCCAGCGCCACCCAGGCCGAGGCGCGCAAGCTGTCTGCGGCCCTCCGTCGCGGGGCCGGCGTCCAGGGGCGCTGGGGCGAGCAAACCCTGCGCAACGTGCTGGAGGCCGCCGGCCTGCACAATCGCTACGACTTCGACGAACAGACCTCGACCGACACCGACGAGGGCCGCCGCCGGCCCGACGTCACCGTGCGCCTGCCGGGCGGGGCGGTGTTCGTGATCGACGCCAAGTGCTCGCTCAACGCCTTCCTGGACGCCCAGGACGCCACCGATGAAGCGGTGCGCGAGGCCGCCTACATGCGCCACGCCCAGAGTGTCCGCGCCCACATGCAGGGACTGTCGGCCAAGACCTACTGGGATCAGTTCAACCAGGGCTCGCCCGACTTCGTGGCCATGTTCATACCCGGCGACAGCTTCCTAGCCGCGGCGCTGGAGCGCGCGCCGGACCTGCTTAGCGAGGCCATGGACCGCCGCGTGCTGGTGGTCACCCCGACCACCCTGTTCGCGCTCTGCAAGGCGGTGGTCTACGGCTGGCGGGTCGAGGAGCAGGCCGCCAACGCCCAGGAGATCTCCAAGCTCGGCCGCGAGCTCTACAAGCGGATCTCGGTGATGGGCGGCCATGCGGCCTCGGTCGGCAAGGCGCTGGAGGCGGCGGTCGGCCGCTACAACCAGTTCGTCGGCTCGCTGGAGACCCAGGTCATGACCCAGGCCCGCCGATTCGAGGATCTGAAGGTCGACCACGAGGGCAAGGAGCTGGCCGAACTCGCGCCAGTGGAGACAGGGATCCGCCCGCTCGCCAAGCTGGCGGCGGAGCCGGAAAGCCAGGAACCGGGACGCCTCGCCGCCTTGACGGCAAAGGGTCGCTGACCTACCTGCGTTCCTATGGCTATCCGTGAAATCCTCGTTGTCCCCGACCCCGTCCTGAAGCTGGTCTCGCAGCCGGTCGAGAAGGTCGATGATGAGCTGCGTGCGCTCATGGATGACATGCTCGAGACCATGTACGACGCCCCCGGCATCGGCCTGGCCGCGATACAGATCGGCGTGGCCAAGCGGGTCATCGTCATGGACATCTCAGGTCCCGACGAGGAGAAGGCGCCGCGCTACTTCGTCAATCCCGAGATCGTCTGGGCCTCCGACGAAACCGCGCCCTACGAAGAAGGCTGCCTGTCGATCCCCGACATTTATGACGAGGTCGAGCGGCCCGCCCGGGTGAAGCTGAAGTACCTGAACTATCAGGGTGAGGAAGTGGTCGAGGACGCCGACGGCTTGTTCGCGGTCTGCATCCAGCACGAGATGGACCACCTGCAGGGCGTGCTGTTTATCGACCACCTGTCGCGGCTGAAGCGCGACCGCGCCGTGGCCAAGGTCAAGAAGCAGGCCCGCGCCGCCTGAGGCGCCTGCGCCTTCCGCGGGCGCGTGTTCCGGCAAAATGATGAGAACGAAGCGGCGCCGCGGCTTGCCGGCCGCGGCGCCGTTCAGCAGCCTATTGCTTTTCCGGCGCGGTAGCGTCGTGCACGGCGGCCTTGGCGTCGGCGGCGGCGCGGTCGGCGGCGGCCTTGGCGTCAGAGGCGGCGTCCTTGGCTGCGGCGCTGGCGTCGCCAGCCGCCTCCTTGGCCGCAACACTGGCGTCCGCGGCAGCGGCCTGGGTGTCGGCCGCGACGTCCGCCGTCACCGCCTTGGCGTCGGCGGCGGCATTGTCGGCGGTGGCCTTGGCGGAGTCCTGGGTGGACTGCGAGCAGGCGCTCAGCGCCAGGCCGGTGGCCACCAGGGTGAGGATCATCAGGTTTCGCATGTCGGTATGTTCTCCCTACCCGAACGGCAGATGGAACGGCGAAGCTTGCTTGTGGTTCCTAAATTCGTCCGCCGCCGCTACATGCAGGCGTAATGCGCATCGCCTTTCTCGGAACGCCGGACTTCGCTGTCGCCGCCCTCGCCGCCCTGGTCGAGGCGGGGCATGAGGTCGCCTGCGTCTATTCCCAGCCGCCAGCGCCGCGCGGCCGCGGCCAGACCCTGAAACCCTCGCCGGCCCACGCCTACGCCGAAGAGCGGGGCATTCCCGTGCGCACCCCAGGCTCCATGCGCGATCCGGCCGAGATCGAGGCCTTCGCCGCCCTCAATCTCGACGCCGGCGTGGTGGTGGCGTTCGGCCAGATCCTGCCGGCCGCCGTGCTCGATGCGCCGCGGCTTGGCTGCTTCAACCTGCACGCCTCGCTGCTGCCGCGCTGGCGCGGCGCCGCACCTATCCAGCGCGCGATCATGGCCGGCGACAAGATCACCGGGGTCGAGGTCATGCAGATGACTGAAGGCCTCGATGAAGGGCCTGTCCTTGCCTCTGAAAGCGTCCGCATCGACGCCCTGGAGACATCCGGAACCCTGCACGACCGGCTGGCCGAGGTGGGCTCTGGCCTGCTGGCCCGCACTATGGCCGCGGTGGAGCGCGGAGAGACTGGCGCCACGCCCCAGCCTGCCGAGGGCGAGACCTACGCCAAGAAGATCCGTCCCAAGGAAGCGCGCATCCGTTGGAGCAAGCCGGCCGCCGACATCGATCACAAGATCCGCGGCCTCTCGCCGTTCCCTGGCGCCTGGTTCCAATTGCCGACCCCCAAGGGCCCGGTGCGGGTCAAGGCGCTGCTCTCCCGGGTCGAGGACGTTGACGGCCCGGCCGGCCAGGCCCTCGACGACGCCCTGCTGATCGGCTGCGGCCAGGGTGCGGTGCGTCTGATGCGCGTCCAACGCGAGGGCAAGGGGCCGCAGGACGCCGAGGTCTTCCTGCGCGGCTCGCCCGTGCCGACCGGGACCGAGCTCGGCTGATGCCGCGCTACAAGCTCACCATCGAGTACGACGGCCGGCCCTATCGCGGCTTCCAGGCCCAGGAGGATCTGCCCTCGGTACAGGGCTCGATCGAGCGTGCGGTGAAGTCGTTCAGCGGCCAGACCCTGCGGCTGCAGGCAGCCGGCCGTACCGACACCGGCGTCCACGCCACCGGCCAGGTGATCCACATCGACCTGGAGCGCGACTGGCGGCCCGAGGTCGTGCGCGACGCCATGAACGCCTACCTGGTCCCCGAGCCGATCGCGGTGATCGACGCCGAGGTGGCGCAGGGCGACTGGCATGCGCGGTTCTCGGCCAAGGAGCGGCGCTACATCTTCCGCATTCTCAACCGAAAGAGCCCGCCGGCGCTGGACCGCGGCAGGGTCTGGCACGTCAAGAAGCCGCTGGACGCGCAGGCGATGCACGACGCCGCCCAGGTGCTGATCGGCCATCACGACTTCACCACCTTCCGCCACATGCAGTGCCAGGCGAAGTCGCCGATGAAGACCCTGGACGTCGCCCGCGCCTGGCGCGAGGGCGAGTACGTGCTGCTGGAATTCGCCTCGCGCTCGTTCCTGCACCGCCAGGTCCGCTCGATGACCGGCACGCTCGGCGAAGTCGGCATCGGCCGCTGGAACGCCGACGACGTGAAGGCCGCACTGGAAGCGCGCGACCGCAAGGCCTGTGGCCCGGTCGCCCCCGCCGACGGCCTCTACCTGACCGGGGTGACGTACTAGTCCGCGAGATCCTCCCCTCTTGGGGGAGGTGGATCGGCGCGTACGCCGAGACGGAGGGGGACTGCTCACAAAGCCCCCTCAGTCAGCTTTGCTGACAGCTCCCCCAGCGGAGGCGCACCGAGAGCTCAAGCAAACGCCACGAAGTACCGCTCGATCAGCCGCTCGTAGACCCGCTGCAGGTCGTGGATCTCCTGCACCGGCGCGCGTTCGTCGACGGCGTGCATGGTCTTGCCGACCAGGCCCAGCTCCACCACCGGGCAAAGGTCGCGGATGAACCGTGCGTCGGAGGTGCCGCCCGTGGTCGACAGCTCCGGAGCGGCCCCGGCCACGTCCTGCACCGCCGCCGCGACCACGTCGGTGAAGTCGCCCGGCGCGGTCAGGAAGGCCTCGCCGCTGATCACCGGCTCGACGGTGATGGTCCCGGCGAACCCCTCGCGCGACTTGGCGGCTTCGGCCTCAATCCAGGCGGCCAGCTCGGCGCCCTTGTGGGCCGGGTTGAAGCGAATATTCAGCCGCGCCTTGGCCTGGGCCGGGATGACGTTGGTGGCGCCGTTGGCCACATCGACCGTGGTGACTTCCAGGTTCGAGGGCTGGAAGCCGGTATAGCCCTCGTCCAGCACGTGGTTCTGCAGCCGCGCCAGCAGGTCGATCAGGACCGGGATCGGATTGGCGGCGCGGTGCGGATAGGCCACATGGCCCTGGCGGCCGTCGACCGTGATCCAGGTGTTGATCGAGCCGCGGCGGCCGATCTTGATCATGTCGCCGAAGCTCTCGGCGCTGGACGGCTCGCCGACCACGCAATGGTCGATGATCTCGCCCTCGGTCTTCAGCGCCTCGACCACCATCTTGGTGCCGTGGGTCGCCACGCCTTCTTCGTCGCCGGTGATCAGGAAGGACAGCGAGCCCTTCACCTGGTCCGCGGCGATGGCCTTGGCGGCGGCGGCGGCGAAGGCGGCCACGGCGCTCTTCATGTCCACCGCCCCGCGGCCGATCAGCATGCCGTCCACGATCTCGGCGGCGAACGCCTCGCGGCTCCAGGCCGCCCCGTCGCCCACCGGCACCACGTCGGTGTGGCCGGCGAAGCAGAGGTTCGGCCGGGCCGATCCATATCGGGCGTAAAGGTTCTCGATCTCGCCGAACTTCATGCGGCGGCAGGCGAAGCCCAGCGCTTCGAGCGTGCGCTGCACGATGTCCATCGCGCCCTCGTCGGCGGGGGTCACTGACGGGCGGCGGATGAGTTCCTGGGTGAGGGCGACGGGGTCGAGCTGAGGCATGGCCTCGCTGGTAGCGGCGCAGGCGGGCGCGGGCAATGGCGATTGAGTCGCAGCGGGGTCAAGAGTCGGCGCCCAGAATGGGATGCTTAATGGTCGTTTACCATCCCGTATTGGGAAGGCTGCGTATCGACGCTGAGTCCGCATCACCGAATTATGCCTAAGGCGTAGCGGGGGCCTCCAAGGCGATGTTCAGTATCTTCAAGACGGCGGCGCCTCCCCCGCCAACGGCCGACAGGCCGAGAGGCGCGGGCGGGGTCGTCGAAGCCCTGGCCAAGGGCGCCGGCCTCGGAGCGCCCAAGCTGATGGCCCTGGCGACGCCGCCAAAGCAGACCTGCGATGTCTCGGCCAGCGATCATCTCTACTTCGCGGTGCGCTCGGTTTGCGCCAACGGCCGCCAACTGGTGATGCAGTACGCGTTCGCCGACGATCGCGGCAACGTCGTGCTGAGCGCTTTTGTCCGCTCCAGCAGCCCCGCCACCATGGTCGGCGGCTTCGCGAGCGAGGACTTGGCGGTCGAGCCGATGGAGGAGGCGGAGTTCTCGGGTCTGCTCGCCCGCCTCTGCCGCAGGGCGACCCTGGTGGCCTTCCACCGCGTGCTGCAGACCGGCATGCTGCCCGAGCCGGCCCTTGGCCTGGCCGAGGGCTCGGAATGCGTCTGGCGGCGGTTTCAGGCGGTGGCGCGGCGCAAGGGGATCCGGCTTTCGCGTAATGAGCCGCTGGCGCTCAACGATTGTCTTCAGAAGTTGGGGTTGGCCCCGTTGGAGACCGAGGACGCGGCCATGCGCGCCCTCGCCATCCGTAGTCTTTGGCGCACGCTCGACAGCATCGACTAGCGTGCGGGAAGGGCGCCTTCGCCCTCCAGCCGCACCGCATCCCAGAACAGCGGCTTCAGGTCGGTGAAGAACTGGTTGGCGTCATAGGCCTCGCCCAGGGTGAACAGGCCGTCGTCCTCGCGCACCAGATAGCCGCGCTCGACCAGGGCCAGCAGCTTGCGGCGGGTGGTCTCGCGCGGGATCTGGGTGATGTCGGCCAGGCTCAAGGCGTTGAGGCCGCGGCGGCGACGGAAGGTCTGCGGCGGGCGCGGGCCGCGCGGCAGCTTCTCGGAGATCTCGGCCAGCAGGAACACGAGATAGAGCAGGTACTGGTCCAGATCGCCGTCGAACCGCGTGCGCACCTTCACCAGGGTCGCCGAGAGGTGGCCGCCCCAGCGGTAGAAGAACCGCATGGCGTCCTGTTCCAGATAGCCCTCGGACGGACCGGTCCAGCCCTCGGTCTCGATGATGGTGTCGTCGGGCGTCAGCTCGGCGACGGCGGCGGCCAGGGAAGTCGCTGCGATCATTGTTCGGGCCCTGCATTTAAAGTTAACGTGCGGCGGGCTCAGGTCGAGCAGCAGAGTTCAATGTCCTGAAATAACAACGGGCTCCGAACTAGCCGCGAAGTTACATTAAGGATGTTTCTCAATCTCTGCGGCGCGATACTCGCCTCACACAGGAGGCTAACTTTCAGCAAGTATCGCGAGAAGCGAATGCTATAGTTAACTGTCGAGCGGGGTCCTGATATCCACCGTTTCCTGTGGATGAATGGCCCTGAAACGCAAACATCCGGCCGCCGTGGGGCGACCGGATGCGGATTTCGGGGGCGAACGGCCCCCAAAGCGGCGAATCGCGGCGAATCAGTCGCGCAGCAGCTCGTTAATCGAGGTCTTGGCGCGGGTGCGCTCGTCGACGGTCTTGACGATGACCGCGCAGTTGATCGAGGGCAGGCCTTCGCCGAACGGGCTGGGCATCGAGCCCGGCATGATCACCGAGTAGGGCGGCACTTCGCCCATGAACACTTCGCCGGTCTTGCGGTCGACGATGCGGGTGGTGGAGGTGATGAAGGTGCCCATCGACAGCACGCTGCCTTCACGGACGATCACGCCCTCGGCCACTTCCGAGCGGGCGCCGATGAAGCAGTTGTCCTCGATGATGGTCGGATTGGCCTGCAGCGGCTCCAGCACGCCGCCGATCCCGGCGCCGCCGGACAGGTGGACGTTCTTGCCGATTTGGGCGCAGGAGCCGACCGTGGCCCAGGTGTCGACCATGGTGCCTTCGTCGACATAGGCCCCGATGTTCACGAACGACGGGGTCATGATCACGTTCTTGGCGATGTAGGCGCCGCGGCGCACGACGCAGCCGGGCACCGCACGGAAGCCGGCGGCCTCGAACTTGGCGGCGTCCCAGCCGGTGAACTTCAGCGGGATCTTGTCCCAGTAGGGATGCGGCGCGTCGGCGTCGATCAGCTTGTTGGCGCTCAGCCGGAAGGACAGCAGGATCGCCTGCTTGGCCCACTGGTGGGTGGTCCACACGCCGTCATCGCCGCGCGAGGCGACGCGTAGCGTGCCGCTGTCCAGGCGGTTGAGGGTTTCTTCCACCGCCTCGCGGACCTGCCCTTGCGTGCTGGTGTTGACGCCATCGCGGGCTTCCCAGGCGGCTTCGATCACGGACTTCAGGTCATCGGACATCAGAGGGATTCCTTGAGGCGCGCCGAGGACAGGAACGGCGCCAGCTTTGCGGTGCGGTGGTGAACGAACGGGGCGGAGGAGGCAAGCGCCTGCGGCCCCACGAGGACGGTGGTCATGCCGAGGTCGGCGGCCGGCTTCAGATTACGCTCGGAGTCCTCGAAGAACGAGGTGGCGGCTGGGTCCAGGCCGTGGGCGTCGATCATCCGCTGGAAGCCCAGCGGGTCGGGCTTGGGGGCGAAGCCGAACGAGGCGATGTGGAACACGTCGTCGAACAAGTCGCGCAGGCCCAGGTGCGCCAGGACGCGCTCGGCGTGCTTGTCGTCGGCGTTGGTGAAGATCAGCCGCCGGCCAGGAAGCTGCTGCAGCGCCGCCAGCAACTCGGCGTCCTGGGACAGCACTTCCAGCGAGAGGTCGTGGAACAGGGCGTGGAAATCGGCGGGGTCGACGCCGTGGTTCAGCATCAACCCCTTCAAGGTCAGGCCATGCTCGGCCAGATACTTCTTCTGCAGGTCGTAGGCCTCGTCCCGCGGCAGGCCGGTGACCTTCTCGACGAAGGCGGTCATCCGGCCCTCGACCTCCCGCATGAACCCGGACTCCTCGGGGTAGAGGGTGTTGTCCAGGTCGAAGAGCCAGGTGTCGATGTGCGAGAGGTCGGGCCTCATGCGCGGATGAGGGTGCCCGAGCCGTGCTCGGTGAACAGTTCGGTGAGCATGGCGTGCGGCCGCCGGCCGTCCAGGATGACCACCGCGTCGACGCCGGACTCCACCGCGGCGATCGCGGTCTCCAGCTTGGGGATCATGCCGCCGGTGGCGACGCCGGAGGCGATTGCCTCGCGGGCCTCGCCCACGGTCATCTGACGGATCAGGTCGCCGTTCTTGTCCAGCACCCCGCGCACGTCGGTCAGCAGGAGCATGCGCTTGGCGTTCAGCGCCCCGGCCAGGGCTCCGGCCACGGTGTCGGCGTTGATGTTGTAGGTCTCGCCCGCGACCGAGACGCCGATCGGCGCCACGACCGGGATGTAGTCCTCGTCTGCATAGATCAGCGCTTCGATCAGCTTGGGATCGATCCGCGTCGGCTCTCCGACATAGCCCAGGTCGACGACCTGCTCGATCTGGCTGTCCGGGTCCTTCTTGGTCCGGTGCGCCTTCTCGACGGTGATCAGCCGGGCGTCCTTGCCCGACAGGCCCACGCCGCGCACGTCGGCCTCGCTCCCGGCCAAGGTGATCCAGTTGGCGATCTCCTTGTTGATGGCGCCCGACAGCACCATCTCGGCGACCTCCATGGTGGCTTCGTCCGTCACCCGCAGGCCATCGACGAAGGTCGACTTCACACCGGCCTTGTCGAGCATCCGCGAGATCTGCGGGCCGCCGCCGTGCACAACCACCGGATGGACGCCCAGCATCTTCAGCAGCACGGAATCGGCCGCGAACAGCTTGGCGACGCTCTCCTCGCCCATGGCGTGGCCGCCGTATTTGATCACCACGACCTCGCGGTCATAGATCTGGATGTAGGGCAGGGCCTCGGCGAGGGTCTTGGCCGTGGCCCAGCCCTGCTCTTCGGTGTCGTCGGTCAAGGCTCGAGCCCTCTTATGAAGCCGGATGCGCCGCAGGCGCCTGCGGCCGCGTCATTCACTCGCGCGCTCCGATAGCGGACCGCAGAGCCCCTGTCACCGCCTCGACGCGCCGGCTGGCCGTGCTAGCGTCCCGCCACGACTAGTCCTGGGGGATTCCATTGCGTTCAGTCCTGCTCGCCGCCACGTTCGCGGCGTCTTCGCTCGCCCTGCCTGCGCAGGCCGTCACCGTCGCGGTCAGCGCCGATCGCCTGATTGATCCAGCCACCGGCAAGGTCGCCGACAAGCCGCTGGTGGTGGTCACCGACGGCCGGATCGTCTCAGTCGGCCGCCAGGGCGAGGTGGTCCCCGCCGGCGCGGTCCAGGTCAGCCTGCCGGGCGTGACCCTGCTGCCCGGCCTGATCGACATGCACGTGCACCTGACCTCCTCGCCGCTCTATGGCGGCTACACCGGCTACCAGTTCTCCGACGCCTACTGGACCGCGATCGGCACGCGCCACGCCAAGGACACGCTGGAAGCCGGCTTCACCACCGTGCGCAACGTCGGCTCGGCCTTCTACGGCGACGTCGGCCTGCGCGAGGCGATCGATAACGGCTTCATCGCCGGGCCGCGCATCGTCACCGCCGCCTATTCGTTCGGGGCCACCGGCGGCCATTGCGACGAAACCTTCTTCCCGCCCTCGATGGACCAGAAGTCGCCCTACAACGCCGACAGCCCAGACGAGGCCCGCCGCTCGGTCCGCGCCCTGCGCAAGTACGGCGCCCAGGTGATCAAGATCTGCGCCACCGGCGGGGTGTTCTCGCGCGGCGATGCGCCCGGCGCCCAGCAGATGACCCTCGAGGAGATGAAGGTCGTCGCCGAGGAGGCGCACATGGCCGGCATGAAGGTCGCCGCCCACGCCCACGGCGCGCCCGGCATCAAGGCCGCGATCCTGGCCGGCATCGACACCATCGAGCATGCCAGCCTGGTCGACGACGAGGGGATCAAGCTGGCGGTCCAGCACGGGACCTACTTCGGTATGGACATCTACAACACCGACTACACCCAGGCCGAGGGCAAGAAGAACGGCGTGCTGGAGGAGAACCTCCAGAAGGACCGCGACATCGGGGAGATCCAGCGCCAGAACTTCGGCAAGAGCCTGAAGGCCGGCGTGAAGCAGATCTACTCCACCGACGCCGGGGTCTATCCGCACGGCGACAACGCCAAGCAGTTCGCCGTCATGGTTCGCTATGGCGCCACGCCGCTGCAGGCGATCCAGGCCGCCACCGTCAACGCCGCCCAGGCGCTTGGCCAGGAGAAGGACGTCGGCCGCGTGGCGGTCGGCGCCTATGGCGATCTGGTCGGCGTCGTTGGGGACCCGCTGGCCGACGTCACCGTGCTGCAGAAGCCGGTCTTCGTCATGAAGGGCGGCGAGGTGGTCAAGGCGCCATAACCTCAGATGCTCCCCCTCTGGGGGAGCTGGCAGCGAAGCTGACTGAGGGGGACTTTGACCACTTCATCCGTGGCTCCAGCCCCCTCCGTCACGTCGCCGAAGAGCGACGCGCCACCTCCCCCAAATCGCGCTGCGCGCTGGGGGAGGAACTGGGCTCGCCTACAGCGCCACCTGCGGCAGCATCTTCTGGAAGTGGGCCTCGACGGCGGCGTAGCACTCGCAGGCGGCGCGCTCGAGGCCTGGGCGGTCGATGATCTCCACCCGCCCGCGGTGCGGCCGCAGCAGGCCCTTGGCCTCCAGCGACTGAATCACGCCGTTGATGGTGGTCCGCTGGACGCCGAGCATCTCGGCCAGCGCCTCCTGGGTCAGCTGAATGATCTGCTCGCCCGCCCGGTCGTGGGTGGCCAGCAGCCAGCGGCAGCAGCGCTCCTCGATCGAGTGCAGGGCGTTGCAGGCCACCGACTGCATCATCTGGGCGAGCAGGGCGTCGGCATAGCGCGCGAACAGTTCGCCGAAGCTCGGCGACGTGCATTTGATGCTCTCCAGCGCCTTGGTCGGAATGGCCAGGGCCGAGCCGGCGATCTGCACCACCGCCCGCCCGAAAGCCGGCTTGTTGCCCTCGCTGACAATCCCGCCGACCGCGCCCTCTCGGCCGATGGTGGCGGCCTCAATCTCATGCCCGTCGCGGGTGACGATCAGCAGCGAGACCATGGTCCGGTGGGCCGGGAAGTAGGTAGTGACCACGTCGTCGCCAGGCTCGAACAGCACTTGTCCGCGGTCCAGCAGCACGACGTCCAGCTGCGGCTCGATCTGCGCGTAGTCGCGGGCCGCCGTCGCCGCCAGCAGCCGGTTGGCCGCTCGCGGGACAATGGCCGCCGGCTTGTGTGGTTCGTCGACGATGCTCATGCGCGATCTCCCGGCCGCGGGCACGGCCAAGCCGTACTACGGCGCCCCAAGTCCGGCTGTCGGCTTGCCGACCCTTCGGTCAGATCGTCCGCGCGACGACTTCCTTCATGATCTCGCTGGTGCCGCCATAGATCCGCTGCACCCGCGCATCTCGCCACAGCCGGGCGATAGGATACTCGTTCATGTAGCCGGCGCCCCCATGCAATTGCAGGGCGGTGTCGCATGCTTCCCACTGCAGTTCGGTGTGGAACAGCTTGGCCGCCGAAGCCTCGGCGGCGGTCAGCTCGCGGACCACGTGCCGCTTGATCGCCCAGTCCAGGTGCGCCCAGCCGACCTGCAGCTTGGTCTTCAGCGCCGCCAGGGTGAAGCGGGTGTTCTGAAAGTCGAAGATCGACTGGCCGAACGCCTTGCGCTCCTTGGTGAACTTCACCGCCTCGTCGAAGGCGCGCTGGGCGCCGGCCTGGGCCCCGACCGCGATCTGCAGGCGCTCCTGCGGCAGCTGGTTCATCAGGTGGGCGAAGCCGCGGCCTTCCTCGCCCAGGCAGTTGGTGATCGGCACGCGCACGTCGTTGAAGAACAGTTCGGAGGTGTCGGCCGAGTTCTGCCCCACCTTGTCCAGGTTGCGGCCGCGCTCGAAGCCCTCGGCCCCCCGTTCGACCAGGATCAGCGAGATGCCCTTGGAGCCCAGGGCCGGGTCGGTCTTGGCGACCACGATCACCACGTCGGCGTTCTGGCCATTGGTGATGTAGGTCTTGCTGCCATTGATCACATAGTGGTTGCCGTCGCGCTTGGCGGTGGTCTTCACGCCCTGGAGGTCGGAGCCGGCGCCTGGCTCGGTCATGGCGATGGCTGTGATGATCTCGCCCGAGACCATGCCCGGCAGGAACTTGCGCTTCTGCTCCTCGGACCCGTAGTTGATCAGATAGTCGACGGTGATGTCCGACTGCAGGGTGACCCCGGCCGAGCACCCGGCATAGGCCAGCTCCTCGCCGATCACCGCGTTGAACCGGTAGTCCAGCTCCAGCCCGCCGTACTCCGCCGGGACCTGCGGGCACAGCAGCCCGGCCGCGCCATAAGCCCTCCAGAACTCCCGATCGACGATGCCCTCGTCCTCCCAGCGGTCGAGGTTCGGATAGAGCTCCTTGTCGAAGAACTTGCGCACCTGATCGCGGAACAGCTCGAGATCGGCGTCATAGGCCGTGCGGCCGGCGGTGGTCAGCATGGGGATGTCCTGGATCTATCCTGGCCCCGTTGTTCCACGCAGCCCGCCCAGCGAAAAGCGTGACCCCGCGTCAGCGCGACCTCAGATCCTCCCCCACTGGGGGAGGTGGCGCGCGTAGCGCGACGGAGGGGGATTGCAATCGTTGGGCAAGGCCCGTCAGTCAGCCAGCGGGCTGACGGCTCCCCCAGCGGGGGGAGCAGCTAGCTCAGAGCGAAATCTCGCAGGCGGACATGATCTCGGCCCGCAGCTCAGGCAGGCCGGTCCCCTTCTCGGAGGAGGTGGCCAGCACCCGCGGGAACGCCGCTGGACGCTTCTTGATCGCCGCTTCGGTCTGCAGCCGCACCGCCTCGACCTCGGCGGGCTTTAGCTTGTCGGCCTTGGTCAGGATGATCTGATAGGAGACCGCCGCCTTGTCGAAGGCGTCCATTGGCTCCTTGTCCACGTCCTTCAGGCCGTGGCGGGCGTCGATCAGCAGGTAGGCGCGCTTTAGATTGGCGCGGCCGCGCAGGAAGTCGCGGCCCAGATTCTGGAACTTCTTCACCGTGGTTTTCGAGGCCTTGGCCCAGCCATAGCCGGGTAGGTCGACCAGCCGCAGCCGATCGTCCAGCATGAAGAAGTTCAGCTCCCGGGTGCGGCCCGGCTCGTTCGACGCTCGGGCCAGGCCCTTGTGGCCGACCAGGCCGTTGATCAGCGACGACTTGCCGACGTTGGAGCGGCCGGCGAAGGCCACCTCGGGCAGGTCGCCCGCTGGCAGGCCGTCGATCGAGACCGCCCCCATCAGGAAGCTGGCCTGCCGCGCGAACAGCACGCGCGCCTCCTCCAGCTGGTCCTCGGTGAAGAGCGGGTCCTCGCTCACCCGACTTCTCGCGGCTTGCCGGTCACCTTGGCGATGATCTGGTCGATCGGGTTGTCGACCTTGAACCGGCGCATGATCACGTACTGCTGGAGGATGGTCAGGATGTTCGACCAGCTCCAGTAGATCAACAGGCCGACCGCGAACGGGGCCATGATGAAGGTGAACATGATCGGCATGAACTGGAAGATCTTCTGCTGCACCGGATCGGGCTGCGGCGGGTTCATGGCGGTCGAGAGGAACATGGTCAGGCCGTACAGCAGGGCCAGCGGGCCCAGGTGCAGCAGGTCCGAGTTCAGGATCGGCCCGAGCAGCGGGATGGTCGCCGGGTTGTAGGGCAGCAGGCCGAACAGGTTCCAGATGGTCAGCGGGTCCTTGGCCGACAGGTCCTGGATCCAGCCGAAGAACGGCGCGTGCCGCATTTCGATGGTGACCGTCAGCACCTTGTAGAGGCCGTAGAACACCGGAATCTGCACGAGCATCGGCAGACAGCCGGTCAGCGGGTTGATCTTCTCGCGCTGATAGAGCGCCATCAGCTCCTGCTGCTGCTTGGCGGGGTCTTCCTTGAATTTGGTGCGCAGCGCTTCGACCTGCGGCTGCACCTTCTTCATCTTGGTGAGCGACTCGTAGCTCTTGTTGGCCAGCGGGAAGAACAGCAGCTTTACCGTCACGGTCAGCAGCAGGATGGCGATCCCGAAATTGCCGACCAGGCGGTAGAAGTAGTCCAGCAGCATGAACATCGGCCGGGTGATGAACCAGAAGTTCCCCCAGTCCACGGCCATGTCCAGGTGCGGCACGCCCAGCGCCTTCTCGTAGTCCTTCAGGACCGGCACGGTCTTGGCGCCGGCGAACAGCCGGGTGGTCTGGGTGATCTGCTTGCCGGCCGGAATGACGTGCGGGCGGCCGACATAGTTGGCTTCGAAGATGTCGGTCGGCCCGGCGCGGGTGACCCGGAACTGGGTTTGGATGTGCTCGTCCTGGGCCGGGATCAGCGCCGTCAGCCAGAACTTGTCGGTGATGCCGGTCCAGCCGCCGACGGACGACAGCGACGGGCCGCCGCCTTCCTTCAGCCACTTGCCGTACTTCACCTGGCGCAGCTCGCCGTCGAGCCAGCCGATAGCGCCCTCGTGGACGATCTGGGTGCGGCCGAGTTCGGACGGAATGCCCTGGCGCTGGACCGAGGCGTACGGCGCGACCGTCACCGTCCCGGCGCCGAGGTTGGCCACGGTGTCGGTCACCGTGAACATGAACTTGTCGTCCAGCTCGATCTTCCGCGTGAAGGTCAGGCCCTGGCCGTTGGTGGTGCGCAGGGTCAGCGGCTTGCCGGGGGCGAGGGTCGAGCCCTCAACCACCTGCCAGACGGTGTCGGCGGTGGGCAGGCCGGGCAGGTTGGAGCCGGTCCAGCCGAATTCGGCGAAGAAGGCGTGCTTGGCGCCCTCGGGGCGCAGCAGCTCAACCGGCGGCGAGTCCTTGGCCACCGTGGTGCGGTAGTTCTTCAGGAACAGGTCGTCGATCCGCGCGCCGCGCAGCGACACCGATCCGGCCAGGGCCGGGGAGTCGATGGCCGCACGCGGGCTGGCGGCCGCCGCCTGCTGGCGCGGCACCACGACCGTGCCCGGGACCGCGCCGGGAACCGCCACGCCGTTGGGGGCGACGGAGCCTTGCGACTCCGCGACCGCCGCCTTCTGGCGGGCCATCTCGGCATTGCGCTTCTTGGTGGCCGGTTCCAGCACGAAGAACTGGTACGCGATCAGGATAGCCACCGCGGCGATCACGAAGATGATCGTGTTGCGGTTGTTGTTCTCTTGCATAGGGACGCGCGCTCAGGCGGAGGGAGAAGGGGCGCGCTGCGAGGCGGCGCGGGACGGGCTGTCGCTTTCGGCCGCGAGGCTTATCAGCGCGGTTTTCACATCGTCAAGCAAACGCGGCCACGCCCGGGTGGGCGCGCCGTTACGGGCGATCAAAACATAGTCAAAGCCGGGTCTGCCGAGTTGCGGCAAAAGCGCCTGTGCTGCGGCGCGCAGCCGGCGCTTGGCGCGATTGCGCACGACCGCTCCCCCGATCTTGCGGGTGGCGGTGAATCCGACACGAATCCTGGAGGAATCGTCGGCCCGGTGACGGGCCTGCATCACCACCGCGCCCTTGGCGCACGAAGGCGCCCGCGCGGCGGCGAGGAAGTCTGAACGCTTTTGGATGCGCTCAATGACTGTAGGGGCGTCGGTCATGCCGACACCTTATCCCTTAAGACGTTGGACGTCTTAGGCAGTCAGACGCTTGCGGCCCTTGGCGCGACGGCGAGCCACGATCTTGGCGCCGTTCTTGGTCGCCATGCGCGCGCGGAAACCGTGACGGCGTGCACGCACCAGTCGGGACGGTTGGAAAGTCCGCTTCACGAGATTAGCTCCGGTATAAAATTGAGGGGCGGTTCCTAAGGGAGGCGAGGGGAGGAGTCAACCACCTCAGGCGCCTTTTAGGCCAGGGTGAGGATCACCGGCCCGCGCTTGGTGGCCACCAGGGTGTGCTCGTACTGCACGGTCGGCTCGTGGCCGGGCGGGGTCAGGGTCCAGCCGTCGTCGCCTTCCTCCACCCAGTCGGCGCCCAGCGACAGGAACGGCTCGATGGTGAACACCAGGCCCTCGTGGATGCGGCGGCGGTCGCCCGGCTCCCACCAGGTCGGGATCTCGCCGGGGTCGTCATGCAGCGAGCGGCCGACCCCGTGGCTGGCCAGGTTGGTCACCAGCGAATAGCCGTTCTTGTCGGCGAAGCCCTGGATGGCCTTGCCGATCTCGTTGAGCTTGCCGCCCGGGCGCACCGCGCGGATGCCCGCCCACATGGCGCGGCGGCCGTCGCGGCACAGGCGCTCGATGTTCGGCTTGACCGGCGGCACGGCGAAACTCGCCCCGGTGTCGCCGAAGAAGCCGTTCAGTTCGGCCGAGACGTCGATATTGACCAGATCCCCGGCCTCGATGCGGCGGTCGTCGGGAATGCCGTGGGCGCAGTCGGGGCCGACCGAGATGCAGGTCGCGCCGGGGAAGTTGTAGGTCAGCTCGGGCGCCGAGCGGGCCCCCTCCAGCTCCAGCATCTTGCGGCCCAGCTGATCGAGCTCGCGGGTGGTGATGCCTGGCTCCAGGGCCTGGCCCATGGCTTCCAATGTGCGCGCGACGAGCCGGCCGGCGGCCTTGAGGCCCTCGAGTTCGTCTTCCTTCTCGATCGTCATCGCGCCTGCTCTCCGTCGCTGCGGCAGCAGTCATATAGGCGATTGTGGCCGCTCCGGGGACGGCGCAGCGCCCATTCGGCGAATTATGTGTCTGACCGCCCCTCGGCTTCCCGCCGCCCTAGAGGTCGGGCCGCACGATGGTCTTGCCGACCACCTTGCGCTGGGCCAGGGAGTCGAACGCCGCGCGCCACTCGGACAGCGGATACTCCTTGTCCACGCGGGGTTTCATCTTGTCGGCCAGGGCCCAGATAGCGGCCTGGTTCTCGCGGCCCTTCTCGGGGAACTGGCGGCCGTATTCGCCGGCCCGTACGCCCATCACCGAGAAGCCCTTGATGAGCGCGATATTGACCGGCAGCACCGGCTGGCGGCCGGAGGTGAAGCCGATCGAGAGGATGCGGCCGTTGAAGGCGATGCAGCGGATGCTCTCGTCGAACACATCGCCGCCGACGGGGTCGTAGATCACGTCGGCTCCGCGTCCGCCGGTGATTTCCTTGACCTTTTCGCGGAAGCCGCCCGTGACGTTGACCACCGCGTCGGGCTGGTACTCGGCCTGCAGCACGGCCAGCTTGTCGTTCGAGGCCGAGGCCGCGATGACCTTGCAGCCGAGATGCTTGGCCAGGTCCACCGCCGCCAGCCCGACCCCGCCGGCCGCGCCGTGGACCAACACCCACTCGCCGGCCTCGACCTGGGCGCGGCGCACCAGCGAGACATAGGCGGTCAGATAGGCTGTGGCGTAACCTGCCGCCTGGCCGAACGAGAGGCCGTCCGGCTTCTTGCGCAGCGCCGCCGCCGGGGTCACCGCGTACTCCGAGAACCCGCCGATCCGCGCCCCGCCGACCACCGAGTCGCCGAGCTGGAACTGGCTGACGCCCTCGCCCAGGGCGCTGACCTCGCCGGCGATCTCCATGCCCGGGATGAACGGCAGCGGCGGCTTGTGCTGGTACTCGCCGCGGGTCTGCAGCAGGTCGGGGAAGTTGACCGCCGCGGCCTTCACCCTGATCTGCACCTCGCCGGGCGCGGGGGCCGGAGTGTCGATCTCCTTCAGGATGCAGCCGCCGTAGTCGGGGGCAAGGTCCTCAACCAACAGTGCGCGCAATCCGTCCCTCCAGGCCTTCGCGGACCATGCCCGCAATCTCCCGGCAGGCCACGTCCGCGCACGGCACGACGCCGGTGAAGGCGGTGAAGCCGTGGGCCAGGCTCTCGTAGCAGCGATAGGCCACCGGCACGCCCGCCGCCTGCAGGCGCTTGGCATAGGCCTCGCCCTGGTCGACCAGCGGGTCGAAGCCTGCGGTCACCACCACGGCCGGCGCCAGGCCGGCCAGGTTCTGTTCGCGGATCGGCGACAGGCGCGGATCGGCCGGGTCGGCTTCCGGGCCCATGTAGTGACCCATGAACCAGTCCATCGTCGCCCGCGACAAGGGGAAGGCCTCGGCATAGGTGGTCATCGACTGAGTTTCGCTGGCGACGTCCACGCAAGGGTAGATCAGCAGCTGAAGGTCCGGCTGCGGCTCGCCGTTGCGGCGCAGCTCCTGGCAGACCACGGCGGTGAAGTTGCCGCCCATCGAGTCCCCGCCGATCACCGCGTGGCCGGCTGGCGCGCCGAAGCGGTCGGCGTGGTCGCGGACGTACCGGTAGGCGCTCAGCACGTCGTCCAGTCCGGAGGGGAAGCGGTGCTCCGGCGCCAGCCGGTACTCCACCGAGATCACCGGCGCCCGCGAAACCTTTGCGAGGATGCCGCAGAACGCGTGGCTGGTGTCCAGGTCGCCGATCACTCCGCCGCCGAAGTGGGCGAAGACGATGGCCGGCGCCGCAGGGTCCTGGCCCTCGGGTCGATACACCCGCGCCGTGATGCTCCGCTCGCCGACCGGAATCGAGAGCGGCTCGCTGCTGACGCCGAGTTCCGGCCGGCCGCCATAGATCTTGCCGCCCTCAGTGGTGCTGCGCCGGGCCTCCTCTGGGCTCATCGCGGTCATGGCCGGCATCCGCGCCGCCTGCGCCGCCATGAACTGGAAGCGCGGGTCCAGGGTGCGGCCGCCGCGATAGACCGCCGCGCCGCCGGACATCAGCCGCAGCACGGGCGATGGCAGGGATAGGATGGTGCGGGCCAGAACGCGCTGAACTGAGCCGTCAGCCACGCGCGTCAGGCTCCGCCCTGCTGCAGGCCCTTCAGTCCGCCCTGGATCATCGCCACCGCGAACGCGGTCGCGCCCTTGGTGTCGATCGGCCGGCGGGCCAGCATCTTCTCGCCGACGTCGCGGGCGATGGCGATGCAGGAGGCGGCCAGATAATCCGGGTCGGCGGCCGGGGCGCCGCCGCGGGCGATCTCCTCGACGATCGCCTCGCGCACCTCGTTGAACACCGCCGCCATTTCCGGCGTCTCGCCGTGAACGTGCGGTTGGGTCTCGCCGGGCGGGCGCTGGCTGAGCCAGCTCCGATGAGCGTCGGCTATGAACAGGTAATAGGCCTCGATGGCCGCGTGGACGAACTCTTCCCAGTTGGCCGACTGGGCGCGCTGGGCCTTCAGCAGCGGCGCGAACTGGCGGGCGCCCTCGCTGGCCAGGGCCAGGTAAACTTCGTCCTTGGATTTGAAGTAGTTGTAGAACGTCCCGGCCGCGAGCCCGGTGCGGCGGATGATGTCGCGCACCGTCGCCGTCTCATAGCCCATGTCGCCGAACACCTCGCGCGCCGCGTCTAGAATGGCCTGCCGGTTGGCGACCTTGGTCAGTTCGCGCTTGCCGGCGGGAAGATAGGCGACTTCGGACATGTCTGACTCGAAAAAGGTGACGCGCGTCATATTAGGACCAGGCCGGAGCAAAATCCAAACGATCTCGCGTCAGGGGCGGATCGAGGAGATGACCTGTCGCCGGGTTGGCGCTTCGCAGGCCGAGCGGCATTGCATCCAGCTCGGCGCGCAGTCCTCCGCCGTCTCGGTCGAGAGGCAGAAGTAGTAGCCGCTGGCGCAGTTGAGCCGGCACTGGTCGGCGTCGGCGCTCGAGGGCTTCGCCAGCGGGGCCAGCAGGGCCGGTAGGGTGGGGGAGGCCGGCTGCGCTGCGGCCGGGGTCTTGGCCGCGCTCACAGGCCCGCGCAGGGCCTGCTGGGCCCCGGCCGGCCAGGCGGAGGCGAGCACGAGGCCGAGCAGGATGGGAAGCGCGCGCATGGCCAAGTCCTGGGCCGGTGCGGTTTAAGGTCTGGTTAACCATGATCAGACGGTCCGCGCGGCCCGATCCTTGGCGTTGGTCGCCTGGATCGCCTCGCGCGCCGCCTTCCACTGATCGTCGGTCCAGCCCCGCAGCCGCGAGAAGTTGCCGCCTGAGGCCTGCCAGGAGGCCCCGTCGATGGCGATGGTCTGGCCGTTCACATAGGCCGACAGCGGATGCAGCAGATAGACCGCCAGATTGGCCAGTTCGCGCATGTCCCCGACCCGTCCCATCGGGTTGCCGCTCATGTCGGAATAGGCGCCGCCCGTCTCTTCGCCCTGGCCCGGGTTGAGCCGCGCGCTCATGCCCTCGGTCGGGAAGGGCCCTGGTGCGATGTTGTTGAAGCGGATGCCGTGGTCGCCCCACTCCACCGCCAGCGACTGGCTCATGGTGGCGATGCCGGCCTTGGACATCGCCGAGGGCACCGTGAACGGCCCGCCGTTCCAGATCCAGGTGGTGAGGATCGAGACCACCGAGGCCGGCCGGCCTTCGGCGATCCAACGCTTGCCGCAGTCGAGCGTCACGAAGAACGCGCCGCGGAACACGATGTTGGCGATGGCGTCGAAGGCGCGCGGCGACAGGTCCTGGGTGCGGCTGATGAAGTTGCCGGCGGCATTGTTGACTAGGCCGGTGAGCGCCCCGCCGTCGGACCAGATCGTATCGAGCATCTCGCTGATCGCTTCCGGCACGCGGATGTCGCAGGCCAGGCCGACGCACTTGCCGCCGTGCGCCGCTGTCAGCTCCGCCGCAGTGGCCTCCACCACGCCGCCACGGCGGCCGCAGATATAGACCTCCGCCCCCAGCATCAGGCAGGCCTCGGCCATTGCCTTGCCAAGGCCGGTGCCGCCGCCGGTGATCAGGATGCGTTCCCCGGTCATCAGGCCGGGCTTGAACATCAGGTCGTCCATCGAGAGCTGGGCCATCGCGCTTCCTCCTGTCGTTGAGGCGAGTGCGCGCGGCCTGACGCCGCGTCGGTCAAGTGGCGTAGCCGGACAACGAAAAAAGGGGGCCGCCGACGGCGACCCCCTTCGTTCCTGGACGTCTTGTATTGGGTCTTAGAACTCTTCCCAGGTCTCTTCGTCAGCCTGGGGCGCGTGGGCCAGGGCCGTGGCGCCGCGCGTCGCCGGGCGCGACGGCGCCGAGGCGGACGGGCGATGGGCGACGGTGCGGGCGCCGGTCTGGACGCGGCCGCCGGTAACCTTGAAGCGGGCGACCAGCCGGGCCAGTTCGTGCGCCTCGTCGGCCAGCACGCGGCTGGCGGCGGTCGATTCCTCGACCATGGCGGCGTTCTGCTGGGTCACCTGGTCCATCTGGTTGACCGCGGTGTTCACCTGGCCGAGGCCCAGGGCCTCTTCCTTGGCCGAGGCGGCGATCTCGCCGACCACGTTGGAGATCTCGGCCACCTGGCGGACGATGCGCTCCAGCGCCTTGCCGGTCTCGCCGACCAGGTTCACGCCTTCGCTCACCTGCGCCGAGGAGGCGCTGATCAGGGTCTTGATCTCCTTGGCCGCTTCGGCCGAGCGCTGGGCCAGGGCCCGCACTTCGGAGGCGACGACCGCGAAGCCACGGCCAGCTTCCCCGGCGCGGGCGGCTTCGACGCCGGCGTTCAGGGCCAGCAGGTTGGTCTGGAAGGCGATCTCGTCGATCACGCCGATGATCTGGCTGATCTGCTTGGCCGAGCTCTCGATCTGGCCCATGGCGTCGATCGCGCGGCCGACGACCAGGCCACCTTCTTCGGCGTCGGTCTTGGCGGCGGCGACGGCCTCACGTCCATGGCTGGCGCCTTCCGAGGTCTTGTTGACCGTGGCGGTGATCTCATCCAGCGCTGCGGCGGTTTCTTCCAGGGTCGCGGCCTGATGCTCGGTGCGGCGCGACAGGTCGTCGGCCGAGGTGCTGATCTCGCCCGCGCCCGACTGGATCGAGGCAGTGGCGCCGGCGATTGCGCTCATGGCTTCTTCCAGCTTCGCCGAGGCGGCGTTGAAGTCGTCGCGCAGCTTGCGGTAGTCGCCCGGGAACTCGGCGTTGAGGCGGTAGGTCAGGTCGCCGGCGGCCAGGCTGTCGAGGCCTTGGGCCAGCGAGTTGACGACCATGGCCTGCTCTTCGGCGATGGCCTCGGCGGCCTCGGCGTTCTGGCGGCGGGTCACCTCGGCGGCGGCCTCGGTCTGCTCGTGCTCGACGCGCAGCTTCTCCAGGTGCAGCTGGTTGTCACGGAAGATGGTCAGCGACGAGACGATCGCGCCCAGCTCGTCCTTGCGGGCCAGCTTGTCGAGGTCGATGGCGTTGTCGCCGCGGGCCAGGCCCTCGGTGGCGCCGGCGATCTGCTTGACGTCGCGGCGCAGCATCATGGTCAGCGCCCAAGCCAGAGCGCCGGCGATCAGCAGCGTCGCCAGGGCGGCGACCATGGTCACCATCTGGGCGGTGTTGGAGCGCGCTTCGCTGGCCTTGGCGTTGGCGTCGGTCAGGGCGCCGTTGGCGGCGACGATCTTGTTCAGCATGCCCGACATGTTCGAATATTCTTCTTCGAACGGGGCGGCGAAGCCGGCGGCGGTGCCGAAGTCGGCGGTGATCATCGCGGCGATGACGTCGAGCGCGTCGCGGGTGCTCTTCAGCGCCTTGATCAGGTCGTCGAAGGACTTCTTCTGCGAAGGCGGCGCCGTGGCGGCGATGGCCTGGACTTCCTTGGTGATGGCGTCGACCTCGGCCAGCATCGCCTGGCTATCGCCTTCGATCTTGTCGGTCTCGATCGTGGCCGCCTGGTGGGTCAACAGGAAGTAGAGCTGACCATGGACGGCGGTGATCCGCTCCGAGACCTTCTGCAGCCGCAGACTGTTGGGCAGGTCCTTGTGCACGACCTGAGTGAGGTCGGCAGCCTGTCCGCGTTGGATGATGACTGCGCCACCGGCGGTCAGAGCCAGCATCACAAGCGCGAATGCAGGAGCGAAGCCGATCTTTGCGATCAGCGGCAAGTCTACGAGCCGAAAGCGCTTCACCGAAAGTTCCCCCACGAAGTCTACCCTTTGGTGTAAAATGCCGTGAGGTTGCTAACCAATCGTCACTGAACTTCCGGATTTTAAGGACGTCGCGCGCGCGTAATAAATACAAAGACACCATAAATTGGTCGAGGCGATTTACTTGGTATTAACCAAATCAAAATTGCGCCCATCAGACTCTCTTAACCTGAATGCCCCATAGAAGAGCCTGCGTCCGTTATCTAGAAAGGAGTGGGGCGATGAAAAATCTCATCAAGATCGGGGGCGGTATCGCTCTCAGCCTGGCGTTTGCCGGCGCGTCGACTGCGGCTGACTTCCAAGAAAGCATGTCGAAGTGCCTGACCAAGCATGCCAATACCCGCGACGCCGCGGTTGTCATGCTCGAGTGCAATGCCGACTCTGGCAAGCTGTCGGGCTGCAAGGTCCTGGAAGACAGCAAGGCTGGTAAGGGCTTTGACAAGGCCGCCCTGTGCGTGGCCGACGCCCTGCCGATGGGTTCGAAGACCGGGACCGTGAAGGTGCCGATGCGCTTCCCCGGCGGCGCCTAAGCCGCAACAAGAATTCGCATTCTTGCAGATCACGCCCTCGGCTCAGGCCGGGGGCGTTTTGCGTTTAGGGTTACTTGCTGACTCGCTTGATGAGTTCCTGCGCGGCGGCCGGCGCCCGCACCTTTCCCTCATGAATGAAGAAGACAAAGGTGTCGCGGGGACCTTCTGCTGGCCCCGTGCGGTCTACCGGCTGCAGGTCGCCGGGCACGCGCCCCTGCGAATACTCGCCGAACCGCTCGGCCCAGGCGTCCAGGTCCTTGGGCTCGTAGCCAGTCTCGATCTTGTCGGAGCCCATTAGCAGGCGCGAGTAGACGAAGTCGGCGGTGATGTCGGCGATCAACGGGTAGTTGTCGTTCTCCGAGAGGCAGATGGCCACGTTGCGGTCGCGGCACAGCTTCACGAAGGCCGGATCGACGAAACTGGCGTTCCGCACCTCGACGCAGTGACGCAGCTTCAGGCCGCCGTGGCTGGCCGGCAGCAGGTCAAGGAAGCCGGCGAAATCGTCGGGGTCGAATTTCTTGGTCGGCATGAATTGCCAGAGGATCGGACCGAGCCGGTCACCCAGCTCGACGATCCCCTGGCCTACGAACCTGGCCACCGACTCCCGGGCCTCGGCGAGCACCTTGCGGTTGGTGCAGAACCGCGAGGCCTTCAGCGTAAAGACGAAGCCGTCTGGGGTGGCGGCCGCCCACTTGGCGAAGGACTCGGGTTTCTGGCTCGAATAGTAGGTGGAGTTGATCTCCAGCGCGGTGAGATGGCGACTGGCGTAGGCCAATTCGTCGGCGTGCTTCAGGCCCGGAGGATAGAACACCCCTCTCCAGGGTTCGAAGGTCCAGCCCCCGATCCCTGCGCGGATCAAACCTGCCTGCGCCATCTCTGTCCTCGCTGGTGCTATTTCCGCTGGGCCGCCGTGGCGTCCCGGGTTTGCTTGAATTCCGATCCGGCCTTCCACTCCGGCCAGATGGTCGAGTTGGCCAGGCGGCGGCCGAGGTCGAGCATCAGTTGGCCGTCCTGGGCCATGCCTTCAAGGTTCCAGCTCGGATCGTATTCGTCGGCCGGCTGGTGGTAGCGGTCGGCGGTGTAGGCCTTGGAGAACGCGTCGCCCGCGGCCTTGCCGCCGTCGACCAGATCGCGGCCCGAGCCGAACGAAATCGCCGGCACGCCGCGCTTGGCGAACGGGAAGTGGTCCGAGCGGAAGAACGAGCCGGCCTCCGGGCGGGGATCGGGGGTGTAGACCCGGCCCTTGCCCTTGCCGACTTCGATCAGCGCGTCCTGCAGGGTCGAGGCGGCGTCACCCGAAGTGGTGAAGTCCTTGGCCGGGCCGACGGGCGACAGGCCGTCCATGTTGATATCGGCGACGGTCGAGGCCAGCGGGTAGAGCGGGTTGGCGGCGTAGTACTCCGAACCCAGCAGGCCCTTCTCCTCGGCGGTCACGGCCAGCAGCACCACCGACCGCTCCGGCTGCGGCCCCTTGGCCAAGGCGCGGCCGATCTCGATCATGGTGGCGATGCCGTCGGCGTTGTCGACGGCGCCGTTATAGATCCGGTCGCCCTTGGCGTCCGGCAGGCCGACGCCGATGTGGTCCCAGTGCGAGGAGTAGATGACAGTCTCGTTGGGGCGCTTGGAGCCGGGGACCATCCCGACCACGTTCTTCGAGACGATCTTCTGCACGTCGACCTCATAGTCGGCCGAGAAGGTGACGCCCTTCAGTTCGACTGGCTTGAAGTCGCGGGTCTGGGCCTGCTTCTTCAGGGCGTCGAAATCGAGCCCGGCGGCCTTGAACAGTTCGACGGTGTTGTCGCGCTGGATCCAGCCTTCGACCTGGGCGTGAGCTTCGGTCGGCTTGTCGCGGATGATGTCGAAGACGGTGTTGGTGTTGGAGTTCTTCACCGTCGCCCAGCCGTAGGAGGCCGGGGCCGACTCGTGGATCACCAGGAAGCCGACGGCGCCCTGGCGCGCGGCTTCTTCGAACTTGTAGGTCCAGCGGCCGTAATAGGTCATCGCCTTGCCGCCGAAGTCGCCCTTTCCGGTTTCGAAATCGGGGTCGTTGACCAGCACCAGGGCGATCTTGCCCTTCAGGTCGACGCCCTTGAAATCGTCCCAGTTGCGCTCAGGCGCGGTGACGCCATAGCCGACGAACACCACCGGGGCGTCCTTCACGCTGACGCGGGTCGCGCCGGTCTGGGCGGCGCGCAGGGCAACCTGCTCGCCTTGAGCCCAGGTCTGCTTCTGGCCGCCGGCGGTGACGCTGACCGCGACCGGGCCCTTGTTCTCAAAGCGCGCCAGCGGCACGTCCTGAGTCCAGTTGCGCTGGCCGTTCACCAGGTCGCCGCCCGGCTTCAGGCCGGCGGCTTTGTACTGCTCGGTGATGTAGGCGACGGTCTTCTTCTCGCCTTCGGTGGCCGGGGCGCGGCCCTCATATGCGTCCGACGCCAGAACCTTCACATGCTCGGCGATCTTGGCCGGATCGATGTCGCCAGCGAGGGCCGGCGTAGAGAAAACAGCCCAAATGGCGGCGCCCGCGAGAAGAAACTTTTTCATAGATCACTCAATGGGGGGTGGAATTGCGCCGAACCCTAGTTCGACGGCGCCGCTCGCGAAAGGGGGCTGCGACCAACGCGCCACAGGGCGGCGCTGGTTTCTGATTGTCTCGGCTCTGCAATCGACCTGAAGCGCGACCACGACTAAGAACGGACCGCCGATCCCGAGATCTGCGCCGCGCCTGCCCACTCGGCCGACCTGGCCGTGGCGATTGCACAGAGCTCCAACGATGAAAGAATGATGCGTCCAGCCTCCCTCGCGGCCACGTCCCTGGCCGGCCTGGCCAGCCTTACGCTTGCAGCCTGCGCTTCGACCCGCGACGTCGACACCCGGCTGCCGGTCGCCTATGAGGCGCCCGTCGCACCGGCCGCCGCCGTGGACCTCGACAGCTGGTGGCTGGCGTTCGACGACGCCCAGCTGACCGGCCTGATCGACCAGGCCCTGGCCTCCAGCCCGGACGCGCGCACGGCCGCCGCCCGGCTGAGCGAGGCCCGCGCCACCCGATCAGGCGCGCTCACCGCCTTCCTGCCTCAGGGCAATATTCGCGGCCAGACCAGCAAGTCCGAAAGCCGGCTGGTCAATGGCGCGCAGCTTAGCGTGCCCGGCTTCTCGACCATCGGCGAGAGCGAGCTGAGCACCGTCAACTTCGACGTCAGCTGGGAGGTCGACCTGTTCGGCCGGATCTTCGCCGCGCGCCGTGCGGCCGACGCGGAGATGGCCGCCGCCCGGCTCGACTACGAAGGCGCCCGCGCCAGCCTCGCGGCGGCGGTGGCCGACAGCTATTTCCAGGCCCGCGGCCTGGCCATTCAGCTCGACGACGCCCGCGCCACCGAGCGGATCCGCGGCGAGCTCTATCGCATCGTCCGCATCCGCGCCGAGCGCGGGATCTCCGCCACCTCGGACGCCGACCGCGTCGCCAGCGACCTCGCCCAGGCCCGCAGCCAGGTCGCTGCTTTCGAAGCCGAACTGCAAGCTCAGCGCCGCAACCTGCTGATCCTGACCGGGCGCGGCGTCGATCCCATCGCCAGCCTGCCGATCGACGCCGATGTTGGCGAGGTCCCGCAGGTTCCGGCGACCGTTCCCGGCGAGTTGCTCGCCCGGCGCCCGGACGTGCGTCGCGCCGAGGCCATGCTGGCCTCGGCCCTCGGCCGTCTCGACTACGCCAAGCTGGCCTTCTTCCCGACCTTCAATCTGATCCCCGGGATCGGCCTGCAGGACGCGGTGCAGCCGAACTATTCCAACACCATCCAGACCTGGACGATCGGCGCCAATGTCGTCATCCCGGTGCTGGACATCCCGCGGCTCATGACCGAGCTCGACGCCCAGGACGCCCGCACCGAGCAGGCGGTCATCGCCTACGAGAAGACCGTCCAGACTGCCTTTGGCGAGGCCGAGAATTCGCTGGTCCAGCTCGCATCCGACCGTCGTCGGGTGGTCCTGCTGACTGACGGCGAGGTCCGCGCCAAGCGCGCCTACGAGGCGTCCAACAAGGGCTTCGTCGCCGGTTTCATCGACCTGCAGACGACGCTCGACACCGAATCCGCCTGGCGCGTGATCCGCGCCCAGAAGACCGCCGCTGAGGTCCAAGCCCTGCGGCGGGCGGTCCAAACCTACAAGGCGCTCGGCGGCGGTTGGCCGCTGGAGTCCGCCCCGACGAATAAAGAGGCTCGCTAAAGTGACGAGAACCAAGACCATCCTGACGCTCTCGGTCGGCCTTGCCTCGGCCCTGGTGTTGGCGGCCTGCGGACCCAAGGAGCCGCCGAAGAAGGATCCGGCCGCCGGCGCCCGCGCCGTCCGTGTCGTCCGCGTCGAGAACCGCGCCGTCACCGGCGCGCTCAGCGCCTCGGGCTCGCTGATCCCGCGTGAGGAGGCGGCCGTGAACCCTGAGGTCAACGGCTTCCGCGTCGCCCGCGTGCTGGTGGAGGAGGGCGCCCAGGTGAAGGCCGGCCAGACCCTCGCCCAGCTCGACGGGGTGCTGATCAACGCCCAACTGGAACAGCAGAAGGCGCTCGCCGCCCAGGCCGAGGCCCAGGCGCAACTCGCCGAGGCGGACGCCGCCCGCGTGGTCGGGCTCGACGGCCAGGGCGTTCTCAGCCAGGAAGCCATCGACCAGCGGCGCTACCAGGCCAAGGCCGCCCGCGCCACCGCCAACGCCCAGGCCGCCGGCTATCGCGACGTCCAGACCCGCCAGGGCAAGCTGGCCGTGACCGCCCCGGTGAGCGGGCTGGTGCTTGAGCGCACGGTTCGTCCCGGCGACCTCGCCAGCGGCGGCGCCTCGCCTTGGTTCCGCATCGCCCGCGACGGCCAGATCGAACTTTCCGCCGATCTCTCGGAAGACGATCTCGCCCGCGTGAGGGTCGGCCAGACGGCCACCGTGACCCTGCCGTCCGGCGGCACGGCGGCCGGTCAGGTGCGGATCGTCTCGCCCCAGGTCAACGCCCAGACCAAGCTCGGCTCTGTGCGCATTCTGCTGCCGGTCCGCAGCGACATCCGAGCTGGGGGCTTCGGCCGCGCGGTGTTCAACGACGCCAGCGGCCAGAGCCTGACGGTCCCCGAAACGGCGATCCGCTATGACGCCGATGGCGCCAGCGTGATGACCGTCGGCACGGACAACAAGGTCAAGCGGATGATCGTCACCACCGGCGCCCGCGGCGGCGGTCTGGTCAGCCTGATCAAGGGGCCGCCGGCCGGAACCCGGGTGATCCAGAACGCCGCGGCCTTCCTCCTCGACGGCGACGTGGTCAAGCCGATCGACGCCACCGCGCCCGTCGCCCCGGCCAAGCCGGCGGCGCAAGCGACGGCGAAGCACTGATGTCCGCTTCTCACGAAAACGACGGCGGTGGCTACGGCGGGATGCGCATCTCGGCCTGGGCGATCAAAAATCCAGTGCCGGTGGCGGTGCTGTTCGTCGCCCTGCTGCTCGCGGGGATCGTGGCCTACAGCGGCCTCTACGTGAAAATGTTCCCCAACGTGCAGTTCCCGATGGTCTCGGTGACCGTCACTCAGAACGGCGCCGCGCCTGGGGAAATGGAGACCCAGATCACCCGTCCGATCGAGGACGCGATGGCCGGGATCCCCAACGTCAAGAACATCTACTCGACCGTCACCCAGGGGGTCTCGACCACCAGCATCGAGTTCGAGCTGGGCGAGGACCTGCAGAAGAAGACCGACGAGGTCCGCTCCCGGGTCGATCAGGCCAGGGCCATCCTGCCGCGGGAAATCGACGAGCCGACCGTCACCCGGGTCGAGCTCGACAGCCAGCCGATCCTCACCTACGCGGTCGCCGCGCCGGCCATGTCCGACGTCGAGCTCTCTTGGTTCATCGACGACACCGTCGCGCGCCTGCTGCAGGGCGAGAAGGGCGTCGCCCAGGTCGCCCGCGTCGGCGGGGTCACCCGCGAAATCAACGTCATCATCGACCCGGACCGGCTCAACGCCCGCGGTCTCACCGCCGCCCAGGTCAACAACGCCCTGCGCGCCGCCAACCTAGACGCGCCCGGCGGCCGGCTGCAGGTCGGAGGCCGCGAGCAAACCCTGCGCGTGCTGGGTTCGGTCGAGACGCTCAACGCTCTGCGCGACTTCACTATTCCCACCGGGACCGGTAGCTTCGTGAAGCTGACCGACATCGCCGAGGTCGGCGACGGCTCCTCCGAGGTGCGCGGCTTCGCGCGGCTGAACGGCCAGCCGGTGGTCGGCTTCATGGTCATGAAGACCCGCGACTCCAGCGACGTAGCCGTCGAAGACAACATCATCGCCGCCCTGCAGAAGGCCGAAGGCCAGTACAAGGGCGTCACCTTCACCAAGATCTTCTCTAGCGTGGACGAGACGCGGGCGAGCTTCCGGGCCACCCAGCACGTGCTGCTGGAAGGCATGATCCTGGCCGCCCTGGTGGTGTTCCTGTTCTTGCGCGACTGGCGCTCGACGGCGATCACCGCCTTCGCCATGCCTGTGTCGCTGATCCCGACCTTCTTCTTCATGAACCTGTTCGGCTTCTCGCTGAACGTGGTCACCTTGCTGGCCCTGACCCTGGTCATCGGCATCCTGGTCGACGACGCCATCGTCGAGATCGAGAACATCGAAAAGCGCGTGGCGCAGGGGATGCGTCCGTTCCAGGCGGCCATGGAAGGCGCCGACGCCATCGGTCTGGCCGTGGTCGCCACCACCTTCGCCATTGTCGTGGTGTTCACCCCGGTGTCGTTCATGGCCGGCATGGCGGGCCAGTTCTTCCGCGAGTTCGGGATCACCGTCTCGATCGCCGTGCTGTTCTCGCTGGTGGTCGCCCGCCTGCTGACCCCGCTGATGGCCGCCTACCTGCTGAAGCCGGCGACGCACCCCAAGCCGCGCAAGCCGTTCGAGGGCTTCTATCGCAACGCCCTGGAGTGGGCGCTGGACCACCGGATCATCGCCTCGATCGTCGGCGGCGTGGTGTTCGTCGCCTCGCTGGCCCTGGTGCCGATGCTGCCGCAGGGCTTCCAGCCGGCCGGCGACCCCGACTACCTCTATGTGAATATCCAGGGCCCGCCCGGCGCCACCGCCACCGACATGGAGGACACCGTCCGGCGGCTGACCACCATCTTCGAGTCCCGCCCGGAGGTTACCGGCGTCTTCTCCCAGATCGGCTCGACCGTCAGCGCCGGCGGCCCCGGTTTCAGCGGCGGCGGCGGCAATGATCTGCGCAGCGGCACCATGACCGTCCTGCTCTCGGGCCATCGCGACAAGAGCGGCGCGGAGATCCGCAAGGAGATGCGCGACCAGCTGCTGACCGTGCCCGACGCGCGCGTTAGCTTCCTCGACTTCCAGGGCCAGGCAGGGCTCCAGAAGATCCTGCAGGGCGACGATCCCGAAAAGCTGCAGGCCGCCGCGCTCGAGCTGGAAAAGCAGATGCGCACCCTGAACGAGGTCGCTGATCCCCGGCCCTCGACCCCGCCGGTGGGGCCCGAAGTGATCATCGTCCCGCGCGCCGACGAGGCCGCCCGTCTGGGCGTCTCGGTGGAGACCATCGCCCAGGCTGCCCGCGTCGCCACGGTCGGCGACATCGACGCCAACGTCGCCAAGCTGACCGACGGCGAGCGTCGCCTGCCGATCCGCATCCGCCTGCCGGCCGACGCCCGCGCCGACATCGATCGGATCAAGTCCCTGCGTCTGCCGACCGCCACCGGCGGCGTCACCACCCTCGACGCCGTGGCCGATGTGCAGTTCCAGGCCGGTCCCGCGCGGATCGAGCGCCTGAACCGCAAGCGTCAGCAGACGGTTCAGGCCGAGCTCAACGGCGTCGAGATGGGCACCGCCAACAAGGCGGTCGACAAGCTGCCGATCATGAAGAACCTGCCGGCCGGAGTGACCCCGGCCCAGACCGGCGACCTGGAGGCCATGCAGGAGCTGTTCGCCTCCTTCGGCCTGGCGGTCTTCTCCGGCGTGGGAATGATCTACGGCGTGCTGGTCCTGCTGTTCCGATCGTTCTTCAAGCCGATCGTCATCCTCTCCGCGCTGCCCCTGGCGGTCGGCGGGGCGTTTCTAGGCCTGCTGATCTTCAACCTGTCGCTGTCCATCCCCTCGCTGATCGGCTTCCTGATGCTGCTCGGCCTCGCGGCGAAGAACTCCATCCTGCTGGTCGAGTACGCCATCGAGCGCGAGCGCGACGGCATGGAGCAGCGCGCGGCCCTGATCGAAGCCTGCCGCGAGCGGGCGCGGCCCATCGTCATGACCACCATGGCCATGGCCGCCGGCATGCTGCCGACCGCCTTCGCGCTGGAGAAGGGCGCCGAGTTCCGCCAGCCGATGGCCGTGGCCGTGATCGGCGGCCTGATCACCTCGACCCTGCTGTCGCTGGTGCTGGTACCGGTGGTCTACGAGTTCGTCGACGACTTCGAGAACTGGCTGCGACCGAAGCTGGCTCGCCTGGTCACCCCGCGCGACGCCCCGGCACCGCCGGCGCCTGAGGATCGTCTCTAGCCGGTACTGCCGGTCAGTAGGGGATGTCGGTGTGGACCGTGGTCTCGACCGGCTTGCGGGCCTTGCGCTTCGGCGGCGGGGCCGGCTTGTCTTCTTGCGGCGCGGCCTCGGCGACGGGCGGCGCTGCAGGAGCAGTGACGGCGACCTCGGGGGTCGGGACGGCCACGACCGGCTCCAGCCTGGCGACCGCCAGCATGGGGGTGGCCGGCTTGGCCCTGGAATTGAGTAGGCGCGGTGCGGCCAAACCCAGGCCGACCACGGCCGCGATCGCCGCGGCGATCATCAGTAGCCGGCCCACAGGGCGCTTGGCGGCGGGCGATAACTCGTCGACGGGTGCGGACTCCGGCGCGTCCGGGCTTGGCTCGGCGGGCGGCGGCGCTGACGCGGCCTTACGGACCATCTCGCCGAGAGCCAGCACCGCAGGCGCCGGCGGCTGAGGCGCTTCGAGGGGGACCGGCACGGCCGCGGCGGCGCCCTGGGCCTCCAGCGCATTTCCGATCCGTTGGCAGAGTTGGTCGATTGCGAATTCCCAATCGGCGAAGGCGTCGATCCACTGCCGGGTCGCGAACTCGTAGGCGAACGCGTCGCTCGGCGTCACGTCCTCCACCCGCAGGGGGATGACGATCATCTTCTGCTGGCTCGCGAGCGCCAGTTCCTTGGTCATTTCCTCGGAGTTGTTGGAGTTGGCCGTGAAGACCAGCAACAGAATGCGCGCGTGCCGAATGGCCTGCACGATGGCCACCTGAAAGTTCTCGCCGGGCAGGATGTCGCGCGCCGAAATCCAGCATTTGACGCCGCGCCGCTCTAGCGATTGGCATAGCGTCGTCGCGACCTTTCGGTCCTTTGACGCGAAACTGATGAACACATCGGCAGTCATATCAAGCGCCTGTAGGTCACGTTGTTAACTTGTCATTAAGTCCTAGCTTGACCGTACGTGGCAAGCCCCCTTGCTCGCTAGGGGAATCCTTCGCCCATCTCGCGACTAATGGTGGTGCAGGCGGTCGGGCCTGTGCCTAAGGCCTGAACAGCCGCCGCCGCTGCGCGCCTTCCCCCCACTGGCTAGCCTCAGCGATATGCCAGCGCATGGCCGAGCGGGCCGCGCTCTGCAGCCTGCTGAACGAGGGATCGGGCTCGATCCGGCGGGACAGTTCGTCCAGGTGTGTGGCGACCCGCTGGCTGCGTTCGCTCTGTTCGGCGAATTCCAGCTTAGCCTCCATGGCCATCGAGGCCGCGGCGATCGCTGGCACGATGGTGCCGGTCATGGCCACGGTGCCGACCATCCAGTGGGGCGGGTGGGCGTGGGCGAGATGAAACACGATGTAGAAGGCGAGATATCCGCCCAGCACCAGCAGCAGGAAGATGAAGCTGCAATCTTCGACCATATGAATGCGGTGCGCGATCCGGCCGTCGCGGGCGCTGATCACTCGGTGATAGGCCGACTGCCCATCGATCAGTTCGTTCATTGACCAGGCGCCCCAGCGCCGGACCCGGTCGGGATCGAACTTGCCGTGCGGCAGCCCGGCCGAGCGCAGGGTCTGCCGGCCTTGGTCGTCGGTCCGGCGGTGCAGGTCGCGGCCGCCGGTGCTGGCGACGCTGACGCCCAGCGCCCACCCGGCGCGCTCATGCCGCAGCTGCTCGGCCAGAAGGCGCTCCTCGCTCCAGCGCTCGTGCTGCCGCGCTTTCTGCGCGCCCGACCACACCCACAGCGCGCCCAGCGCCAACAGCAGTTCAATGGTCACGGCGGTGATCTTGAATGCGGGCCAGACCACCCAGGCCGAGCCGATGATCGCCGCTGTCACCATGGCTATGATCAGCAGGACTTGCTCGGATCGATGTACCGCCGACAGCCGATTGGCCAGACTGTCGGCCTTCAGATAGGCCGCGGTGAGGATCTGGAATCCCGGCTGACTAGCGAGGTCGGCTGGCACGTCCGGTCCGGGCGGCACCGGCTCCACCCGACCTCCGACCAGCTTGCGGAAGATCCCGTAGGTCTTCCAGAGCCAGCCGTGCAGCCAGTCTTCGATGCGCCCGAGCAGGCGTTGAGGCGTTTCCGCGGCGGGCGGCTCCCACGCCGCGGGTTCGGGGGCGCGGGCGCTGAGCGCCTCGCGCAGGTTTTCCGGCGAGGCGAATTCCACATGCGCCTGGCGACCGGCCTGCAACGCCTCCTGGAACTCGGTGAAGTCGAAGTCCGACGGCAGGTCCTCGGACCGGATCAGGCGCAGGGCGTGAGGCTCCGAGGGCTTGATCCAGAGCACCGGCAGGCCAAGATCCAGGGCGCATCGCACGGCGTCGGCCGTACCCCCGGCGCCCCGCGCCCGCTCTCCGGTCCATACGACCACCAGCAGGTCGGCGGTTTCAACGATCAGGCGGGTCTGCTTGAGGTGAGGGTTCCGCCCTTCCGCCTCGGCCGCCGCGCCGTCCAGCCAGGTCGCCGTCTCCGCGGCCCCGTTCGGCCCGACCATCGGGGCCTCGGCGTCGTGGAGGAAGGGGAAAACCGCGTGAATGGGCCCCAGATCCGACTGCCGCCAGGCGGCGGCGGCAAGTTCGTCAGCGCCGGACGCCAGTCCTGTCAACAGCCGTGCGGGGCCGTTGTTCGCCGCCTTGATCAGCGCGAAGGCTGCGAACAGTCCTTGCAGCACAGGGGGGCGGTGGCCGAGGTCCGGCGCGCGGTTGTGACCGGCGAAGGCGACCTGCAGCGTGATCGGTTCGGACGCGCCTTGCGCTTCCGGCGGCGGCTCGACCTGTCGGGGCGAGGAGTCTTCGCCAAGTGCTTGCCGGGTCATGGTTGAATGACCGATGTCGTACCCTGGCATTGATCACTTCCCGGAGTTTGCCGCGCCCTATCGAGCGGCGTTGGACCTCGAGTTCAAGGCGAAATTGTACTCTAGCGCATCGGATTGTGGGGCGCTTGATGGTCTGCGGAAACTTTCAGCAATTGCTGATTAGGTTCGTTCCTTGGCCGATAGATGTTGCAATTGCCAAGCCTGTTGGGCAATCGTTTTGTCTTCCGCTCGGGATCAAATATCTGAAAGACGTCGATGGCCGCTAAGCTCGAAGACGCGCGGGCGTTCCAAAGCCGCGCAAGTGCTGTTCGTTCGAATTCCCGCTCGCTGGGCGGTATTGGCGTTGCGATGTTGCTGGCGTCTTGCGCGACGACCTCGCCGCCGCCTGCTGCGGTCGCGACAAATACGGCGCGGCCGGCCAACGCCGAGTTCAGGACTTCGGATTTCGCCTGGTCGACCGCGGCCGGCAAGGGACGCATCGAGGGCCAGCTCCGCTACAAGGCCGACGGCCAGCCCTATTCCTGCGCCGACGCCGGCGTCGTGCTGACGCCCGAGACGCCCTGGACGCGACGGCGCATGGAGATCCTGTACAAGTCGCCGTCCTCCGCCACGTTGTTGGCCTCGGACGTTCGCGGGCGCACGCCGCCCGGACGCAGCAGCGACTATTCGGCCTTCGTCAAGCGCGCGACCTGCGACGCTTCGGGCCGGTTCATCTTCAGCGGACTGCCGCAGGGGGCGTGGTTCGTGATTACGGTCGTGAAACCGGCGGCCGGAGGGGCGGGCCAGGAAATGGCGATCATGCGCCGGGTCACGACGGACGGCGCGAAGGCGACCTCCGTCAAGCTCTAGGAGAGCTCAGAACTCCTTGCGCAGGACCCTGGCGAACAGCTCGGGGTCGACGTTGCCGCCGGACATCACCAGGCCGGTGGTCCCGTCGCCCCAGCTCTTCACCTTGCCGCTCAGCAGGGCGGCGAGGCCGACGGCGCCGCCGGGCTCGACCACCAGCTTGAGCACCGCGAAGGCGTAGCGCATCGCCTCGGCGACCTCGGCGTCGCTGACCAACGCCACGTCGGCGACGGTCTGCAGCATGATCGGGAAGGTCAGCTCGCCGGGGGCAGGGCTCTCCAGCGCATCGCACAGCGACCGCGTGGTCGGCTTGGTGACGATCCGCTCGCCCTTCTGCAGCGAGCGCAGGGTGTCGTCGAAGGCTTCCGGCTCCACCCCGACCACGGCGGTCTGCGGCGACAGCGCCTTCACCGCGGTCGAGACGCCGGCCATCAGCCCGCCGCCGCCGACCGGCGAGACCACCACGTCGAAGCTGACCCCACGCGCCTTGGCCTGGCGCACCAGCTCCAGCCCGACTGTGCCTTGGCCGGCGATGATGTCGAGGTCGTCGAAGGCCGGCACGACAACGGCGCCGCGCTCCTGCGCCACCGCTGCGGCGATCGCCTCGCGGCTCTCAGTCAGCCGGTCGTAGAGCTTGATCTCGGCGCCGTAGCTGCGCGTCGCCTCGACCTTCACCGCCGGGGCGTCGGAGGGCATGACGATCAGGGCCGGCATGCCCAGCAGCTTGGCCGCCAGCGCCACGCCCTGCGCGTGGTTGCCCGACGAGAACGCCACCACGCCGCGCCGCGCTTCTTCCGCCGACAGCTGGACCAGGCGGTTATAGGCGCCGCGGAACTTGAAGGCCCCGACCCGCTGCAGGGTTTCGGGCTTGATCAGCACCCGGCGGCCGAGCCGGTCGTTGAGCGCCGGGCTCTCAATCAGCGGGGTCTCGACGGCGTGGCCGGCCAGCCGCCCGGCGGCGGCTTCGATGTCGGCGAGGGTCAGGCTCATTTTGCGAACACCATCGAGTCGTCGGCGAAGGCCTTGAACTCCAGCGCATTGCCGGAGGGGTCGAGGAAGAACATCGTCGCCTGCTCGCCGGGCTGACCTTCGAAGCGGATCTGCGGCTCGATCACGAACTTGATCCCCGCGTCCTCGAGCTTGCCGGCCATCACGTGCCATTCGGGCAGGGCCAGAATCGCCCCGAAGTGGCGCACCGGCACGTCTTCGCCATCGACCGAGCTGGTGTTCCGATGGCCACACTCCTCCGGCGACAGATGCGCGACGATCTGGTGGCCATAGAAGTCGAAATCGATCCAGTCGGGGCTCGAGCGGCCCTCCGGGCAGCCCAGCAGGTCGCCGTAGAAGGCGCGCGCTTCGGCGAGGTCGCGGACAGGAAATGCGAGGTGGAAACGCGGTCGGGTCATGGGCGCAGTCATAACCCGAGCCGTGCGGCGAGGCGACTATGGGAGACCCTTTTCGGCGCGGTGTCCCCCCGCTAGGGTCAAGCCTGTACTCGGGGGTGTTACGGACGATGAAATCCTGCTCAATCGCAGCGGCGCTTGGCGTCGCGGCGGCGGTGTTCTGCGTGGGCGCGGCGCAGGCAGGCGAATGGCTGCTGGGCGTCTACGCGCACGACGTCACCTTCATCGGCGAGGCGATCGGCGTCGGCGCGCCGGGCCGCGAGGAAGGGACCGACCTGCACCTTGGCGTGCGCAGCGCACGCATCGGGCGCCTGAAGGTGCTGGGCCGCCCACAGGCGCACATGTTCGTTTCCCTCAACAGCGAGAACACCTCCAACTTCGCCGCCGCGGGCCTGTCCTGGCCGATCGCCCTGACCGAGCGCCTCTATGTCCGCCCGGGCCTGGGCCTGGCCATCACCGACGGCGAGGTCGACCTGCCGCCGGTCAACGCGCCGGGCCTTTCCCCCGAGGAGATCGAGCGCCGCCTCAAGCTCTATCGCAGCCGCATCGACTTCGGCTCCAAGGTCCTGCTCCAGCCGGAGCTGGCGCTCGGCTTGCGCGTCGACAACGCCTGGTCGGCCGAGCTCTCCTGGGTCCACATCTCCAACGGCCAGGTGTTCGCCCAGGGCAAGAACCAGGGCATGGATGCGGCCGGCGTGCGGCTCCTCCGCCGCTTCTGATTCCGGGGAGAGGGCTTGACGCCGGCCCTCCCCACTGGTTTACCCCCGCCGAACCGAGAGCTGCCGCCCCTGGGCCGCGCTTTCGCTTCCTAAAATCGATCCAGTCCACCCGCCGAGAGCCTGTCGAAGGGCGTGGTCGGACCCGCTCGGCAGGCCGGGAGATCGTACCTGAAATGGCCAATGTGACCGTGATCGGCGCCCAGTGGGGCGACGAAGGCAAGGGCAAGCTCGTCGACTGGCTGTCGAACCGGGCGGACGTCGTCGTTCGCTTCCAGGGCGGCCATAACGCCGGCCACACCCTGGTGGTCGGCAACCAGGTCTACAAGCTCAGCCTACTGCCCTCGGGGGTCGTGCAGGGCAAGCTGTCTGTGATCGGCAACGGCGTCGTGGTCGATCCCTGGCACCTGCTGGAAGAGATCGCCAAGCTGGGCGGCCAGGGCGTGAACATCACCCCGGACCTGCTGGTCCTGGCCGACAACGCCTGCCTGATCCTGCCGCTGCACCGCGACCTCGACCAGGCGCGCGAAGCCGCCGCGGTCAACAAGATCGGCACCACCGGCCGCGGCATCGGCCCGGCCTATGAGGACAAGGTCGGCCGCCGGGCCATCCGGGTCGACGACCTGCGCGACCGCGACGCGCTGGAGGCCAAGATCGACCGCCTGCTGGCCCACCACACCCCGCTGCGTCGCGGTCTGGGCCTGCCCGAATACGACGGCGCCCAACTGCTCGCCGCGCTGGAAGAGATCGCGCCGAAGATCCTGCCCTTTGCCCAGCCGGCCTGGAAGCTGCTGGACGGCGTGGTGAAGTCGGGCAAGCGTGTGCTGTTCGAGGGCGCTCAAGGCGCGCTCCTCGACGTCGACCACGGCACCTATCCCTATGTGACCTCTTCCAACACTGTGGCTGGCCAGGCCGCCGCGGGCTCGGGCCTTGGCCCCAAGGGCCCCGGCTACGTGCTGGGCATCGTCAAGGCCTACACCACCCGGGTCGGAGAAGGTCCGTTCCCGACCGAGCTGTTCGACGAGATCGGCCAGCACCTGGGCACGGTCGGCAAGGAGTTCGGCGTGGTCACCGGCCGTCCGCGCCGCTGCGGCTGGTTCGACGCCGTGCTGGTCCGCCAGTCGGTGGCGCTGAACGGCATCGACGGCATCGCCCTGACCAAGCTCGATATTCTCGACGGCCTGCCCAAGCTGAAGATCTGCGTCGGCTACAAGATCGGCGGCGAGGTGCTCGACTACCTGCCGGCCGGCCTCAAGCAGCAGTCGGCCATCGAACCGGTCTACGAGGAGATGGACGGCTGGAGCGAAAGCACCGCCGGGGCCACCTCCTGGAAGGACCTGCCGGCCAACGCGGTGAAGTATGTCCGCCGCGTCGAGGAGCTGATCGGCGCTCCAGCGGCCATGGTCTCCACCAGCCCGCAGCGCGACGACACCATAATGGTCCGCGATCCTTTCCAGGACTGATCGACGTAAGGCGTTCTTAAGGACGTTGGGAACATTCTGGGGGCGAGATTTCGGAGTCCCGCCCCCTCGTGTTCAACGAAGACCTGAAACAGATTCAGCGCATGGCGCCGCTGATGCAGCGGGTGCTGATCGTTGACCCGGCCACGGCCAGCGCCAGGCTGCTGGCCGATCTCATGCGCAATATCGCCCCGGTCCAGCTGTGGAACGCGGTCACGACCCGCAAGGGCCTTGAGGCCGCGCGCCAGGTGAACCCGCAGCTGATCTTCGTCGAACTGGCCGGCGGCGACGTCGACGGCGTCGAGTTCGCCCGCCAACTGCGCCGCTCCGATGCGGCCTGCCGCATGGCCCCGATCATCATGATCACCGCCACCGCCACCGCCGGCGCCATCCTGGCCGCCCGCGACGCCGGCGTGCACGAATTCCTACGCAAGCCCTACACCGCCAAGGATCTGCTGCGCCGCCTGGAAGCGGTCACCCTGCATCCGCGCGACTGGGTGGAAGCGGTCCAGTACGTCGGTCCCGACCGGCGGCGCTTCAACTCCGGCGACTATACGGGCCCGCGCAAGCGCCGCTCGGACGCCGTCACGCCCGACGACCAGCGCATCGTCCAGGCCCTGAAGATCGTGCGCTCGGCGATCCCGGCCATCGCCAGCGATCCGGCCCAGGCCATGCGCGCCCTCTTGGCCCAGATGGTCGAGCTGCACCGCGGCGCGGCGACGACCAGGAACACCAAGCTGGCCGCCGCAGTCACTGAGTTCCAACTCCACCTCGCCAGCGCCGCCCAGACCGGCGTGCTGGTCCCCGAAGACATGGCTAAGCACGCCGCGCCCCTGCTGGCCTTCCTGCCCAAGGACGCGGCGGCCAAGGATCGGGCGGCCTAGAACTCCGCCGACAGCGTGAGCTGCACTGACCGTGGCGGGCCCGGGCGGAAGGTCGCCAGGCCGGTGGTGGTCGTGGTGATCGTGCCCAGATAGTCCTCGTCGAAGATGTTATCGACATTGAGCCGGAACTTCAGATGGCTCAGCGGCCCCGTGCCCAGTTCGCCCACGTCGAGATAGGCGTTCCACACGGTATAGCCGTCGACCTTCTCGGTGTTGATGAAGTTGCTGTAGCGCTCGGAGATGTGGCGGGCCGAAAGGTTGAACAGGGCCCAGTCGGTCAACTCGAACGTCACCCCGCCCTGGAACACCCATTCAGGGAAGTCCGGCACGGTCTTGCCGGCGATCGCCACCGTAGTCGGAACGCCGCCGACGATCGTCGCGTAATCGTCCTGGAACTCGGCGACATTGTAGCTGAGGTTGGTGTTGAAATAGGTCCTGCCCGCCAGCACGTCCGGTTTCCATTGGCCGGAGAACTCGGCCCCATAAGCGTCCACCTCGCCGACGTTCTGAAAGAAGGTCTCGGTGGTGGTCGAGCCCGGCACGATCTGTGCGAACGACTGCAGGCGGTTGGCGAAGCTGGTTTGGTAGGCCACCAGCGAGGCGTTGAAGGTCGGCCGGTTGGTCCGGATTCCCAGTTCCCAGTTCTTGGCCGTCTCCGGGTCCGGGGCCGGTACGGTCGGGCTGGCGGCGGAGAACACGTCATCAGCGCCGCGGGGCAGGGCCATATTCTCGGAGTAGGACGCGAATACCTGTTCGCGGTCGGTCAGGTTGTAGACCGCCCCAACCTGGGGCAGGAAGCCGTCCTCCCACTTGGCCGTAAGGGTCGGCTGGCGTCGGGCGATATAGTCCCCGGGGTTGCGATAGCCGCTGATCTCGTAGTCGATCCACAGCCCCTTGAAGCCGACGTCCAGCTTCAGTCGATCGTCCAGCAGGCCGATCACGTCCTTCAGGAAGAACTGAGTCGTCTGGCGGGTGGACGTGTAGTTGCGCTGCAGGTGCACCGGTTCGCTCAGCAGCGGGTCGCCGTCCGGGGCGCCACCGGCATGGTTATAACGGGCCTGGGTGCGGTGATAGTCGTCGCCTTCGAACCAGAGGCCGGCCTGTACGGCGTGGTTTGCGACCCGCCAATCCCCCTTGGCGGTGAGGCCCTTGCGCTCGCCGTTGATGGTCGAGAGGCCGTATTGCAGGCCCTTGGGCGCGAACAGGCCGGGCACAATCAGCCGCTCGGCGTTGTAGCTGGCCAGCGAGGTGGCGTAGGCCTCGGGCGATACGCCGTAGCCCTCCTTGTCCTCGTAGTAGGCGGTGGCCGAAAGGTCGATGTTCTCGCCGACCGGGGTCTTCGCCGAAACGGCCCAGAGGTAGTCGGTCCGCGAGTTGATCGCCTGCTTGTAGTACTGGTTGTAGGCGGTGTTTGAATAGGTGATCCCCGGCGCGGTGACCGGCAACACCGGCACATAGTCCAGGTACGGGAAGAAGCGGCCCTGGCGACCGAACTGGTCCGGCGGCCCCACGTACTGGGCCATGGTGATGGCTGGGGAGTCATAGTCAAAGTAGTCGTTGTAGACGCCCTGCAGAGTGATCTCGGCGCCGCCGTCGAAGCGGTAGCGGACCTTGCCCTCGATGTGCTCGCGGTCGATCTCGCCGGCCCCGCGCCACAGACCCGACTGGATGTCGGAGCGGGCGAGATAGGCGCTCCAGCCGTCATGCTCCCCAGTGTCCGCCCTCAGGAAGTTGCGGAACAGCCCGTCAGAGCCTGCGGTCAGGCTGACTGCGCCGCCCAGTTGCTCCTTTGGCGGCGTCGTGAAGTAGTCGACGATGGTCCCCAGCGAGGCGTAGCTCGGCAGGCTGACGTCGCCGGCGCCCGATGACGCCTGCACCCGCAGCAGGTTTTCGTTGTCGACATAGCGGTAGATCGGCGAGCCGCCGAATTGGTCGGAACGTCCCATCGGCACGTCGTCCAACAGGAAGCCGATCTGGGTGAACGAAAAAGCCCGCACGCTCACCGAGTTGCCGAACTCGTACATGCCCAGGGCGTCGTTGGCCTGGACGTTGAAGCCAGGCAGGCTCTCCAGCATCTTCAGTCCGGTGATCCCGGCAGGCGCCGACAATAGCGCCTCGCGCGTGATCGAGACCGTGGCTGTCGGCTCGTCAGTGCCGATGGCGACGGCTGCTTCCGACACCCGTTTGCCGGTCACTACCAGTTCGTCGATCTGCTGTGCCAGCACGGGGGGCGCCCAGGTGGACGAGACCAGCGTGCTGGCGAGCAGGAGCCCGCGCAGCGATAATCCATACTGTTTGAAGTGCATTTCTATCCCCATAGAAGCGGCGCAGGGATACTGCGGCGCTTGAGGGATAGTTCAGGTCGATGGCGGCGAAGGTTAGCGAGTATATCTTTGAAAAGTGCTAGAATTGCTCAAGACGCGCCGAGTAAATATTTACTGGCGTGATCTGGTGTTTCAGGAAATCTGGATTGGTAGGCCAGGCGCGCCAGAATTCCTGGCAAGCGTCGATGTCTACTTCAGGCAGGCAAAAGGCGCCGCAGTGGGTGGCTGCGGCGCCTTGAGTTCGCTTCGGCGAAGAAGGCCTAAGCCTCGATCAGGTTCTTGTCGCGGGCTGCGGCGGTCACCGACTTCTGCAGCTTTTCGAAGGCCCGGACCTCGATCTGGCGGACGCGTTCGCGGCTGACGCCGTATTCCGCGGCCAGCTCTTCCAGAGTGGTCGGGTTATCCTTCAGCCGGCGTTCGGTCAGGATGTGGCGTTCCCGGTCCGACAGCTCGGTCAAGGCCGCTTCCATCAGGGTCATGCGCTGAGTGCGCTCCTGGTTTTCGGCGACATAGGTCTCCTGGCTGACCGAAGTCTCGTCCTCCAGCCAGTCCTGCCACTCGCTCTCGCCGTCGACGCGCAGGGGCGCGTTCAGCGAGGCGTCGGGGCCCGACAGCCGGCGGTTCATCGAGATCACTTCTTCGTTCAGCACGCCCAGCTTTGTGGCGATCAGGCTGACCTGGTCGGGATGCAGGTCCCCGTCCTGGAAGGCGCTGATCTGGCTCTTGGCCTTGCGCAGGTTGAAGAACAGCTTCTTCTGCGCGGCGGTCGTGCCCATCTTCACCAGGCTCCACGAGCGCAGGATGTATTCCTGGATCGAGGCGCGGATCCACCACATGGCGTAGGTCGCCAGGCGGAAGCCCTTGTCCGGTTCGAACTTCTTCACCGCCTGCATCAGCCCGACATTGCCTTCGGAGATCACTTCCCCGATCGGCAGGCCATAGCCGCGATAGCCCATGGCGATCTTGGCCACGAGACGCAGGTGGCTGGTGACGAGTTGGTGTGCGGCTTCGGAGTCCTCGTGCTCACGCCAGGCTTTGGCGAGCATGAACTCCTCGTCCTTGGCCAGCATCGGGAACTTGCGAATTTCGGTCAGGTACCGGCTCAGTCCGCCTTCCGGCGACATCACGGCGAGCGCGTTAGCGGCCATGGATATATCCCCTTTCTTACTCGGCGGGTTTTCGGGTCGCTGCGCGATACGCGCGCGTCACCGTCCGCCCCCTCCAACCATTCAGATAGGTATTGGTTGCGGCTGGCGTAAGGCCCAGGTTTGGGAGAAACCGGCAGGCCCGAAAATCCGACTGCTCTAGTCAGGTATTTCTACAGGCCGAAGTTGGCGCCTTCAAGGCCGCAAGGGCACAAGCTTTCTTACAAAGCTGACAGATTAGCTTCCAGGCGCCCCATATCGGCCGGAAGGGGGCTCTCGAAGCGCAAAGCTTGGCCAGTCACGGGATGGATGAACCCCAGCACCGCGGCGTGCAAAGCCTGACGTTTCAAGCCTGCATCCGCCACAGCTTCCCGCACCGGACCGGCCGGCGGACCTGAGCCGTAGACCGGGTCGCCCAGGCAGGGCGTCCCCTTGGAGGCCATGTGCACGCGGATCTGGTGGGTGCGGCCGGTCTCCAGGGTGCAGGAGATACGGGCGGCCAGCGGCTTGGGGCCGCCGAACGTGCGTTCGGTGCGGTAGTGGGTGATCGCCTCGCGGCCGCCGGTCTTCAGCACCGCCATCTTCTTGCGGTCGCTTTGCGAGCGGCCGATCCGGGTCTCGATCGTCCCCTGGACCGGCTGCGGCGCGCCGCGGACCAGCGCGACGTAGACCCGATCTATATCGTGCGTGGCGAACAGCTTCGAAAGCCCCTGGTGGGCGGCGTCGGACTTGGCCGCCACCATCACGCCCGAGGTCTCCTTGTCTATGCGGTGGACGATCCCGGGGCGCGCGACCCCGCCGATGCCCGACAGGCTGTCGCCGCAATGGTGCAGCAGGGCGTTGACCAGGGTGCCGGTCTCGCTGCCCGGCGCCGGGTGCACCGCCATGCCGGCCGGCTTCTCCAGCACGATCAGGTCAGCGTCCTCGAAGAGGATGGTCAGCGGGATGTCTTCGGGCTGCGGCTCGGCCGGGGCCGGCGGCGGGATCAGCAGCTGATAGTCGCCGGCCTGGGCCTTGGCCGAGGCGTCGCTCATCTGCACGCCGCCGCGGCTGACCAGCCCCTGGGCCATCAGCGCCTGGATGCGGCCGCGCGACAGGTCCGGCAGGTGCTCGGCCAGGGTCTTGTCCAGCCGCGCGCCGGCGGCCTCCGGCGCGATCGTGACGATCCGCGCGTCCATGCCCTCCGCGGGCAGTTCGTCCGCCGGGAGGTCGTCGTCTTCGATATCGACTTGGCTCACCCTTGCAGGTGTCCGCCGGACGAAAGTCCCTTCGACAGGCTATTCGCCCAGCTCGAGAGCAGAAACAGCTCGCCCGCGCCCGATGCGGCGGCGGCCGGTCCGATGTCGCGGATCAGGTGTTTGCGCATGGACTCTGGAGCGGTTTCCTTGGTGGCGGCGGTGTCGAGCTTTAGCAGCTCTTTGAAGTGCTCGTCGTCGGTTTCGACGTCTCCGGTCAAGTCCCCGATCCGCTCCAGGACCACAGGGTAGGCCGAGGGCGTGCGCGCGGCGTTCAGCGCCGCCGCCAGGATCAGGCCGTCCAGCTGCACCGCCTTGTGCAGCGAGACCCCGTTGAAGATCAGGAACACTGGCGTCTGGCCGACGGTGTCGAACAGGATGGCGAACAGCTGGCCCTCGACCGGCAGCATCCAGCCGTCGAACAGCAGTCCCGAGCCGCCCATGGCGAAGCGCAGCAGGCCGTCGGCGCCGCGGCGGATCAGGCCGTAGTCGTGGAAGATCTCGCCGGGCATGGCGATTGAGGGCCGGGTGCTGCGCCAGAAGCCTTCATAGGTCGCCGCCCGGCGGTCGGTCATCATCCGCACCAGGTCCATGCCCGGCAGCGGCAGGCCGTGGGCGGCCGCGCCGTTGGTCTTCGGCTCGGGCGTGCGGGGCAGGGCCGGCTCGACGCCGAACACCTGGGCCAGGCTGGCGAGGTCGCGGTCCCAGTCCAGCATGGTGAAGCCGGCGCGCCGCCCCGCCACCAGCTTGGTCAGGTTCTCCAGGTTATGCGCCGAGGGCGTCACCGCGCCGGACGCCCAGCGTCCGACAAGAGACTTGTCGACCCCCAGGTCGGCGGCCAGCCGACCGCGGCTCATGGAGAGCGCCTTCAGGACCAGGTCCAGCTTCTCGGAGAAGGGCGTGGAGAGGTGCATGGCGGCTCGATGATTCCATAGCCGCAATGAAATGCAACCCAGCATGCAACGGTTGCGCGGTGGAATGCAACGGTTGCATGTCGCCGTGCAGCGGTTGCTTCCCCGCGCTGCAACCGTTGCGCAGGCCGCTGCAACTGCTCAGAGAACGCTGTTCGCCGTACACACGTGGCAGCCAGACGGCACGAATGATCAGAGCCGCCAACCCGGCGTCCCGGCCGGGGCGGCTCTGCGGTGATCCGAGAGTCCCCACGATAAGGATCGCCATGACCAGAGGCGGGCGGCCCCATCAGGCGGTCGTCCGCCCCTGTGTCGCCCGCGGGCGCCTGCGCCAGGCGGTTCGCTCATCTCGGTGAGGACCGGAGCCGAATGGGTCTGGGGGCTCTTACCGCCGCCTGAGCTCGGAACCGGGGCGACGGCCGGCCCTGGCCTTCGCCGGGATGAGCGGACGAGGTTAGGCCTTCTCCAGCGCCAGCCGGGCAGCGAACGCCAGGAATATGCCGCCCGTCAGCCGGTCCAGCCAGGCGATCACGGCTGGCCGCCGCAGGGTCCTGGCGATCGGCCGGGTCGCTGCGATCAGCAGCGTGAACCAGGCCAGGCCCAGCACGCCGTGGATCGTCGCCAGCAGAAACAGGAACGGCCCGGCCGGCACGCCCTGGGCCATGAACTGCGGCAGCAGCGAAACGTAGAACACTCCGACCTTCGGATTCAGCAGGTTGGTGATCAGGCCGCGCCGCATCCAGGCGAAGTCGCTCCCGGCGTTCGGCGCGGCGCCCGTGTCGAGCGCGAAGGTCTTGCGCGGCTTGGCGATCAGGCCGATCCCGAGCCACAGCAGATAGGCCGCGCCGGCCCACTTCAGGATCGTGAAGGCGGTCTGCGAGGCGGCCAGCAGTGCGCCCAGGCCCGCAGCCACCGCGGCGCCCCAGACCAGGCAGCCGAGCACGATGCCAAGACCCGCCAGCGCCGCACGCTTGGGCCCTTCCACCGCCGCGGCCCGCAGCACCAGGGCGGTGTCGAGGCCTGGGACCATGGTCATCACCGCCGCCGCGGCGGTGAAGCCGAGCACAGCCTCGAGTGGGCTCATGGCCGCTCCACCAGCTTGCCGTCCTCGACCACGCGATAGAAGCAGGAGCGGAAACCGACGTGGCAGGCGCCGCCGTCGCCCTGCGGGAGCACCTTCAGCCACACGCAGTCCTGGTCGCAGTCGATCCGCATCTCGACGACCTGCTGGATCTGGCCGCTGGTCGCGCCCTTGTGCCAGATCTCGCCCCGCGAGCGGCTGTAGTAGACCGCCTCGCCCAGCTCGATGGTCTTGGCCAGAGCCTCCGGGCTCATCCAGGCGAACATCAGCACCTCGCCAGTCTCGGCATGGGTGGCGACGGCCGCGATCAAACCATTGGCGTCAAAGCGCGGGCTCAGAACGTCGCCGTGTTCGAGCGCCTGCTTGGAAGAAGCGGTGGGGAAGTCGGTCATGGGCGCATGTGGCCTGAGCATTTTCCGCCGAAGTGGATGCCGGTTCGGCGCAGAAAATGCTCTAAATTGATAGAGGGTGGAACGAAATCCGATTCAATTTGATCGGATTCGTTCCGGCTCGCTGGCCTGCGCGCTAGCGGCTGACGTCAGGCCTCCCGCCGGAAGGCCTGACGTTCGAAAGCCTAGCGCTTGTTGACGAAGTCCAGGAAGCGCTGACGCAGGGTCGCGTCGGTCTTGAAGACGCCCGTGAACTGGGTGGTGATCGTCGAGACGTGGCGGTGGTGCACGCCGCGGGTGGTCATGCACTGGTGCGCCGCGTCGATCAGGATCGCCACGCCGGCCGGACGCAGGCTGTCGGTGATCGCATCGGCGATCTGCTGGGTCATGGTCTCCTGGGTCTGCAGGCGACGCGAGAAGATCTCGACCACCTTGGCCAGCTTGGAGATGCCGACGACCCGGTTGGTCGGCATGTATGCGACATAGGCCTTGCCGAGGAACGGAGCCATGTGGTGCTCGCAGTGGCTCTCCACCTCGATGTCGCGCAGCATGACGATGTCGTCATAGCCCTGCACGTCTTCGAAGGTGCGCGAGAGTTCCTTGGCGGGATCGAGCTGATAGCCTTCGAACCACTCACCATAGGCGTCGACCACGCGCTTGGGCGTATCGATCACGCCTTCGCGGCGGGGGTCGTCGCCCGCCCACGCGATCAGCGTGCGCACGGCTTCCATAGCCTCTTCGCGCGTCGGGCGCTTCACGGCTTCAAGATCAAGACCGGGGGCGCCGATCAGGGTTCGGTCGCGACTGGGAGCGTCCATGTGTGAGCGGTTTCTTTCCGGGGCCTGAGTTGCGCCGGGACGAAGGTCCCGGAAATGACGCGTGCCACCCCATAACCAGGCGCTAAACCACGGACGGAACCGTGGCCTCGCGGCCGGACCGAATGTATATGGGGCCAACCCCTTGGCGGGCAACCGTTACCCGGCGTCAGTTTTCAACTAGGCCGCCGCCAGTTTTCATGAAGGACCCGATGGCCCTCTCGCTCTACGACACCATGGCCCGCGAAAAGCGGCCCTTCGTTCCCAAGGATCCTGCCCGGGTGACGATGTATGTCTGCGGGCCCACGGTCTACAATTACGCCCATATCGGCAACGCCCGGCCGGTCGTGGTTTTCGACGTCTTGTTCCGTCTGCTGCGTGACGCCTACGGCGAGAAGGCGGTGATCTACGCCGCCAACGTCACCGACGTGGACGACAAGATCAACAAGAAGGCGGCCGAGGAAGGGGTGGCGATCGACGTCATCACAGACCGCTACCTCGCCATCTACAACGACGACATGGCCACGCTTGGCGCGCTGCGCCCGACGCACCAGCCGCGCGCCACCCAGACCATGGATGCGATCATCGCGATGATCGGCCAGCTGGTCGGCAACAACTCGGCCTACGCCGCCGAGGGCCACGTCCTCTTCAACACGCAGACCTATGGCGACTACGGCAAACTGTCGCGCCAGCCGATGGAGGACATGATCGCCGGCGCGCGCGTCGATGTCGCCCCCTACAAGCAGCATCCCGCCGACTTCGTGCTCTGGAAGCCCTCCAAGGAGAACGAACCGGTCTGGGAAAGCCCCTGGGGCCCCGGCCGCCCGGGCTGGCACATCGAGTGCTCGGCGATGATCGAGCAGACGCTCGGCCTGCCGATCGACATCCATGGCGGCGGCATCGACCTGCTGTTCCCGCACCACGAGAACGAGATGGCGCAAGGCGTTTGCGCCGCCGGCCACGACCATGGCCAGGACGGGAGCGGCGCCTACGCCAACTACTGGATGCACAACGGCTTCCTGAACATGGCGGCCGAGAAGATGTCCAAGAGCCTGGGCAATGTCGCCCTGGTTCACGACCTGATCGCCCAGGCGCCCGGCGAGGCCCTGCGCTGGGCGCTGCTGGTCGGCCACTACCGCGCGCCGCTCGAATGGACTGGCGAGCTGATCGAGCAATCGCGCAAGGCTCTCGACCGGCTGTACGGCGCGCTGCGCCGCTCCAGCGAGGTGGAGGCCGAGGACGTGCCGCCGCCGGCGGCCTTCATGGCTGCGCTGGAAGACGACCTCAATACGCCGGCCGCCTTCGCCGAGCTGTTCGGAATGGCCACCAAGCTGGAGACCGCCACCGGCAAGGGCCGCGGCCAGGCCAAGGGCGAACTGCTGGCCGCCGCCAACCTGCTGGGCTTCCTGCTCGGCGATCCGGAGGCTTGGTTCCAGGGCGGCGTCACCGACGAACTGCGTGAGCGGGTCGAGTCGCTGATCGCCCAGCGGGTCGAGGCGCGGGCCGCCAAGGACTGGGCCGCCGCCGACCGCATCCGCGACGAGCTCACCGCGTTGAATATCGAGGTTATGGACGGCCCCGCTGGCGCGACCTGGCGGATCAAGGAATCCACTTAGCCGCTCATCCCCGCGAAGGCGGGGACCCAAGCGGACCGACATCCTCGCTTTCGCATCAGGTGCGTTCCTGGTTTGTTCAGGATCTCGTCTGTGTAAGCTTCTGCTTGTCCCCGCCTCCGGGGGATGAGCGGAGGGCGGGGTGTCCTTCTATACCTATCTGATGGCGAGCGGCCCTTATGGGACGCTCTATTGCGGACACACCGATGACCTTGCGTCTCGGGTATGGAAGCACAAGGAAAAGGCCTATCGCGGCTTCACGGCCAAGTATGATGTCGTCCGACTGGCCTGGTACGAGGTGCACGACGAGCGCGAATATGCGTTTCGTCGTGAACGCCAGATCAAGAAGTGGAATAGAGCCTGGAAGATCAGGCTCATTGAGGAGTTGAACCCGCGTTGGGACGATCTCTACGAGACCTTGAATTGCTGGGCGGCCGTTGCGCCGCTTGGGTCCCCGCCTTCGCGGGGATGAGCGGGGTTAGTGTGCGCTAATGGCCCTTGGCCCAAAGACCTTCACGGCCGGCGCAGGCTTCAAGTTCAAGACCCCGGCCCCCGCCGGGCCCAGCGGCGTGCGCGTTGAACATCGTATCGGCGTCCAGGCCCCGGCCGAGACGATCTGGGAAATCCTATATGATCTGGAGCGCTGGCATGAGTGGAACCCGCTCTACCCGCTGGCCCACGGCGTCATCCGGATCGGCTCACAGCTCGACCTGACCCTGGCTCTGGAAGGCGAGCCGCCGCAGCAGATCAAGCCGGTGATCCTGGAGTGGGTGCCCAACGACCAGATCCACTGGCGCCTGAAAATGCTGGGCGGCCTGGTCTCGACGACCCGGTTCCTGGAGCTTGAGCAGTTGGACACCGCCAGCACGATCTTCTCCAACGGCGAGCTGATCGGGGGGCTGCTGGGGCCCACCGTCGCGCGTCGCATGGGTCGGAAGATCTATCGCGGGTTCCAGGCGATGAACGAGGCGCTGAAGGCGCGCGCAGAGGACGCGTGGCGCGCCCAGGGCGGCGCTCCTACATCCACAACATGATCGACGACCTCTACTCGGCCAAACTGCTGAAGCTGGCGGCCAACATGCCCCACCTCGGCCGGCTGCCCGCGCCGGACGCCAGCTCGGAGAAGGTCTCCAAGCTGTGCGGCAGCCGCGTGATCGTCGATGTGGTGGTCGAGGGCGACCGGGTCGCCGACTTCGCCCAGGACGTGAAGGCCTGCGCGCTGGGCCAGGCCTCGGCCGCGGTGCTCGGCGCAAATGTGCTGGGCGCCAGCCTTCCGGAGATCGAGATGGCCCGCGATCAGTTCCGTGCTATGCTCAAGCACGGCGCAGATGCGCCCCAAGGACGTTTTGCGGATCTCTCCATGTTGGCCCCGGTGAAAGACTATCCCGCCCGCCATGCCTCCACGCTTCTGGCGTTCGAGGCCGCGGCCGAGGCTGTCCGCCGCGCCGTGGAACGAACTAGCAGCGCCGGCGCGGCTTGATCCTGAGGGTCGCTCAGCGTAATCGCTGCGACTGAATCGCACGCCTGCGAGCCGGCATGACATTCTATGAAACCTGCGTCCGAGGCGCCCTCCGCGCCTACAAGCTGACGCTTTCGCCCCTGATCGGGCGCCAGTGCCGGTTTCTTCCGACCTGTTCGGAATATACGGCTCAGGCCCTGATCCTGCATGGCCCCTGGCGCGGCTCCAAGCTCGCGGCCCGGCGGTTGTGCCGCTGTCATCCCTGGGGAGGCGCGGGCTACGACCCGGTCCCCCAACCGCGCGACAAGACCCAGGACGGGTCGGCCTCGCGGACATGGACGTGTGAAACATGATCGATCTGATTTTCCCCGACGGCTCCCAGCGCCAGTTCGAAGACGGTGTCACGGGCCGTGAGGTCGCCGCCTCCATCGCCAAGTCGCTGGAGAAGAAGGCGGTGCTCGTGAAGCTCGCTGGCGAGCTGCGCGACCTCGACCGTCCGCTCGACAAGGGCGGCGCCTTCGAGATCCTGACGCGCGAGAACCCCGAGGCGCTAGAGACCATCCGCCACGACGCCAGCCACGTGATGGCCGAGGCGGTGCAGGAGCTATTCCCCGGTACGCAGGTGACCATCGGCCCGGCGATCGAGGACGGCTTCTATTACGACTTCGCGCGTGACACGCCGTTCAGCCTCGACGATCTCGCCAAGATCGAGCAGCGGATGAAGGAGATCGTCGATCGCGACGAGAAGATCGTCCGCGAGGTCTGGGATCGCGACGAGGCGATCAACCACTTCAAGGAGATCGGCGAGGCCTACAAGGCCGAGATCATCTCCGACCTGCCGGCGGGCGAGACGATCACGGTCTATCGCCAGGGCCAGTGGAAGGACCTGTGCCTCGGCCCGCACCTGCCGTCGACCAAGTCGGTGGGCAAGGCCTTCAAGCTGATGAAGCTGGCTGGCGCCTACTGGCGTGGCGATCACCGCAACGCGCAGCTCCAGCGGATCTACGGCACGGCCTGGGCGACCGAGGCCGACCTCGAGGCGCACCTCCATCGCCTGGAGGAAGCCGAGCGCCGCGACCACCGCAAGATCGGCCGCGCCATGGACCTCTTCCATATGCAGGAAGAGGGCAAGGGCATGGTCTTCTGGCATGAGAAAGGCCTGACGCTTTGGCGCACGGTGGAGTCCTACGTCCGCCGCCGCCTGGAAGTGGCCGGCTATCAGGAAGTGCGCACGCCGCAGGTGCTCGACCGGATCTTCTGGGAGAAGTCGGGACACTGGGACAAGTACCGGCCGAACATGTTCGTCTGCGAGACGGAGGAGGGCGAAGAGCTCTCGCTGAAGCCGATGAACTGCCCGGGCCACGTGCAGATCTTCAAGTTCGGCCAGAAGTCGTATCGCGACCTGCCCCTGCGCATGGCCGAGTTCGGCGCCTGCCACCGCTACGAGCCGTCGGGCGCACTGCATGGCCTGATGCGGGTGCGCGCCTTCACCCAGGACGACGCCCACATCTTCTGCCGCGAGGACCAGATCGAGGAGGAGACGGCGAAGTTCATCGAGCTGGCCAACTCCATCCATGCCGACTTCGGGCTTGAGCGCGACCACATCGCGCTAGCCACCCGTCCTGAAATCCGGGCCGGCAGCGACGAGTTCTGGGACAAGGCCGAGTCGCAGATGCTGATCGCCGCCCGCAAGGCCGGCGTGGAGCCGGTGATCGCCGAGGGCGACGGCGCCTTCTATGCGCCGAAGCTCGACTGGATCCTGAAGGACTCGATCGGCCGGACGTGGACGTGCGGCACGATCCAGCTCGACTACGTGCTGCCCGAACGGCTCGGCGCCGAATACACGGCCGAGGATGGGTCGAAACAGCGGCCGGTCATGCTGCACCGCGCCATATGCGGTTCGCTGGAGCGATTCATCGGCGTGCTGATCGAGCACTACGCCGGCGCATTCCCGCTGTGGCTGGCCCCGACGCAGGTCGTCGTCGCCACAATTACGTCAGATGCCGATGATTATGCCTTGTCAGTGGCTCAAGAATTGAGCGCCGCCGGTCTCAGGGTTGAAACGGATCTGCGGAACGAGAAAATCAACTACAAGATTCGGGAACATAGTCTCGCCAAGGCGCCGGTTATCGCAGTTGTCGGCAGGCGAGAAGCTGAGGAAGGCAAAGTGGCTCTGAGGCGTTTCGGCTCCGACGGGCAGTCTATCCTCACGGTTGACGAGGCGGTTAAGACACTTGCCTTAGAGGCGAGTCCGCCAGATGTTGCACGGCAGCGTGTGCTTCGGGGTGCTTCGCCCGAGGCGGGCGCGGTCGGGGTCAGGGAGGCTGGATGAACGGCATCGCCGCACCGATCGTTGCTTACGAGCCAGCTCCGACACAGGATTATCTGAAGCCGCGCCAGAGCGTCTCCGTCGTCATGGTGGTCTACATGACCGGCGAGGCGCTTCAGCAGAGCATCGAATGCGTCCTCGCAGACCCGCTGGTCGATGAACTGGTCATCGTCGACAACGGCTCGACCCGCATGGAGGCCTCGCGCATCAAGCGCCTGGCCGACAGCGACGGGCGTGTGCGGCTGCTTCAGGGGCATGGCAATGTCGGCTTCGCCCGCGGCGCCAATCTCGGCGCCCGGGCCGCGGCCAGCGACGTCATCGTGTTCCTCAATCCCGACGCCTTCCTGCAGCCGGGCTGCGTCGCCGAGCTGGTGCGCGCCATCGACGGGCGTCCCGTCCCGACCCTGGTCGGCGGGCGGGTGCTCAACGCCGACCGCACCGAGCAGCGCGGCGCGCGCCGCGGCGACATCACCCCGGTGAGCGCCCTGCTCAGCCTCAGCCACCTGTCGCGCCGGGTCCCGGCATGGCGCCGCTACGAGGTGCACTGGGAGACTGAGACCGCGCCCGAAGGCGTGACCGCCGTCCCTACGATCTCCGGGGCTTGCTTCTGCATGCGCCGTGAGGACTTCGAGGTCGTCCAGGGCTTCGACGAGGGGTATTTCCTGCACGTCGAGGACGTCGATCTCTGCTGGCGCGTGCGCCAGACCGGCGGCGCGGTGCTGTTCCAGCCCAAGGCCGAGGTGATCCACCTGGGCCATACCAGCCACGCCAGCCCGCTACGGGTTGAGTTCCATAAAGGTGTCGGTCTGGCCCGCTACTTCCGCAAGCGGGCCGAGGGCCTGGGCGAGCGGCTGCTGGCCCTGATCCTGTCTCCGATCATCGTCTGCACTGCGATCGCCCGCCCGGTGATGTGGCGCATCCGCGGCCGCGCCGCCTAGGCGGCCTCGGGCGGAAACAGGCCCGCGCGGCTGATCGACGCGGCGATCGGCTTGTCGAGGATCGCCGCCATCCACTGCGCGGTCTCCATCAGCGCTTTGATGTCGTAGCCGGTCTCGAAGCCGGCCCGCTCCAGCATGTAGACCAGATCTTCGGTGCCGATGTTGCCGGTCGCCGCCGGCGCGAACGGACAACCGCCCAGGCCGCCGCAGCTGGCGTCCAGGATGTCGACCCCGGCCTCGACCCCGGCGAAGGCGTTGGCCAGTCCGGTGTTGCGGGTGTCGTGAAAGTGCAGCCGCAGCGGGATGTCGCCGATCACCTCGCGGACCGCCTCGACCCGGGCGCGGACCATCCAGGGGTCGGCTACGCCGATGGTGTCGGCCAGGGCGATCTCGTCGACCTTGGCGTTCGCCGCCTCGCGGGCCAGCGAGACCACCCGTTCCTGCGGAACCTCGCCGTCGAACGGGCAGCCGAACGCGGTCGAGAAGGTGACCGAGATCGGCGGCCCGCCGTCGCTGGCCTTGCGCGCCGCGATCGCGTGCATGGCTTCGATCTGCTCGGCGACATTGGCGCCCTGGTTGCGGATCCCGAAGCCATCTGACGCGCAGACCACCACATTGGCCTCGTCGCAGCCGGCGGCCACCGCGCGCTCCCAGCCGCGCATATTCAGCACCAGGCCGATGCGCGAGAGGCCGGCCTCGGTCGGCAGGGCGGCCATGATCTCCTCGGCCCCGGCCATTTGCGGCACGCGGTTGGGATTGACGAAGGACACCACCTCCATCCGCTTGGCGCCGGCCGCCTGCAGGCGGCCGATGAAGTCGAGCTTCTGCCCGACGTCCAGGATCGCCTTCTCGTTCTGCAGCCCGTCGCGCGGGCCGACTTCGACGATTTCGATGAAACGGCTCATGGTCCCTCAGATGGGGCTGGGGCGTAGACTCGTAAAGTCGTCTCGTCGCCGTTGGAGTAGTCCAGGCCCTCAACACGGCCGATTTCGCGCGCTTTGATCCCCTGCGCCTTCAGCGCCGCCTCGAACGCCTTCTGCTCGCGGCCCTCGACCACGGCTGGTCGCTGATCGGCCAGCGCCTCGATCGCCTCGGGCACGTCGCCGAGGTCCGTCGAGGTGCCCAGGGCGAAGACCAGGCTCGGCTCGGCATAGCCGGCGACGGCGATCGGGGGCGGAGCGATGCCCTGCCGCGGCAGCAGCTGGGCGCGGGCCAGCACCTCCTCGGTGCGTCGCGAGAGCCATAGCGGCTCGAGGTTCGGAGCGAAGGCGGCGGCGAATGCGCCATGACCAAGGACGGTCAGGGCGATGGCCGCGCAGATCGCCTTCAAGGGCTCGCCGCGCCAGAGCAAATAGGCGCCGGTGAGCCCCGCGGCGGCCAGCAGCAGGGCGGTGGCGAGGGTGGCCGGCAGGTCGCTGCGATCGCCATACTCGCCGTAGAGGTAGAACACCGCCGCGCCGAACACGACGCCGACCAGGGCCGAGAGCGCGATGCCTACCCAGCGGGCGACGGGTCCGATCGGCGGGCGCATCACCGCCGCCGCCATCAGCCAGGCGAAGGCGCCGTAGGTCGGCAGGGTGTAGTGCACCAGCTTGGTCGGGGTGGCCTCGAAGACGAAGAAGGCCGGGATCAGCCAGCAGAGGGCAAAACGCACGCCCGGCTCGTTGCGCGTCCGCCAGCCCAGCGCCACGGCCGCCGGCAACAGCAACGCGCCCGGGAAGATCAGCAGCGGGGTCAGCAGGGTGTGATAGCCGGGCGGGGCGCCGTGGCTCTCCTGGCCGCCCACCAGCTTGGGAGCGAAGTCGGCGCCGAACGCGGTGGTCCAGAAGCCGCCGTCCGTGGCCACCGTAACCGCCGCCGCCCAGGGCCCGATGATCGCCGCCATCAGGATCAGGCCCCAGGTCCAGCCCAGGTTCTTCGCCCAGGGGGCTTTGCGATCCCAGGCCCACAGCGACAGGGCCGTGAGCGTGACCACCATCAGGCCCACCGGCCCCTTGACCAGGATAGAGGCGGAAAGCCCCAGCCAGAACAGCAGGCGCGTGATCCGGCCGGCCGGCGGGCCATCGCGCGAGGCCGCGTAGATCCTGGCCAGCGCGGCCATGGCTAGGGTTGTGGTCCCGGCCAGCACCGCATCGGTCTTGGCGATGAAGGCCTCGGTCGAGAGCAGGAAGCTCGAACCCAGGATCGCCCCGGCCAGCAAGCCGGTCGGCCCGCCGAAGAACACCGATGCGCCCCACGCGCACGCCGCCGCCGCCAGCATCGCGCCGAGCAGCGACGGCAGCCGATAGGCCCAGATCTCTCGGTCCTCGGCCTGCGACACAAGCGCCACACTGGCGGCCTGCAGCCAATGGATGCCGACCGGCTTCTTGAAGCGCGGCTGGTCCTGGAAGCGGATCACCACGAAGTCGCCGGACTCCAGCATCTGCGCTGTCGCCTGGGCGAATCGGCTCTCGTCGCGGTCCAGCGGCGGCATCGCGAACACGCCCGGCAAGCCCGCGAGCAGGGCGACAAGCGCGGCGAAGGCTGGCGCGCGCCACCCCTGACTGAAGCGATCAAGATAGGCCTGTAGACTCATGGCCCAGTTGATAGCACCCGCGCGCCGAATTTTCCGCTATGGAGGGGCATGGCCAAATCAACGCCCGACATCTCCGTTGTCGTCCCCGTCTTCGACGAGGAAGGCGCGGCGCCGGACCTCGCACGTGAAATCGCCGCCGCCTTCGCCGGCCGCGACTATGAGATGATCTTCGTCGACGACCGCAGTCGCGACGGCACCCGCGCGGCGCTCACCGCGCTGAAGGCCGAGATCCCACAGCTGCGCGTCCTCAGCCACACCAGCAATTCGGGCCAGAGCCGCTCGATCCGCACCGGCATCCTGGCCGCCCGCGGCGACGTCATCGTCACGCTCGATGGCGATGGCCAGAACGATCCGGCCGACGGCCCCAAGCTGGTCGACGCCCTCAACGCCGGATCGCAGAACCTGGTCCTGGTCGGCGGCGAGCGGGTCAAGCGCCAGGACAGCTCGGCCAAGAAGTTCGCGTCGAAATTCGGCAACGGTGTGCGCAAGAAGCTGCTCAAGGACACGGCCAACGACACCGGCTGCGGCCTCAAGGCCTTCCGGCGCGAGGCGTTCCTGCGGCTCCCGTATTTCGACCACATCCACCGCTATCTGCCGGCGTTGATGCTGCGCGAGGGCTACCAGGTCGACTTTCGGGCCGTGAACCATCGTCACCGTCAGACCGGACAGTCGAAGTATACCAACCTCGGCCGTCTGTGGGCTTCGCTCTCGGACCTGTTCGGCGTGATGTGGCTGCAGTCGCGTTCGCGGCTGCCCGGACGCGTCGAAGAGCTCTAGGCGCGCCTTGTCGCGCCTGGAAAAGCAGCGGAAGCTCCTGCTCGATCCGAGAGGGGGAGGGGTTTCTATGTTCGCCGCATTGCCGCTGCTGGCCCTGCCCGTGCTCGCCTACAACCTGCTCGCCTTGACGCTGGCCGGCGGCTTCCACTCGCAGGAAGCCACGATCCGCATGACCGAGCCGATGTTCGAGGTTGCGATGACGTCCGGCGCGCAGTGGCCGGTGACGCTTGGCGATCTGCTGTTGCTCGTCGGGCTGGTGGTGCTGTTCATCGAGCTGCTGAAATCGACCACCAGTCGGCGGACGGCGATCGTCAATCACGCCCTCTCGATGCTGCTGTTCGTCGCCTGCCTGGTGGAGTTCTTGCTCTCGCCGGCCTTCGCGACGTCCACCTTCTTCCTGCTCTCGACCATGGTCCTGCTGGACGTGCTGGCCGGGTTCATCGTCACCATTGTCTCGGCGCGCCGTGACGTCGATTTCGGCCAGGACGCGCTCTAGGTTAGCGCCGAGAAGATCAGGGTGACGACCGCAAGGTCGAACAGGCGGGTGGCGATGGCGAACATGAAAGCCCCGACGGCGATGGATTCACACCCCGTTGAGCAAGACTGGCGCCAGAGCTGATGGCCCTGTTCTTTGACCGGCAATGGTTCGAGGAAAAGCTGGCCGAGCGCGGGCTGAACGCCCGTATTCTGGCCGCCGCGGCCGGGTTGAGCGAGGCCGATATCGTCCTGGTCTTCAAGGACCAGCGGGAACTTTCGGCCGAGGAGGTAGGCATTTTCGCCGACCTGCTGGGCGTGCCGGCGGCAGAAATCGCCAACCGCGCGGGGGTGTCCACGCCGGTCCCCGGCCAGGATGGCCTGGCCGATCGGGTGCTGACCTTGGAAAAGCGTCTGGCCGCGCTGGAAGCCGAAGTGGCCCGGCTCAGGGCGCGCTAGACGTCGGTCTTGGCCGCGCCGCCCTTGGGCGAACGGCGGTCCGCCGAGCCCGAATACTCGATCTTGTTGTAGAGGCTGCGGGCGCTGTCGAGCGTTTCCTTGCCCCCGCGCAGCCCGCGTTTCTGCCCGTCCTGGCCGAGCATCTGCGCGGCGAACGCTGCTTCCGGCCGCGCGCCGTTGGCGGGCGCAGGCGGTGGCGCAGGCTCGTAGATCGCCGGCACGCTGCGGTCCGACGACTCCGCGCGGGCGGCGTCGTCGGAGCGCTTGACGCGTCGGGCCGGACTAGACCGGCGGATTGGGTCGATCGGCGACGTCATGACCTGAGAGCCTAGGCCCGGTTGGGTTAAGTTAGCGTTTGGCCAGCTTCTCGATTTGCGCCTGCATCTCGGCCATCTGCTTTTTCAGCGCGTTGAGCGTCTCATCGCCGCCAGCGGCGGCCTCGGGCGCCGGGGCCGGAGTAGGTTTGGCCGGCTCTTCCGGCCGCGGCGTATAGGCGAACGGCGAGAACATCTTCATCGCCCGGTCGAACATGGCCAGGTTCTGGCGGATCTGATCCTCGTAAGCCCCGCCCAGGCCGGCGCCGAGGCCAGAGCCTTGGCCGATGCTGGCGAACTGCGAACGCATGCGCTCCTGCTGCTCGGCGAAGGTCGCCAGCGACAGCTCGAGATAGCTGGGCAGGAAGGCCTGCATGGAGTTGCCGTAGAACCCGATCAACTGGCGCAGGAACTGGATCGGCAAGAGGTTCTGCCCCTCGCGGCTCTCTTCCTCGAAGATGATCTGGGTCAGGACGGTTCGCGTGATGTCCTCGTTGGTCTTCGCGTCATAGACGACGAAGTCCACGCCCTGCTTCACCATGTCGGACAGGTGCTCAAGCGTGACGTAGGAGGACGAGGCGGTGTTGTAGAGCCGCCGGTTCGCATACTTCTTGATGACGACGCGGCCGTCGTCGGATCCCTGGGTGTCTGCCATCCCGCAATCCTTTATCAGCCCGCCCCCCAAGGCGGATTCTCATTCTTGCACCGCAGTATCGCGGATGCGAGCGCGTTCGGAAAGTCGGGGTTCCGATGAGGCGAGTCGGTTTCGCCCCTTGCCCAAGCTCCGGCGTTTACCGATAGATTGAAACCCTTAAGAGCTTGAGGAGCCCCGCTATGACCGACGTCGTCATCGTCTCGGCCGTTCGCACCCCGGTCGGATCGTTCAACGGGGCCCTCGCCAGCCTCCCGGCCCACGACCTCGGCAAGGTCGCCATTCAGGCCGCGATCGAGCGCGCCGGGATCGCCGCCGCCGATGTCGGCGAGGTGATCATGGGTCAGGTGCTGCAGGCCGGCGCTGGGCAGGGCCCGGCCCGTCAGGCCGCGGTCAACGCCGGCATTCCGGTGGAAAGCCCAGCCTGGAGTCTCAACCAGCTTTGCGGTTCGGGCCTCCGCGCCGTGGCGTTGGGCGCTCAGCAAATCGCGGACGGCTCGGCGTCGGTGGTTGTGGCCGGCGGCCAGGAGAGCATGAGCCAGGCGCCGCACGCCCAGCAGCTCCGCAACGGTCAGAAGATGGGCGACCTCGCCCTGGTCGACACCATGATCAAGGACGGCCTCTGGGACGCCTTCCACGGCTACCACATGGGCCAGACCGCCGAGAACATCGCCGCCCGCTGGCAGATCACCCGCGAGGAGCAGGACAAGTTCGCCGTCGCCAGCCAGAACAAGGCCGAGGCCGCCCAGAAGGCCGGCAAGTTCGCCGGCGAGATCGCCCCTGTGACCATCAAGGGCCGCAAGGGCGACACGATCGTCGATCAGGACGAGTACATCCGCCACGGCGCGACACTGGAAAGCGTCTCGGGCCTGCGTCCGGCCTTCACCAAGGACGGCTCTGTCACGGCCGCCAACGCCTCGGGCCTCAATGACGGCGCAGCGGCCCTGGTGCTGATGAGCGCCGACGAGGCCGCCAAGCGGGGCCTGAAGCCGCTGGCGCGTATCGCATCCTGGGCCAATGCGGGGGTGGATCCGGAGATCATGGGCACCGGGCCGATCCCGGCCAGCCGCAAGGCGCTCGAAAAGGCGGGCTGGAGCGTCGGAGACCTGGATCTGGTCGAATCCAACGAGGCCTTTGCGGCTCAATCGATCTGCGTGGTCCGCGACCTCGGGCTCGACCCGGCCAAGGTCAACGTCAATGGCGGCGCGATCGCCATCGGCCACCCTATCGGCGCCTCCGGCGCACGCATTCTGACGACGCTCGTCCACGAAATGAAACGTTCGGGCGCCAAGAAGGGTCTGGCGACCCTATGCGTCGGTGGCGGCATGGGCGTGGCGATGTGCGTCGAGGCCGTCTGACGAACCGATAAGGAGCGTCGGGCCAACCGGCGTCGGAGGCGTAGCAAGGGAGGCGAGCCCGATGGGCAGAGTTGCGTTCGTGACTGGCGGGACCCGCGGCATTGGCCGTGCGATCGTTGAACGGCTGAAGAGCGACGGTTTCGAAGTCGCTGCGGGCTATTCCGGCAACGAGGAGGCGGCCAAGGCCTGCGCCTCCGAGCTGGGTGTGATGGTGGTGAAGGGCAATGTCGGCGTCTTCGACGACTGCGCTCGCGCAGTCGAGTCGGTGACCGCCGAGCTTGGGCCCATCGAGGTGCTGGTGAACAACGCCGGCATTACCCGCGACGGCGTCTTCCACAAAATGACGCCCGAGCAGTGGTCTGAAGTCATCCGGGTCAACATGGACAGTGTCTTCAACATGACCCGCCATGTCATCGAAGGTATGCGTGACCGCAGCTGGGGCCGCGTGATCAACATCTCCTCGATCAACGGCCAGAAGGGCCAGATGGGCCAGACCAACTACTCGGCCGCCAAGGCCGGGGTCATCGGCTTCACCAAGGCGCTGGCCCTGGAGAACGCCCGCAAGGGCGTCACCGTCAACTGCATTTGCCCCGGCTACATCGATACGGAGATGGTGCAGGCGGTGCCGGAAAACGTCCTCGCCGCGATCATCGGCCAGATCCCGGTCGGGCGGCTCGGCAAGGGCGAGGAGATCGCCGACATGGTGGCCTTCCTGGCCGGCGAACATGCGGGCTACGTCACCGGGTCGACATTGTCGCTGAACGGTGGCCAGTACATGGCCGGCTAAGCTTGGCGCGCGTCCAAAAAGCGCCCCACTCGAAGGGCATCTGCCTAGCTCGATGGTGAGCGAAAGACCGGCGTCAGCGTACCTGCCACTCTTCGTCGCGGCGCTCGCCGCGACGTTGAGCCTCGGCTATGCGCCCGATGCTTTCGCCGGTCCGCAGACACTTCGCGAAGGTCTGTTCGGCGACAAGCCGGCGACTGGCCGCAAGGTCAGCCCGCCGGTCGCTCGCTACGTCAGCGAGGACGGCGACGCCTTCGTCCTCGATCGCAGCCAGACCCGCGTCTACATGAAGTTCGAGGGGAGCTCGGAGATTTGGGCCCTGCGCCCCCATCCAGCGCCGCGTGGCGACGTGATTTACAAGAACGACCTGGGCGAACCGATGCTGAGGGCCACGCGGCTTGGCGGCCTCACCCTGTTCACCCAGGACCGTCCGGGCGGATCGCCTGCGGCCCTGACCGGCGCCGGCGGCGCCCTGCGGTTGACGCCGCTCAGCCCGCAGGTGCTGCTCGAGCGTTTGGCGCAGGCCAGCGCCCGCGCGACCCGTGCGGCGCGTCGGCTGATTCCCTTCGAGGCGGACGCCTCGCCGGCCTCCTCGGCCGTGGTGGCCGACGCGGCCAGCATCACGGCCGAGGCGGTGGTGCGGCTCTCACGTCGGCCCGACGGCAGGAATCTGTTGTCCAAGCTGAAAAAGGTGACGTTGGTCGAAGGCCGCAAACCCGCTGCGACGCTTGTCGGCGGCGAAATGCGCATCACCGTGGCGCCGGCCGACGGCCTAGCCGGGCGTCCCTCGTCCGACCGCATCATGCAGGCGACCGGCGCCCGCTGAGCCCCAAAAGAAAGGCCCGCCACGGAGGGCGGGCCTTGTGCGCAGGGCTGGGGGAGGGGGCTGAGCTTCAGCGCCGCGCAAGTTCGGTCGATTGCTTCTTGGCCGTCATGGTGTCGCGGGCGGTCAGATTGTCCTGAACTTCCTGACGAACGCTCTGCATGCAAGCCGACTGGGCCGGGAGGCCGCCTTGGTTGGCGGGAGCCGTGCAGAACTTCCGCGCCGCGACGGTGACCCGCTGGTCGAGGATCTGGGCGCCTTGCGCCGACGACGTGTCGATATCCGAAATCTTTACGACGACCGGGCCGGCGTGCGCGCTGGTGGCGAGGGCAAACGCGGGGACGGTCGCCAGGGCCAGGGTCGCGACGCCGGCAAGGGTGCTGCTGCTAAGCTTGAACATCTGAATTCTCCCAATTCGTCTGTGGGGCTTTGCGGGCCGCCGATGACTGGGAGATAGCGCTTCAAAATTCTCCAAGTCTTGTTAAAGCGGGGTAATGACGTTTATTTAAGAAAGTAACCGAAGCAATAACTATTCATTACAGAGAATTCATTCTGTAATTTCTGTAACGAATTGTCGCCGTGCCCGTCCCTGCGCCTTCGAGAAGATTGGACGCCGCCCTTGCAGCGTGACCACCCGACCCCTTAGGTTCACGGCAAATAAGGGGAGGGCGGCTTTCATGGCCTTCAAATTGAATGTGAACGGCAAGAACCTCTCGGCGGATGTCGAGGGCGATACGCCTCTGCTCTGGGTGCTTCGCGACACACTCGGCATCCTCGGACCCAAATACGGCTGCGGTGTCGCTCAGTGTGGCGCCTGCACCGTGCACGTCGATGGCGCGCCGGTGCGCTCCTGCTCGCTGCCAGTCGAGAGCATCGGCTCCGGCAAGATCGTCACAATCGAGGGGATCGGCGCAGCCGCCGTCGGTAAGAAAGTCCAGGCCGCCTGGACCGAGCTCGACGTCGCCCAGTGCGGCTACTGCCAGGCCGGCCAGATCATGTCGGCCACCGCCCTGCTGACCAGCAACGCCAAGCCGACCGACGCGGACATCGACGAGGCCATGGCCGGCAACATCTGTCGCTGCGCCACCTACACCCGCATCCGGGCGGCGATAAAGCTGGCCTCCGGCCAGAAGACGGAGGCTTAGGCCATGGCTGACGGATCGCTGCAGCCCTCGGCCTCGCGCCGCGAAGTCCTGGCCGGGGCCGGGCTGGTCATTCCCTTCGCCATGGCCTCGAAGGCGCAGGCGGCCGAGGGCGCGCCGGCTCCCGGCAAGCTCAACGCCTATGTGCGGGTCGCGCCCGACGGCGTGGTCACCATCGTCAACAAGAACCCCGAGATCGGCCAAGGCATCAAGACCATGCTGCCGATGCTGATCGCTGAGGAGCTGGACGTCGACTGGTCGGCCGTGCGCACCGAGCAGGCGGGCAACGACCCGGCCACTTTCGGCCGCCAGTTCGCCGGCGGCAGCATGGCCACGCCGCTGCACTGGGACGAGCTGCGCCGGGTCGGCGCCGCGGCCCGTGTGATGCTGGTGGTCGCCGCAGCTCAAGGCTGGGGCGTTCCGGCCTCCGAGTGCACGACGGCCTCGGGCGTGGTCCATCACAAGGGTTCGAACCGCAAGGCGACCTACGGCTCCCTGGTCGGCAAGGCGGCCAGCGCGCCGGTTCCCGATCTGAAGACCGTCCCGCTCAAGGACCCCAAGGACTACAAGATCATCGGCAAGCCGATGCGCCAGGTCGACACCGCCGCGATCGTCACCGGCAAGCCGCTGTTCGGCATCGATGTAGTGGTGCCCGGAATGCTCTATGCGACCTTCGAGAAGGCGCCGGTGTTCGGGGCCAAGGTGGCGAGCGCCGATCTCTCAGCCGCCAAGGGCGTGAAAGGCGTCCGCGACGCCTTCGTGGTCGAGGGCGGGACGTCGCTGGATGGCTTGTTGCCCGGCGTTGCGGTGGTCGCCGACAGCTGGTGGACCGCGCGCAAGGGCCGCGACAAGCTCAACATCAGCTGGGCCGACCATCCGACGTCCAAGCAGTCCGATGCCGCCTTCGCCACGGCGGCCCTCGCGGCCTCGAAGGCCGCACCGGGCAAGACCGAGCGCAACGACGGCGACGTGGCCGCGGCGCTGGCCGGAGCGGCCAAGACGGTGGAGGCCGCCTACGCTTACCCGTTCATCTCGCACGCCAACCTCGAACCGCAGAACTGCACCGCCCACTTCAAGGACGGCAAGGTCGAGATCTGGGCGCCGACCCAGAATCCGGAGCCGGGCCGCCAGCTGGTGGCCAAGACCCTGGGCGTCGCTCCCGACGACATCACCATCCACATGATCCGCTGCGGCGGGGGCTTCGGCCGCCGGCTGAGCAACGACTACATGGTAGAGGCGGCCTGGATCTCGAAGCAGGTCGGCGCGCCGGTGAAACTGCTGTGGACGCGTGAAGACGACATGCGCCACGACTTCTACCGTCCGGCCGGCTGGCACTTCCTCAAGGGCGGGGTGGATGCGGCGGGCGAGATCGTCGGCTGGCACAATCACTTCGTGACCCTCGGCGAGAATGGCACGCCCGCGCGCAGCGCCGGCATGTCGCCGACCGAGTTCCCGGCCCGCTTCCTTCCGAACTACCGCTACGACCTGTCGATGATCCCCTGCGGCGTGCCGACGGGGCCGCTGCGCGCGCCAGGTTCCAACGCCATCGCCTTCGTGGTGCAGTCGTTCATCGACGAACTCGCTCACGCCGCCGGCGCCGACCCGGTCGCCTTCCGCCTCAAGCTACTGGGCGATGCGCCGATGGTCGGCCAGGCGCCCTCCGGCTATGCCGCCGGCCGTATGGCCGCGGTGGTCAAGCTGGCGGCCGAGAAGTCGGGCTGGGGCCGTAAGCTGCCGAAAGGCTCGGGCCTGGGCATCGCCTTCCACTACAGCCACCTGGGCTACTTCGCCGAGGTGGTTGAGGTGGCGGTCGCTCCCGACGGCGCGATCAAGCTGGTGAAGGTCTGGGTCGCGGCCGATGTCGGCCGTCACGTGATCAATCCGTTCGGCGCCCTCAACCAGATCGAGGGCTCTGTGCTCGACGGCCTGTCTGGCGCGCTGCACCAGAAGATCAGCATCGAGAACGGCGCGACGGTCGAAAGCAACTTCAGCGACTACACGCTGATGCGTATCAACGAGGCGCCGCCGATCGAGACCCACTTCATCAAGTCGGACAATTCGCCGACCGGCCTTGGCGAACCAGCCCTTCCGCCGATCGTACCGGCGCTCTGCAATGCGATCTTTGCGGCCACCGGCAAGCGGATTCGTCAGCTGCCCATCGACACCGCCTTGCTGAAATCCTCGTGAGCGCACGCGGCATCAAATGAGCACCCTACGCGCGCCGACCAAGCGGTTTGAACAGCGAAAGAGCGCCATTGTCGGCTCGGCCGTCGAGGTGCTGAACCGCAAGGGCGTGCGGGGCATGACGCTGGCCGACGTCGCGACCCGGCTCGGCCTCGTGCCGACCGGGGTGATCTATTACTTCAAGAACAAGGAAGAGTTGGCGGCGGCCTGCTTCCTGGACGGCATCGAGCGCTTCAACCGGCTGGCCGCCGAGGCTGAGCACGGCGAGGGCGTCCGGGATCGCCTGAAGCTCTTCCTTGACGCCTACTTCGACTATCGCCGCCGCACCTTCCTGGGCGAGGCAGAGCCGATCGCCGCCTTCAACGATGTGCGGGCGCTGAACTATGCTCCGGTCAACACCGCCTATGTGGATATGTTCCGGCGCGTGCGAGGCCTGCTCGAAGGCCGCGAGACCCGCGATCTGCCGCGTCCGGCGCTTGGCGCGCGCACGCTGCTGCTGGTCTCCGAGATGTTCTGGGCGGTGGTCTGGCTGCACCGGCATGACCCCGAGGACTACGCGCGGGTCTCCCAGCGGGTGCTGTCGATCATGGCGGACGGCCTGGCGGCGCCCGGCGCGGTCTGGAATCCAGTGGCCTTGCCGGCCCTGATACCCGCCAACGGCGACGCCTCCGGGGAACTCTTCCTGCGCGCCGCCACCCAGCTCATCAATGAGGAAGGCTATGTCGGCGCGTCGGTCGAGAAGATCTCGGCGCGGCTGAACGTCACCAAGGGCGCCTTCTATCACCACAACGAGACCAAGGATGGACTGGTCGTCGCCTGTTTCGAGCGGACTTTCGATGTCATGCGCCGCGCCATCCGCCAGGCGGAGGAGGCCTCGGCCAGCGGCCTGCAGACCCTGACCAGCATCGCGGCGGCCTTGGTGGAGTACCAGATGGCGGGCAATGCGCCGCTGCTGCGCGCATCGGCCCTGACCTCGGCCCCTGAAGCCCTCCAGCCGAAGCTGATCGCCCAGTTCGACCGGATCTCCGATCGCTTCGCCTCGCTGATTTCCGACGGCGTCGCGGATGGCTCGGTGCGGCCGGTCGATGTCAATATCGGCGCCCAGATGCTGACCGCGATGATCAACGCCGCCGCCGAGTTGCACCACTGGGCGCCTGCGGTCACCCCGCAGACCGCCGCGGCCTACTACGTCCGACCGTTCTTCGAGGGGCTGCTCTCCAAGCAGGCGTAGACGGCCGCCGCTGCGCCCGGGCAAGGTAGGAAAAAGCCCGAGGGAACGCCGAGTGAAGAAGCTGCTGATCGCCAATCGCGGCGAGATCGCTATCCGCATCGCCCGCACCGCCGCGGAGATGGGCGTCGAGACCCTGGCGGTCTATTCCAGCGACGACGCGGCCTCGCTCCACATCCGCAAGGCCGATGCGGCCCACGCCCTGCAGCAGTCGGGTCCGGCAGCGTATCTCGATGCAGAGCAGCTTCTGCGGGTCGCCCGCGATCAGGGCTGCGATGCGATCCATCCCGGCTACGGCTTCTTGTCGGAGAGCGCAGCCTTTGCGCGGGGCTGCGCCGAGGCGGGGATCACTTTTGTCGGGCCGACTCCGGAGGCCCTGGTCGTGTTCGGAGACAAGATCAGGGCCCGGGCGCTGGCCGCTCAATGCGATGTCCCGACGCTGGCGGGGACCGCGGGCGCGACGACCCTGGCCGAGGCCAGGCTGTTCCTGGAGGGCTTGGGGCCGGGCGGCGCGATCATGGTCAAGGCGGTCGCCGGGGGCGGGGGGCGCGGCATGCGGCCGGTCCGGTCGGCGGGCGAACTGAGCGAGGCGTTCGAGCGCTGCGCCTCCGAGGCCCAGGCGGCGTTCGGCGACGGCTCGCTCTATGTGGAGGAGTTCCTGCCGCACGCCCGGCATGTCGAGGTGCAGATCGTCGGCGACGGCCAGGTGGTCTCCCACCTGTGGGACCGCGAATGCAGCCTGCAGCGCCAGCGCCAGAAGGTCATCGAGATCGCGCCGGCCGACGACCTGCCGCTGGAGACCCGCCAGCGGCTGTTCGAGGCCGCGGTCGCTCTGGGCCGGGCGGCGCACTACCGCAATCTCGGCACGGTCGAGTTCCTGGTCGACGGCGACCGGGCGGTGTTCATCGAGGCCAATCCGCGGCTGCAGGTGGAGCACACGGTGACCGAGGCGGTCACCGGACTCGATCTCGTCCGTATACAGATCGATGTCGCGCGCGGCCGCTCGCTGGCTGAGCTCGGCCTGACGCAGGCGCAGGTTCCCAGTCCACGCGGCGTGGCGATCCAGGCCCGGATCAATCTGGAGACCATGAGCCCTGACGGCTCGGCCAAGCCCTCTGGCGGCGTGCTGTCGGCCTACGAGCCGCCCTCGGGGCCCGGGGTGCGGGTCGACGGGTTCGGATACGCTGGCTACCGAACCGGCACACGTTTCGACTCGTTGCTGGCCAAGCTGATCGTCCAGGCCGGCGACCTGCCGACGGCGGCGGCCAAGACCCGCCGCGCCCTGGCCGAATTCAAGATCACCGGCGCGGCCACCAACATCGGCTTCCTGCAGAGCCTTCTGGCCCATCCGGGCGTCGTGTCGGGGGAGACCCATACCCGGTTCATCGAAGAGCGGATGGAGGAGCTGAGCCAGGCCGTCGATGCGCCGAAGCTCTACTTCGACGCCGTGGCCGCCGCGGCCCCCAAGCGGGCGGGCGCCCAAATCGACGCTTCCGATCCGTTGGCGGTCCTGCACCACGGCAAAGCCGAGACGGCGGCGGACGAAGCGGACGAGGGGGTCGAAGGGCCCGAGGGGACCAAGCCGGTCCGCGCGCCCCTGCAGGGCACGGTCATCGGACTGATGGTGCAGGTCGGCGACGAGGTGCGCGCCGGTCAGCCGCTGTTCGTGATGGAAGCCATGAAGATGGAGCACGTGGTTGTCGCCGAGCTCTCCGGGGTCGTGCGACTGGTGGCGGCCGGCGAGGGTGATACGGTCTTCGAGGAGCACGCCCTGGCCTTCATCGAACCTGCCGAGGTGGCCGGCGGCGCGCTCGACACCGAGGAGCAGGTCGACCTCGACCATATCCGGCCGGATCTGGCTGAAACGCTGGAGCGGCATCGCCTGACCCTGGACGAGGCGCGGCCAGAAGCGGTGGCGCGCCGCCGCAAGACTGGCCAGCGCACGACCCGCGAGAACATCGAGGACCTCTGCGACCCTGGCAGCTTCACCGAGTACGGCGCCCTGACTGTCGCCGCGCGCCGCCGTCGCAACACGCTCGACGAGTTGATCGCCCAGACCCCGGCCGACGGCATGGTCATGGGCCTGGGTGCGGTGAACGGCGAGCGGTTCGACGAGGAGCGCTCGCGGGTGGCGGTGATGGCCTACGACTACACCGTCCTGGCCGGCACCCAGGGCTCGCACAACCACGACAAGCTCGACCGGATGAGCGAGATCGCCGCACGCTGGCGCCTGCCGACCGTGTTCTTCACCGAGGGCGGCGGCGGCCGGCCGGGCGACACCGAAGGCGGCGGGTTCGTGCGCGGCTTTGAGTTCTGGGGCCGTCTCTCCGGCGCCGTGCCGCTGGTGGGGATCAATTCAGGCCGCTGTTTCGCCGGCAACGCCGCGATCCTCGGCTGCTGCGATGTCATCATCGCCACCAAGGATTCGTCGCTGGGCATGGGCGGGCCGGCCATGGTCGAAGGCGGCGGCCTCGGCGTCTTCCGTCCCGAAGAGATCGGCCCGCTGAAGGTCATGCAGGCCAACGGCACGATCGACGTCCTGGCCGAGGACGAGGCCGACGCCGTGCGCCTGGCCAAGCAGTATCTCTCCTACTTCCAGGGGACGCTGAAGGACTGGACCTGCGCAGACCAGCGGCTGCTGCGCCGCGCAATCCCGGAGAACCGCCTGCGGGTCTACGACATCCGCAAGGTGATCGAGCTGATCGCCGACGACGGCTCGGTACTGGAGCTGCGGCCGAAGTTCGGACTGGCGATGATCACCGCCTTCATCCGGATCGAGGGGCGTCCGGTCGGCGTGTTCGCCAACAATCCGCAGCACATTGGCGGCGCGATCGATTCCGACGCTTCCGACAAGGCCGCGCGCTTCATGCAGCTCTGCGAGGCGTTCGATATCCCGCTGCTGTCGCTCTCCGACACCCCCGGCAACATGGTCGGCCCGGAGGCGGAGAAGACGGGGCTGATCCGCCACTGCTCGCGCCTGTTCGTGATCGGCGCCAACCTCACCGTGCCGCTGTTCTCGGTGATCCTGCGCAAGAGCTACGGCCTGGGGGCCATCGCCATGACCGGCGGCTCCTACCAGGCCTCGATGTTCAGCGTGTCCTGGCCGACCGGCGAGTTTGGCGGCATGGGGCTGGAGGGCTCCGTAAAGCTGGGCTACCGCAACGAGCTCGCCGCCATCGAGGACCCTGCGGCGCGCAAGACCAGGTTCGACGAGATGGTTGCGGCCGCCTATGCGCGCGGCAAGGCGCTCTCCCAGGCCATGGGCCCGGCGCTTGACGACGTCATCGACCCGGCGGACACCCGGCGATGGGTGCTCGCGGGGCTCAAGTCGCTGCCGCCGCTGCCCGTCCGCACCGAGAAGAAACTGCGCTGGATCGACAGCTGGTGACGGTCTTTCCCGCCTGCGGGACGTAGGGTCGCGGGCCGCGCGGCTTGCGTCTGGTCAGGCGTTAAGCAAACTTGGCCGTGAGACCTCGCGACCTGGGCGCGGCGGACGGACCCGTCCTCTGCTCTGGCCGCAAGGGGCGGGGGAAGCTGATGGATCAGCTAGGTGCGCTGACGCCACGCGAGCGGCAATGCCTGATGGGGGTGGCGCGACACCTGCAGTCCAAGGAGATCGCGCGCGAACTCGGCCTCGAGGCCCGCACCGTCGACAAGCACATCGAGCGCGCGATCAAGAAACTGGGCGCTGCGAACCGCCGCGACGCCGCGCGGATGCTGGTCGGCGACATACGCAATGATCACGTAGGGGCGCCGCTCCCCCTCGCCGCCAATGTGAACGAGATGCTGTCCTCCCTCTCGAAAGGGGGTGTGCATGCAACATACGGCGACAGGACTACCACAATCGACCTGGGGCGACCTGGAGGCGATTTTCGACAGTCTGGCGGAGACCGCACAACAGAAGGAAACGGTGCATCACCTGCTGCAGGTGACGCGGGAGATGGGGCCATATCTCACCAAGCTCGATCTGCTGCGCGAGATTATCTGCATCGCGCTCGTCTTGTTGCCCGTCGACGCACAGCCGCCTCAGTGGAGATGGCTGGGGCAGGGACCCACGGCGCCGCTTGGCGAAGACTGCTGAGCGCAATGCTGTTCACTCTGGTCGCCGGAACATTGCTCATCGGTGGCTTGGCCATCGCCGTGCAGCTCGGGCACCTGATGCAGACGTTCGACACCTGGCTTACCGGCGCCTGAGCGGTCTCCGCCGCAAGCGCCTCACAACCCGACAACCCAAAACGTCCCATGCGTGCAGCGCGTGGAGGAAGGACTACTCATGCAACGTCGCGAACTGGCCCAGGCCATCGCCACCTCCCTGTTCGAAACCGAGGCCGCCCTGGATGCGGCGCTCGAACGAGCCGCCTTGCTGATCGCCCAGACCAGCGCCATGCGCCGCGAGCACAACTACTCCGCCGTGCTCGGCCATGAGGCGGTGGCGGCCCTGACCCGGACGATCGACGCGCTCGGCTCGGCGCGCGAGCATGCCATGACGGCGCACGCCGCGTTCGAAAAGGCCTCGCCCCAGCTGGGCGTGCGGCCGGCCACCCTGCACGGCACCGGCGCCGACAAGCCTGTGACCCAAGCCGATCTTGCGGCCACCGAGTTGCGCGTCGTTCCGACGGCCGCTTGACGGAGCGCGCGCCCCGCCGTCCATTGCGCGGCGGGGCGCGATGTTCGACACACCAATTCAGCTTATCGGCGGTCTCGCGACCGCCCTGGTCACCGTCTGGGTGCTCTGGAAGGGCGGCTTCCCCGAGCGGGCGACCGTTCTGGTCAGCCTGACGGCTTTCTTCGTCACGCCGCTGGTCCAGGCGATTGGCGGCCTGCGTCAGCCGCTCTGGGGCATCGCCGCCGTGGACGCCAGCGTGCTGGTCTTCGTCACCCTGATGCTCTGGCGCTATCCCCGACGCTGGTTGATAGGGGCCTGGGCCTGCGAGGCTCTGACCGTGCTCTGCCATGCGGCCAAGCTCGCCGACGCCACCCTCCTGGGGCGCGGCTACATGGCCAGCCTCTACGTGCTCTATTTCTGCTTCCTCGCCGCCCTGGCCTATGGCGCCTCCGAAGCTAGTGAGGCACGTAGGTACGCAGCACATCCTCGATGATCCGCTCGAGCTGGCCCAGCGTGTTGCAGGTCTTGGCCACGTGGCAGAACCGCTCGTAGCGATACATGACGCTGTCGCCCTGGGACCAGTAGCTCTCCGGTTCGGGGTTCAGCCAGATCACCGAGCGGGCGCGATTGTGGATCGTGGCCATCAGATCCAGCCGCGGATCGGCATAATTCGACCGCCCGTCGCCCAGGAAGATGACGGTGGTGTGCCGGTCCACATGGTCCAGATGGTTCTCGCAGAAGTCCTCCAGCGACTTGCCGTAGTCGGTCTGCTGGAAGCCGATCGTGCGCAGCACCTGGAAGATCGCGCTGTCGACGTGCTCGTCGTCGAGGATGTCGTTGACGCTGATCAGCCGCCCCGAGAAGGCGTAGGCCTCCATCCGATCGACCACCTCGTTGAGCGAATAGAGGAAGGTCAGCAGGAACTGGGCGGCGGCGGCCACCGACTTCGACACGTCGCAGATGCAGACGATCGACGGCTTGTCGACCTTCTCGGTCTTCCAGATGATCTCGAACGGCATGCCGCCGTAGGGCATCGACTTCCGCAGCGTGCGGCGGATGTCCATGTGGCCCTTGCGGGCCCGGTTGCGGCGGCGCGAGTAGCGGTCGGCCAGACGCTTGGCCATCTTCTTCACCAGCGCCTGCATCATCACCAGGTCGGCCGGATCGATGCCGCCGTCGGCGTTCAGCGCCTTGCGAGCCAGCATCTCCTCGCGGAGCATCTTGCCCGAGCCTGAGGCGTAGAGCTCGTGCTGGCGCTCCATGTAGCGCTGGGCTTCCTGCGCGAGACGGCGCTTGCCGGCCTCGAGCCGGTCGGCCGCATCGCCGCCGCCCTCGAGCTTGCGGGCCGCGGCGATGATCTGCTCGATCTCGGCCAGGCCCATTTCCTCGAGCAGGCGCCGGGTCAGGCGCGAGCGTTGGGTGGTCAGCCGAATCTGCGAGACCTGCGCCCGCTCGGCGGCTTCCTCCATGGCCTGAGCCAGACCCGAGGCGTCGCCCTCCATCAGCATGCGCGCGAGGTCCGATTGCTCGGCCCCCTCGGGCAGCCCTTCCATCGGGTCGCCTTCCCCCTGCGGCGGCGGCTCGAAGGTGAGCTCGTCGCGGCGGAAGAAGGTCTCGAAGGTGGCGTCGAAGCGGATCACCTCGTCGGAGGTCTTGGCCAGGGTCGCGCACAGCGCGTCCTTGAACAGTTCGCGATCCTCGAAGCCGACCTTGGCCACCGTCAGGTGAGCGTCGATCGCCTCTGCAGGCGAGACTTTGACGTCCGCGGCCCGCAGGGCCCGGAAGAAGTCCTCCAGAGCGCCCTGCATCGTCTTAGGCTGCCGGGCGGCGGAGCAGTTCGGAGATCTGCGGCTCCACCGCGGCGATGTCCGGCTCGAACTTCAGCAAGACGTTGAGGGTGTCGCGGACCACCTCGGGGTTCAGGCTGTCGGCGTTCAGCAGGATCAGGGCGCGGGCCCAGTCGACGGTCTCGGAGATCGACGGCGACTTGCGCAGGTCGAGCGTGCGCAGCGACTGCACGAAGGCGACCAGCGAGGCCGTCAGGGTGGCCTCGATGTTCGGCACGCGGCTGGCGACGATCTTCCGCTCGAGGTCGGCGTCGGGCAGCGGAATGTGCAGGTGCAGGCAGCGGCGCTTCAGCGCGTCGCCCAGATCGCGGATGTTGTTCGAGGTCAGGAAAACCAGCGGCGGGGTCTTGGCCTTGATGACGCCCAGTTCCGGGATCGAGACCTGGTAGGCCGAGAGCACTTCCAGCAGGAAGGCTTCGAACGCCTCGTCGGACTTGTCGATCTCGTCGATCAGCAGGACGCAGCCATCGTCTTCCCGCAGCGCCTTCATCAGCGGGCGCGGTTCCAGGAAGGGCTCGGAGAAGAACAGATCGCCGATGCCGTGCAGGCGATCCATCGCCGCATCCATGCTTTCGGCGTCGGAAAGGGCCGCGCCCATCCGGTCCTTGAGGATCTGGGTGTAGAGGAGCTGCTTGCCGTACTTCCACTCGTACAGCGCCTTGGACTCGTCGAGGCCCTCATAGCACTGCATGCGGATCAGCGGCTGACCCAGCAGGGCGGCGGTCGACAGCGCCAACTCGGTCTTGCCCACGCCGGCCGAGCCTTCGACCAGGATCGGCTTCTGCAGGTGGATGGCCATGTAGAGGGCGGTGGCGATGCGGCGCGAGGCGATGTAGCCGACGCTGGCCAGCCCTTCGATCAGAGCGTCCACGGAAGACAGGACGTCCGGCTGCGCGGCGTTATTCGCCGCGGGAGAAGAAACGGTCAAAGTCTCAAACTTTCAAAAGTCGCGCGTAATGGCGCCGCTAGTCTTCAATGGGCGCGAGTGTGCAGGGGGCGGCGGCCGCGTGCAAGCGCTGGTTCAAACGTGTGTTGGGATGCCGCTCGGGTGGCCGGGACAAGCCCGGCCATGGCGACCTTGGTTACACCCCGTACGGCCGATACGGCCCGGCGATCAGCTGCTCGAACACGCCCATGCCTTCGACCGGCGCCTCGCCCGGCAGGGTGAGGGTCACATGGCTCAGCGCCTGGATGTGGACGTTCTCCATCGAGGCCATGTCGACGGCGCCGAGGTCGATGTCCTCGCGTTCGACCACCAGGTCGCCCTTGTAGCCGCCGTGGCGCCAAGCCGGCGCGCCATAGCCAATGCCGCGCATCAGGAAGGTCAGGAACGGCTTGAAGCGGATGCTGGCCGATCCTTGCGCCAGGGGGATGCTCAGCGTTCCGGTGCTGGCGTGGCGGGTTCCGGCGATCAGCGAGACCTCGTCCATTGTCGCCGCCTCGGTTTCATAAAAGCCGTCATGGGCGGCGCCGTCCGGAGCGATGACCGCGCGGGTGTTCCAGGGGCGGCCGTCGGGGTCGGCGTTGACGTGGAAGAAGACGCTGCGGTCCGCGAAGTTCAGCGGCGTCCACTGCCAGAAGAAGCCGCCCATGGTCATCGGGACCGGGGGCTGAGGATCGGGCGCGCCGATCGGGCGGACGCCCCAGGAGCGGTCGCGGGTGCCGACGCTGCCGGCGGCCAGGCTCTTGCGGACGCCGTCGACCTCGATCCAGCCGGTGCAGCGCACGTTCTGGGTCAGCCGGGTGTAGTCCATGAAGGCGCGGGGCCCGATGCGCCGCGTGAAACGCGGCTCCTCGATCGGGAAACTGCGGCCCTCGAAGACGATCTCGGCGGCGAAGCCGTTGGACGGCTCCACCGTCACCTTCAGCTTCTGCAGCGGCTCGAGAACCTCGATGCGGATCGGGCCGCAGGCGAGGTCCAGCCGCTCCATGTTCATCACCTTGGAGGCGTGCAGGCAGTGCTCGACCCCGTCGCGGATCACCGAGAAGTGCGCATCGGCGATGTTGAGCTGCGGATAGACGCCGAAGGCGATGGCGAAGAACTCGGTCCCGTCGGGCTGATAGCCGTTGAAGAAGTAGCGATCGTAGAAATTCCGGTCGGTGCCGGCGTAGGCGATCGGCTCGGGCGTCTGGTGGATCGGAAAATCGTCGGCCTTGGTCAGCATGCTGGCGTCCTCCCAGACGTCTTGGACCGGAGCGTGATGCGGCCATCACGCTCCCAACTCCTTGTTGAGAGCCCTTTTCAACGCTCCAGGTGACTTCACCTAGAGCTAAAGGGCTCTGTGGCGATCTTGTCTTCGTCGATTGACGGTATTGCGACGACGCCTGTTGCGGCAGTATCAAGTGAACAAAGATAACAAGACAAGGGAGGCCGCTCTTTGCTGACGCCACGTAAGGTTACGTGGGGTGAACCAGCAGTGGGCGCCAAAGAGACATGAGCAGCAACACAGCGCGCATTCCGGACGAGCACGCCGCCAATCTGGTCGACCCTACCGCCTATGCGGACGGACGCATCCACGACACCTATAAGTGGCTGCGGGCGAACAACTCGTTTGGTCTGGCTGAGATCGAGGGCGTCGATCCGTTCTGGGTCGCCACCAAGCACGCCGACATTCTGGAGATCAGCCGCCAGAACGCGCTCTTCGCCAACGGCGTGCGATCGCCGACCCTGGTTGGCAAGGACGCCGACGCCCGCATCCGTCAGATGACCGGCGGCAGCCCGCACCTGCTGCGCACCCTGATCCACATGGATCAGCCGGACCACATGAAATACCGGGTCCTCACCCAGGCCTGGTTCCTGCCGCAGAACCTGCGCTCCATGGAGGAGCGCATCCGCAAGATCGCCCGCGCCACCGTCGACAAAATGGCCGCTCAAGGCGGCGAGGTCGACTTCGTCAACCAGGTGGCGCTGCACTACCCCCTGCACGTGATCATGGAGATCATGGGCGTGCCGGAGGAGGACGAAGGCCGGATGCTGATGCTCACCCAGGAGCTGTTCGGCGCCGCCGATCCGGAGCTGGGCCGCAAGCAGAAGCCGGAGAACGCCGAAGACCCCTCCAAGATCGACATGGGCGTCCTCACCGATTTCATCAACTATTTCACCCAGTTCTCGGAGAACAAGCGCGCCAATCCGACCGACGACCTGGGCACTCTGATCGCCAATTCGCAGATCGACGGCCAGCCGATCAGTCACTTCGAGGCGATGAGCTACTACATCATCGTCGCGACCGCGGGGCACGACACCACCTCGTCCTCCACCGCCGGCGCCATCTGGGGCCTGGCCGCCAATCCGGCCGAGTTCGCCAAGGTGAAGGCCGACCCATCGCTGGTCCCGGGCCTGGTGGACGAGAGCATCCGCTGGATCACCCCGGTGAAGACCTTCATGCGCACCGCCACCGAGGCGGCCGAGGTCGGGGGGCGCAAGCTCGCTCAGAATGACTGGCTGATGCTCTGCTACGCCTCGGGCAACCGCGACGAAGATGTCTTCGACGATCCCAACGCCTTCCGCGTCGACCGCAAGCCCAACAAGCACCTGGCGTTCGGGTACGGCGCCCATCTCTGCCTGGGTCAACACCTGGCCAAGATGGAGATGCGGATCCTTTGGGAAGAAATGCTGCCGCGGCTCGAGTCCCTGGAGCTGGCCGGCGTGCCGAAGCAGTCCCAGGCGGTGTTCGTGAACGGCCCCAAGACCCTGCCCATCCGCTTCAAGATGCACTGAGTCCGGGATGGCGTTGGAACCGCGGCTGGCGGCGTACATCGCGACGCGTATGCCGGCCGCGAGCAATATCGCGGTGCACGACCTGGGCCGGATCTCCGGGGGCGCTTCTCGCGAGACCTATCGCTTCCGGCTGACCTGGGACGAAGACGGGGCGGCGCGCGAGCGCAGGCTGATCCTGCGGCGCGATCCGCCGGCTTCGCTGATCGACACTGAGCGGCGGATCGAGTTCGAGGCCTATCGCGCCTTCGCCGGCAGCACGGTGCCGGTGCCGGAGATGCTGTGGCTGGAGGAGGCGAACGAGGCCCTCGACCACCCGTTCTTCATCGCCGAGGAGATCGCCGGCTTCCAGGCCTCGCCGCAGCTGCTGTTCGGGCCGCCCTACGTCGCGACGCGAGGCCGGCTGGGCGAGCGCAAGTGGACGATCCTCGGCGAGATCGCCAAGGCCGATCCGGAGGCGCTGGGCCTGACGCAGGTCATGCCGGCGGTGGCCGCCGAGGCCTGTTGGGATCGCGAGCTCAGCTACTGGGAGAAGGTGCTCGACGACGACCAGGCCGAGCCGCTGCCGATCATCCGCGCGGCGATCCGTTGGCTGCGGGCCAATCCGCCGCGTCCGGCGCAGAAGGTCGGCGTCGTGCACGGCGACTACCGGACCGGCAACTTCCTCTACGACCAGGCCGGCGGCATCCACGGCGTCCTCGACTGGGAGATGGCCCACCTCGGCGACCCGCTGGAGGACCTGGGCTGGAGCCTCAACCCGGTCTGGTCGTTCGGCCAGGGCCTGGCCGGCGGCCTGCTGCCGCGCGACCAAGCGATCGGCGTCTGGGAGCGGGCCAGCGGCCTCACGGCCGACCCCGCCGCCCTGCACTGGTGGGAGTTGTTCAACTGCGTGAAGGGCCAGGCGATCTGGATATCGTCGGCTAGAGCCTGGCTCGACGGCGGCAACCGCGAGCCGATCATGGTCTATCCGCCCTGGGCGCTTCAAAACGCCCAGGACCGCGCCGCCCTGCAAGTGATGGGACGCCTATGATCCCCCCCGTTCCGGCCGTGCTCGCCGAGATCGCCGGCCTTTGCGTGCGCAACGCCATGCCCGACGTGCACCCGGCCGACCGGGCCGGCGCGCTGGGGCTGTCGGCGGCGCTGCTGGGCATGGCCGCAGAGGCTTGGGACGGCATGGCGGCGCGACTGGTGGCGGAGAACCGGGCCATCCGCGTCCTGCTCGCGCGGGCGGGCGAGGTCGGCCTCGACTTTGCGGACCTGGCGTCAGGCGCCGACGACGACCTGAGGATCAGCGCTCTGAAGGCCGGCAACGACGCCCTGCGCGCCGCCCTGATCGAGCTGCAGACCGCTGCCGAGGCCAAGAGCGCCCGCGACCTGGAAGCGGCGATCTGGGCCGAACTGCTCGCCTCGACAGAGCGGCGCAAGGTCGCCTCCTCGCCGGTCTGATGTGCTCAGGACGTCGGCTGCGCCTCGGCGGCGATGAGCGCGTCGTCGATCTCGTCGGCCCGCAGGGCGGCGGGGCGCTGTAGGTGGCGCTCCACATAGGTCTCGAACGCCGGGCGCTTTTCGATCGTCCCGAAGTTCATCCCCCAGGACAGGTGGGAGGCGAGATAGAGGTCAGCGGCGGTAAAGCCGTCTCCCACGAGATAGGGGCGGTCCTTGACCGCTCCCTCGACGGCGCCCAGGACGTCCTCGGTGCAGCCGAAACCCAGCGACCTGCGTTGCTCGATCGTCGGTTCCAGGTTCACCATCTTGGCGGCCACGGCCTGCTCGATCGGGCCAGCTCCGAAGAACAGCCAGCGATAATAGGGACCGCGAAGCGGACTGTGCGCGGGCGGAGCCAGACCGGCTTGGGGGAAGGCGTCGGCGAGGTAGGCGCAGATGGCGGCGCATTCGGTGACGACCACCCCGTCATGGACGATGGCCGGCACTTTGCCCATGGGATTGATCGCGAGGTAGTCGGCCGCCTTCGCCTCTCCGGTCTCCCAGCGCAGGATTTTGGTCTCGTAGGGCTGACCGACCTCTTCGAGCATCCAGCGGATGATGCGGCCGCGCGACATGGGGTTGGTGTAGAAGACGAGGTCGGACATGGTCGGCTCCCATTGATTGCGACCGTCATATCCCGGGGCTGCTGACAGCGGTTTGGCAGCAGCCGAACGTCAGGCGGGAGGATCTAAGCCGGCGCCTGGTCGCGGTCGTGCAGGCCGTAGTCGCGGATCACCTCGGCGACCCGCAGCCGATAGTCGGCGAATATCCCGTTCCGTCCCGCCGCCTGGCCGGCGCGATGACTGGGATCGCCGCGCCATGTCGCGACCGCCGCCTCGTCGCGCCAGAAGGACAGGGAAAGCAACTTGCCCGGGGTCGTCAGGCTCTCGAACCGCTCGATCGAGATGAAGCCGTCGAGGCCGTCCAGCAGCGGCCGCAGCGCCGCGGCGGTGTCGAGATAGTCGCCCTGCCGTCCTTCGGCCGACGATCCCTCGAAGATGACGGCGATCATGGCGTCACCGGCGTCAGGAAGGTCCGCTGTTCGGAGAGGATGAACCGCTTCTCGCGGGCGAAGGCGAAGTTCGCCGCCCCGGCGGCGTCAGTCTTCAGCCGGGCGCGATAGGCCTCGTAAGCCGCCAGGCTCGGAAACGAGATCATCGCGTGGGCGATGTTGTCAGTCCCCTCGTGCGGCAGGAAGTAGCCGAGCAGGTCGCCGCCACAGGCGGGGATGATGCTCAGCCAGTTGCGGGCATAGGCCTCGAAAGCGTCGCGCTGGAACGGATCGATGACATAGCGGATGGCGCAGGTGATGGTCATGCGCTCGGCATAGCTCGCAGGAGGCCCCGATGCTTCGATCCGGGTCGAAGGTTCGCCGCGCTGGGTGCGCTAGGATGGCGTCATGAAACACGGCCCAGACATCTCGGCGATCGCCGCCCTGCTCGGCGACCCGGCCCGCGCCAACATGATGAGCGCACTGATGGGCGGTTGCGCGCTCACGGCCGGCGAACTCGCACGGGAGGCTGGGGTCACCGCCCAGACGGCCAGTTCGCACCTCGCCAAGCTCACCGAAGGCGGCCTGGTCACCCCGCGCCGACAGGGCCGCCACGCCTATTACGCCTTGGCCGGCGAGGAGGTCGCCGAGTTGATGGAGACCCTGGCCGGCTTGGCGGCCCGCAGTGGCGCGCTGCGGTTCCAACCGGGCCCGCGCGAGCCGGCGCTGCGCGCGGCCAGGGTCTGCTACGACCATTTGGCCGGAGCTCTCGGCGTCGCGATGCTCGACAGCCTGGTGGCGCGGGATCTGGTCGAGGACCGCGCGGGAGCGCTCAGCCTGAGCGCGGAGGGCGGCGTCTTCATGCGCGCCTTCGGCATCGAGCCGGACGGCCTGGCCCGGAACGGGCGGCCGCTCTGCAAGGCCTGCCTGGACTGGAGCGTGCGGCGCAGCCACCTGGGCGGGGCGCTCGGCAAGGCGCTACTGAGCCAGATCTATGCCCGTGGCTGGGCGCGGCGGCTGGAGGGCTGCCGCGTGGTCGCGTTCAGCGCGCCGGGCCTGGCGAGCTTCCGCCAAGCCTTTCCAGAATCTCCAAGGTGAGCGGGTCGCGCTCGCCGCCGAAGTAGCGGACCAGGGCGTTGCGGAATGGGGCCTCGTCGGGGGCGATGGCGTTGAATAGCGTCACCGAGGAGCGGAACTTCAGGTCGTCGGGGGCGCCGAACACCTCGTGGGCCGATCCAGCCGCCTCGTTGGCGAGTTCGGTCAGGTCGCGCAGCCGCGAGCCGAGCACCGGATGGTCGAGATAGGCCGCCGCCTCCTCGGCCGAAGAAACCGCGTAACGCTGGGCCATGGCGCTTGCGCCCAGGCCGGCGATCTGCGGAAACACGAACCACATCCAGTGGCTCTGCTTGCGGCCGGCCGCCAGTTCGGCGCGCGCGGCGCCGATGGTTCCTTCCTGAGCCGCCAGGAAGCGCGAGAGGTCGAAAGGGTCGGACATGGCCTGCTCCTGCGCCTGCCACGATAGCCTGGGTCCGGCGGAGATTTGCGGTTTTCCTAACGTCGGCATCGACAATCGGTCGCTCTCGGGGTTTTCTGCCGCGCCCGCGTCGCCGCGGGCCAATTTCAGACGTCAATTTTGATTGGGGACGAATTTCGAGATGGCGAGAATCTTGCCTGAACCAACGCCCGAAACCCTGCATTTCTGGGAAGGCGCCGCCCGGGGCGAACTGCTCCTCCAGCGCAACAAGGAAACGGGCGAAGCCTATTTCCCGCCGCGCCCGTTCTGCCCGAAGACCGGCTCGCGCAACGTCGAGGTCTTCAAGGCCAGCGGCAAGGCGATCCTCTATTCCTACGTGATCAACCATCGCCCGCGCCCCGACATGGGGACCGAGCCCTACGCCATCGCGGTGGTGAAGCTCGAGGAAGGGCCGACCATGATGACCAACATCGTCAACTGCCCGCAGACCCCTGAAGCCCTGGTCCTCGACATGCCTGTCGAGGTCGTCTTCGAAAAGTTCAGCGACACCATCTCGCTGCCCTTCTTCCAGCCGGCCAAGTCGTAAGAGGGCTTAAGACAATGCAGAAGAATTCCGTCGCGGTCGTCGGGGCCGCGGAAACCACGAAGATGGGCAAGATTCCGGACGTGTCCGTGATCGGCCTGCACGCTGACGCCGCGCTGAACGCCATGGCCGACGCCGGCCTGACGCCGGCCGACATCGACGGTGTCGCCACCGCCGGTATCAGCCCAGTCGAACTGGCCCACTATCTCGGCATCAAGCCGACCTATGCCGACGGCACGTCGGTGGGCGGCTGCTCGTTCATGCTGCACGTCCGCCATGCGGCCGCCGCCATCGCCGCGGGCCACGCCAAGACCATCCTGATCACCCACGGCGAATCGGGCCGTTCGCGGGTCGGGGCCGGGGGCTTTGGCCGTGCGCCGTCCAGCCTGATGGGCCAGTTCGAGATGCCGTTCGGCCCGGTCGGCCCGCCGACCATGTTCACCGTGCCGGTGCTTCGCTACATGAAGACCTACGGCGTCACCGAGGAAGACCTGGCGACTGTGGCGGTCATCCAGCGCGAGTGGGCGGCCAAGAACCCGCGCGCCAGCTTCAAGGATCCGATCAGCGTCGACGACGTGCTGAACTCGCCGATGATCGCCTGGCCGTTCCGGATGCTGATGTGCTGCCTCGTCACTGACGGCGGCGGCGCGCTGATCCTGACCAGCGCCGACCGCGCCAAGGACTTCCCGCAAAAGCCGGTCTACGTGCTCGGCACGGGCGAGAGCGTCGAAACCCCGATGGTCTCGCAGATGTACGACTTCACGTCGTCCACCGCGTTCAAGATCTCGGGCAAGAAGGCGTTCGAAGACGCCGGCATCAAGCACTCCGACGTCGATCACCTGATGATCTACGACGCCTTCGCCCACCTGCCGCTCTACGGCCTGGAAGACCTCGGCTTCGTGAAGCCGGGCGAGGCCAAGGACTTCATCCGTGAGCGCAACACGGCGATCGGCGGCAAGCTGCCGCTGAACACCAACGGCGGCGGCCTCTCCTACATGCACTCGGGCATGTACGGGATGTATGCGCTGCAGGAGAGCGTGCGGCAGATGCGCGGCACCGCCGCGGCTCAGATCGAAGGCGCCAAGATCAGCGTCGCCCACGGCGTCGGCGGCATGTTCGCCTCGTCCGGCACGGTGATCTTCACGAACGAGAAGTAAGCTAAAACAAATACTTACCGCAGTTTATGCTGCACCCATGCTGCAAGGCGTGGGTGCAGCATTTTTTTGATGCCCAGAGTGTCATCCCGGTCTTCGCCTTCGGCGAAACCCGGGATGACATCCGTGGGCTAGGTCCCGACCTAGACGCCCTTGTTCGGGTTGATCAGGTACTTTTCGCCGGTCGCCTTGCGCGCGTAAGCCGCGATGACGTCGGGCTGCAGGGCCTCGGCCAGCGAGAGCTCGGCGACGTAGTGGCTGGCGAAGGTGGTCTTCAGTTCGGCTGCCACGCGGGCGCGCAGCTTGGCCGCGTCGGCCGCGCCGATCTTGGCCAGGAAGGGCGTCAGCAGCCAGCCGTTCACACCCCACGACAGGCCGAAGTTGCGGGCCAGTTCGGTCGGGCGCGTGTCGAGGCCGCCATAGATGTAGACCTGCTTGTAGGTCGACGAGCCGTAGCGGCTGTAGACGGTGGCCTTGCGGTTGGCCGCGACTTCCATCGCCGAGAGGATCTGCGAGGCCAGCTTGCCCCCGCCGATCGCGTCGAAGGCCAGGGTCGCGCCGGTTTCGTCGATAGCGTCGGTCAGGGCGTCGATGAAGTCAGGGGCGGTGGAATCCACCACATACTTGGCGCCGAGGCCGCGCAGCAGCTCGGCCTGCTCCTGGCTGCGGACGATGTTCACCAGGGCCACGCCGTCCTGGATACAGATCTTGTTGAGCATCTGGCCGAGGTTGGAGGCCGCTGCGGTGTGGATCAGGGCGGTGTGGCCTTCGCGGCGCATGACCTCGACCATGCTCAGCGCGGTCAGCGGATTGACGAAGCAGGAGGCGCCGTCAGCGGGGGTGGCGTCGTCCGGCAGCAGCAGCACGTCGGCCGCCTTGGCGGTGCGATGCTGCGCGTAGGTCGCGCCGCCGAGCAGGGCGACGGTCTTGCCGAGCAGGGCCTGGGCCTCCGGCGAGGACCCGGCGGCGATGACGACGCCGGCGCCTTCGTTGCCGACCGGCATGGAGTCGTCCAGGCGCGCCTTCAGCGCCCGCAGGAATTGCTGCGGGACCGGGGCGGTGAAGACGACATCGTCGCCCGAGCCGCTGACCTTGGCGCCGGCGATGTCGGCCGGACCCAGCAGCAGGCCGAGATCGGACGGGTTGATCGGGGCGCCCTCGATCCGAACCAGAACCTCATCGGCGGCCGGCTCGGGGATCGGCACCCGCGCCAGCGAGAGTTCCAGTTCGCCGCTCGATTTCACCAGCGAACGCAGTTGCAGGCTCGTACCCATGGCCGTCTCCAATTGTTGCTTACGTCGTAAATATGGATCCGGTGACGCCGCGGCAATCAGAATCGCACGACCGGTCGGATTTTTGAGCGGCGACCTTGGCGGCGCGTTCCGGGCAGCCGTGCTATACCGCTTCTGATGATCGGGACGGTGCAGCAAGGCTTGCGTGCGGGGGCGGTCGCGCTCGTCGCGCTGGCGTTTTTCTTCGAGGTCGCGGCGGCGCGGGCGGAAAGCCCGCCACCGCCGGACCTGACCCTGAGCGGGTCGCTCACCGGCGCGGCGCACGAGACCTATGCGGAACTGCCCTTCAAGGTTCCGGCGGGCGTGGACCGGATGACCGTGGAGTTCAGTTACACGGGCAAGGAGCAGAAGTCGGTCATCGACCTGGGCCTGCGAGATCCCGATAGATTCCGTGGCTGGAGCGGCGGCAACAAGAACCGCTTCACGCTGAGCGAAACCGAAGCGACGCCGTCCTACCTGGCGGGATCGCTGAAGGCCGGGACCTGGAAGCTGATCCTCGGCGCGCCCAATATCCGCAAGGACGCCCGCGCCGACTATGTGGCCAAGGTCTGGTTCGAGAAGGCCGGCGCGCCGTTCGGCGGATTCTCAGATACGGCGGTCGCGACGGGGGACCGCTGGTGGCGCGGCGACCTGCACATGCACTCCGGGCACAGCGACGGCTCCTGCAAGTCGCGTGGAGGCGCCAAGGTCCCGTGCCCCGTGTTCAAGAGCCTGGACGCGGCCGCCGCTCGTGGGCTCGATTTCGTGTCGGTGACCGACCACAACACCATTTCGCACTTCGAGGCCTTGCGGGAGCTGGCTCCGTATTACGACGACCTGCTGATCATTCCCGGGCGGGAGATCACCACCTTCTACGGCCACGCCAATCTGTTTGGGCCGACGGCGTTCATCGACTTCCAAGTCGGCGGGCCGCACGCGCCGAGCATTGCGGCCGTCCAGACGCAGGCGGAGCGGGCGGGCGGGCTGCTATCGATCAATCACCCGGGCCTGCCCTCCGGCGAGCTCTGCATGGGCTGCGGCTGGACGGCGCCGAACACCGACTTCGACCGCATCCAGGCGATCGAGGTGGTCAATGGCGGGGTGGCGGAGGGGCCGATGTCGGGCCTGGGCTTCTGGGAGGCGCGGCTGGACGAAGGCCGGCGGATCAGCGCCATTGGCGGCTCGGACAACCACGACGCCACGCTCGATCCGACCAAGGCGCCTGCCATCGGCATGCCCACGACCGTGGTGCGGGCTGGCGAGCTCAGCCAGCCGGCCATCCTCGAGGCGATCCGCAAGGGGCATGTATTCGTCGATGTGGCCGGAACCGGCGAGCGGCTGCTGGAGGTGACCGCGAGCACGGGCGGCGCGCAGGCGCAAATGGGCGACCAGCTGAAGGCGCCGGCGGGGGCGAAGGTCGAGGTGCGGGCGCGTGTCGCGGGCGTCATGGGCGGGCGCATCAGCCTGGCCGGCGACGGCGCCAAACTCGCGCGGCTGATCGATCCCGCGGTCAGCTCGGCCGATCAGACCATCGTCTTCGAAGTTGCGGCGGACGGCGCCCGCCGCTGGCTGCGGGTCGATGTCCGCTCGGCCGAAGGCAAGCTGCTGCTGCTCGGCAATCCGATCTATCTGACGCCCTGACCGGTCGCAGCAGTCCAGGGTTGCGGAAACTCTTGTTAACCACGCACCCCTAGGTTTGGGAATGCATGGGTCTGAATCCTGAATCCCGCGTCCGCTTCAACCTCGAGCGCGCCTCGGTGCTGGTGCTCGATGAATCGGCCATGGGCATGAGCATCATGCTCCAGATCCTGACCGGCTTCGGCGTGAAGGCGCTCCACCGCTGCGAAACGGTCGCCGAGGCCAAGGATACGATCTCCAGGGTCGAGGCCGACCTGATCATCTGCGACGCGATGCCCGGCGGCGAAGGCTACGACTTCGTCGAGTGGCTGCGCCGCAGCCGCATCGAACCGAACTGCTATGCGCCGGTGTTGCTGACCTCCGGCCACACGCCCAGCAATGCGGTGGCCCGGGCGCGCGACTGCGGCGCTCACTTCGTCATGGCCAAGCCGCTGACGCCGATCGCCGTGCTCGAGCGGATTCTGTGGATCGCCAAGGAGGGGCGGCGGTTCGTCGAGTGCGACACCTATCTGGGCCCCGACCGCCGCTTCAAGAACGATGGGGTGCCAGCCGGCATGACCGGCCGCCGTCGCGATGATCTCCAGGGAGACCTCGGCGAGGCGGACACCCCCAACATGGATCAGGACGTCATCGACAGCCTGATGAAGACGAGGCGCGTTGAGCTATGAGCGCTGTGAAAATCTTTACCCCTCCGGTGAGGCTGGCGAAGCTGCTGCGCACCCCTGGCGGGCTGCCGGTGGCCGAAGCGGTGCAACGGGCCGGCGCGGGCCTGGCCGGCCTGAAGAGCGAATGCCTGGGCGAACTGAAGGCGGTGCTGGATGAGGCCGAGGCCTGCGCCGCGCGCGCGGGCGGCGAGTTCGACGAAGCGCTGCTCGGCGAGCTCTACGCCATTGTCGCCAAGCCGATCGGGGTGCCGAGCGTCTGCGGCCTCGCCTCGGTCGACACCGCGCTGATCAGCCTGTCGGACCTGCTCGACTATCTGAAGGGGCAGGGGCGCTGGGACGCCAACGCCGTGGCCGTGCATCTGCGCGCGTTCCGCCTGCTGCTGCACACCGAGGGCGCGGCAGACCAGGCGGGGACGCAGGCGATTCTGGCCGGCCTGCGCCAGGTCAGCCAGCGCTACGCCAAGCCGGAATAGAAGGGCTTACGGCGCGAGGCGATCGGTGATCGACCACAGGCCGTCGACCACCGACTTCAGCGAATCCGGGTCCTGGCCGTCCTTGGTCCAGAGCAGGCGCAGCGCATTGACGTGGACGACGATCGTGGTCCAGTCGGCGCGATTGTGCGTACGCTGACGATCGACCAGCTCGCAGAGGCTGTAGCAGGCGTCGCACAGCACGCGTTTGTCGAACAGGCCGGCGATGTCGAGGATGGTCGAGCCTTCCTCATAGACCGTGTCCAGCGACACGTTCTGCTCGCGGCCCATGGCTTCCAGCCGGCCGATCATGTTGCCCAGCGACTTCATCGCGTCGCCGGCGTGCGCGGCCAGTTCGCGCTGGGCGCGTTCGCTGGCCAGGCCTGCGGTCATGCCGCCGGGACGGGCCACCTGATCGGTCAAGCGGTACTTGACCTTGACGAATTCAGCTTCGCTCACAGTTGCGCCTTCATCGGTTTGAGCAGCATGTCGATGTCCGACTGATCCATGTTCGGATCCTTCGCCATCCCAATGTGCGTTGACAGATCGTCCTTGCGCCGGCCCTTCACACCCAAGGGCGGGCCCAGGTTCTTGAACCGACGATCAGGGCCGACATAGCCCTCGGCCACCACCATCTGGCGTTCGTCCTTGGCCACCCAGAACACGCGCTGCAACAGGATCTCGGGCGTGAACGGCCGCGAGACGACAAAATTGGCGCCAGAATCCCGGCTCTTCTCGACCATGGTGCGAGCCGCGTGGCCGGTCAGCATGATGACCGGCGTGAAGCGCGCGGCCTCAGGCCCTTCGCGGCGCAGCCAGTGCACGAAGTCGTAGCCGTCCATGTCGGGCATCGAGGAGTCGATGACGATCAGGTCCAGCTCCTGGGTCTTGACGACGTGCATCGCCTCGGAACCGGACCTGGACTTGAATTGCTTGCGCACGCCAAAGCCCCTGAACATCGCGGTCAGGGCTTCGAGGGCCTGCGAATTGTCGTCGACCAGCAGGACCACCGAACGGTCGAGGTTGATCCTGATCTTGGGGTCGAGAGCCATGTCGGCGGTCGTTTCAGAAGAGATCCAGGTCCCCGGCGTCCGCCTTGGCGAGCGCAGGAGCTTCGCGGGTGACGCGCGCCAGACGGTTGGCGAGTTCGCCCAGGGTGACGCCGGCGACGGCGTCGGTGAGGTCGTACGCATCGCTCTCGGCTTGCATCGCGAGCTTGCGCGTGAAGTTGGCCAGGGCCGCCAGGTGCTGGGTCAGCACGTCCAGGGTCTGCGCTTCGTGCAGGGCGATGGCCAGCGGCTCGCCCCGGCTGGCGCGCACCAGCTGGGTGACCAGCGTTTCCAGCCGGTCGCACAGCTCGCCCGCATGCTCCAGCTCCTGGGCGATGGAGGCGAGGACCTCTGGGGTGCGGACAACGGCGGAATGGCTCATCAAAACAGCTCCACGGACCCTTCGTCCTCGACCGGCGCAGGGATCCGCGCCACAGGTTCGCGCAGACGGGTTAGCTCCGCGTTATCAGTGACGGTTCTTTGTTGCGCCCGGCCCGAGGTCGGCCAGTACTGCACGCGGCGGGCCGACAGGCCGCCCAGGCTAGATCCGACCACCGGAATGGCTTCGTCGCGGAGAAACTTCTCGGCGAAGGCGGCGTTGGAGGCGCCGACGTCCGACAGGCCGCCAAACATGCGCGCGCCGCCGAACAGCTTGGCTTCCAGCCGGTCACGGCGCGCGCCCGAGCGCAGCAGTTCGTTGATCAGCAGTTCCATCGCGTAGGCCCCGTAGCGGCGGCCCTCGTCGACGCCCTCGACCTTGCCCGTCGGTAGAAGGAAGTGGTTCATGCCGCCAACGCCGGTCTTGGCGTCGCGCATGCACACCGCGACGCACGATCCGAGGATCGTGGTCAGCATGACATCCGGGTCGCTGGAGATGTGGTGCTCACCCTGCACCACATGGATCCGCTTGCCCGGTCGGCCTGAGACGTTCTCGACGATCATGTGAGTGGGCCGAACACCGCTTCGATTTTTTCTTTGAGCGTTTGGGTGGTGAAGGGCTTCACCAGATAGTTGTTGACCCCGAACTGCACCGCCCGCTGCACCAGTTCGCGGTCGGCGCGACCGGTCAGCATGATGACCGCGGTCTTGGAGGTCGGGCCATGGGCGCGGATCGCGCGCAGCAGACCCAGCCCGTCCAGCTTGGGCATGTTGAAGTCGGTGATCACCAGGTTGGCGGGCGCGGAGATCAGCTGGCGCAGGCCTTCCTCGCCATCGGGCGCTTCGCGCGTCTGGGTGATGCCGAGGGCGTGCAGGCTCGTGCGGACCAGAGAGCGCATCGTCTGTTGATCGTCGACGATCAGGGTCTTGATGCTGGCGGCGGTAGGCATCAGGCGCTCCTATGAGTGTCTGCGGCGGAGCAGAGGGTCAAGATTGCAGGGCCCATCCGGGAAAGGCCCACCTGCTTCTCCACGGCGCCCATCTCGAAGGCGACACGCGGCATTCCGTAGACGACGCTGGAGGACTCGTCCTGGCCCAGGGTGCGGGCGCCGGACTTCTTCATGGACAGCAGGCCGGCGGCGCCGTCCCGGCCCATGCCGGTCAGGATTGCGCCGACGGACGGGCGGTTGAGCTTGGCGACGGACTCGAAGAGCACGTCGACGGACGGGCGGTGTCCGTTGACCGGTTCGCCGGCCCGCAGCCGGACCACCGGGTGCGAGGAGGACACCACCTCCATGTGCAAGTCGCCGCCGGGGGCGACATAGACGTGGCCGGACTGCAGCCGGTCGCCGTCGCGGGCCTCGGTGACGTGGGCGCCGGAGATCTTGTCCAGCCGAGCGGCGAAGCTCTTGGTGAAGGTCGCCGGCATGTGCTGAGTGATCACGGTCGGCGGGCACGTCTCAGGGAAGTTGGCGAGGATGGTCATCAGCGCCTCGACGCCGCCGGTCGACGATCCGATCGCCAGGATCATGTCGGAGGCGCGGTAGTCGCCGTCGCGTTCGACAGGCGCGGTGGGGCCGTTGTAAGGCTTGACCCGAGCCTTGGCGGCCGCCTTCACCTTCAAGGTCAGCTCGGAGAACGCGTCCTGGGCGGTGACGCCGCCCACCGGCTTGCCGACGCAATCGACCGCGCCGAGTTCGAGGGCTTCCAGGGTCACGTCGGCGCCCGACTGGGTCAGGGTGGAGACCATCACCACCGGCGTCGGACGCAGGCGCATGATCTTCTCGAGGAAATCGAGGCCGTTCATCTTCGGCATCTCGATGTCGAGGGTCACGACGTCGGGATTGAGCTTCTTGATCTGGTCGCGCGCCTCGATCGGGTCGTTCGCAAATCCCAGCACTTCGATTTCAGGGTCGCGCTTCAGCGCCGCGGCGATCAGGCCGCGCATGGTGGCGCTGTCGTCGACGACCAGGACTCCGATACTCATCGACGGCCTCGCAACGAATAGGTGGTCAGGCCGGTGGTCTCGAACTGCGCGGTCGCCGGACCCGTGACGCGTTCGGAGTGGCCGATATAGAGGGCGCCGCCCGTCTCCAGCAGGGGGGCGAAACGGCTCCAGATCCGTTCCTGGGTCGGCTCGTCGAAATAGATCACGACGTTGCGACAGAAGATGGCGTCGAACTTGCCGCGCATCGGCCAGTCGCCGATCAGGTTGAGCTCGCGGAAGGCCACCAGCTGGCGCAGCTCGTCGGCCACTTCCCAGCCGCCGGGCGCCTTCTTGAACCACTTGCGACGCATCTCCAGCGGAACGGGGGTGATCGCGTCTTCGCGGTAGATGCCGGCCTTGCCCTCGGCGACCATGTTCGGGTCGATGTCGGTGGCCAGGATCTTCACGTCCAGGCTCGCGGCCTCGGGCAGCGCGTTCAGCACCGTGATGGCCATGGAGTAGGGCTCCTGGCCGTTGGAGCAGGCCGCCGACCACAGGCGCACGCGGCCGCCCTTGCGGGCCCGCTCGGCCAAGGCTGGCATCACCACGTCGCGGAGGTGATCGAAGTGATGCGGCTCGCGAAAATAGCGGGTCACGTTGGTGGTCAGGGCGGCCATCATCGCCTGCCGCTCATCGACCTCCTTGTGGTCCTCGATCAGGGCGCAATACTCGCGGAACGAGCGCATGCCGAGCGATCGCAGGCGCTTGGCCAGGCGGGAATAGACCAGCGCCGCCTTGCCCTCCGCCAGGGCGATGCCGGCGTGGCTGTGCAGGATCTGCGCGATCTGCTTGAAGTCGTCTTCGGTGAACAGGAACTCGCCTTCGACAAGCCCGCCCCCGCCCCTGGGACGCGTATCGAGGGTGCCGCTCATGCCGCCTCTGCCTCAGTCTCCGGCAGGACTCGGTCCAACGAAATCAGGCTGACCATGCGGCCGTCGATGGCGAACAGGCCCTTCACAAAAGTCTTCACCTGGTCGCAGGCGACGTCCGGGGTCGGCTGCACCATGTCGTCGCTGACATTGATGATGTCGCTGACGGCTTCGACCAGCAAGCCGAGCGTGCGGCCGCCGACGTTCACCACCATGATCACGTGGCGGGCGCTGGGCTCGCTGGTGCTCAGGCCCAGGCGCGCGCCCAGATCGACGATCGGCAGGACCGCGCCGCGCAGGTTGATGACGCCCTTCATGTAGGAGGGGGTTCGCGGCAGGGGGGTGGCCGTGGTCCAGCCGCGGATCTCGCGCACCTGCATGATGTCGACGCAGAATTCCTGGTCGGCGATCCGGAAGGCGATCAGCTCACGGCGCGCGCCGGCGCCGGCGGCTTGGGTCATGGAGTCGGTCATGCTCATCCGGCCATTCGCTTCTCACTGCGCGGCGTCGGCTTGCGCCGATGCTGCGTGGTCACAAGGGCGTCTACGTCGAGGATCAGCGCCACGCGGCCGTCGCCGAGGATGGTCGCCGCCGCGATGCCGTCGATCTGCTGGTAGTTGGCTTCCAGACTCTTGATCACCACCTGGCGCTGGCCCTGGATGGCGTCGACCAGCAGGGCCGCCTTGCCGCCGCCCTCGCTCTCGACCAGGATCGCCACGCCCTGGCCCGCCTCCATCGGACCGTCACGGAAGCCGAGCGAGACCCCCACGTCGATCAGGGGCACGAAGGTGTCGCGGATGCGGATCACGGCATCCTTGCCGCCGACGTAGTGGACGTCCTCGGGGCGCGGGGTGAGGCTTTCGACGATGGCCGACAACGGGGCGACCAGTGTCTGTTCGGCGGCGGTGACCACCATGCCGTCCAGCACCGCCAGGGTCAGCGGCAGCGACATCGTGAACTTCGAACCCTTGCCGGGTTCGGACGAGATGGAGATACGGCCGCCCAGGGCCTGGATCGAGCGGCGGACCACGTCCATGCCGACGCCGCGGCCGGAGATGTCGGAGATGGTCTCGGCGGTCGAGAAGCCGGGCAGGAAGATCAGGTTGTCGACTTCCTCGTCCGACAGCACCGCGTCTTCGGCGATCAGTCCCTTGTCGACGGCGATGCCGCGCACGCGCGGGCGGTTGATGCCGCGGCCGTCGTCCTGGATTTCGATGACGATGCGCCCGCCGCGGTGCAGGGCGCGCATGTGCACCACACCCTCGGCCGGCTTGCCCGCCTCGGCCCGACCCTCAGGCGTTTCCAGCCCGTGGTCGATGGCGTTGCGCAGCATGTGGGTGATCGGGTCGGTCAGGCGCTCGATGACGGTCTTGTCGACCTCGGTGCCTTCGCCTTCCATGACCAGGCGGACCCGCTTGCCGACCATGTCGGCGACTTCGCGGACCAGACGCGGCATGCGCTGGAAGACGCTCTTCACCGGCTGGGCGCGGATGGCCATGACGCTGTCCTGGATCTCGCGCGTCAGCAGTTCGAGGTCTTCAAGGCCCAGCACGACGTTGGACGAGCGGGCCAGGCCGCTCTCCAGCACGCGCTGTGAGAGCATCGCCTGCTGAATGACCAGTTCGCCGACCGCGTTGATCAGGCGATCGACGCGGTCGAGGTCGACGCGGATCGTGGCCTGGGGCGCGGCGGCCGGCTGGGCTGTGTTGTTGGCGTTGGCGGGCGGCGTGGCCGGGGCGCGCGCCGGCGCAGCGGCCGGCTGCGGCGCGGGGGCGGCGGGAACCGCCTCAGCCTGGGCGCGGGCGATCAGCGCGGCGACGTCGGGGACAGGTTCGGGCGCGGCCTCGGCCACGGGCGCGTCGCCAGAGACGCGGGCCAGCAGCGCCGCGAGGTCCAGGGGCGCATCGGCGCTGGCCTTGGCCAGATCGTCATCGGTGTGCGGAACCTCGGCCTTGGGCGCCGGTTCGTCGTCGCCTTCGCGACGGATGGAGAGAACGCAGTCGTCCTCGACGAACTCGAAGACTTCGCGGATCGAGGCCTCGTCCGCCTCAGTGGTCAGGCGGATGGTCCAGCTCAGATACGAGGCCTCGGCCGCCAGCTGGTCCAGCGGCGGCAGGGCGCTGTCGTCCAGTTGAACCTGCGTCTCGCCCAACCGGGCCAACTCACGTAGCACCAGGCCAGATTCGTTGGCCTTGGCGTACATCTCGGTCTTGGGCGCGAACTCGATGATCCAGGCGCCGCCGGGGACCAAGGCGGCCGCGTCGTCGTCCAGCGAAACCGGCGGCGGCAAGTCGAGACCAAGGTCCGCGGCCGGAGCCTCGGCGCTGTCGTCGTCGATGGAAACCACCATCGGGACGAAGCCGAAGTCCTCGTCGTCGCCCAGGTCGCCCGCGTCGTCGAGGCCCTCGTCGCCGATCAAGCCCTTCAGTTCGCCGAGCATGCCTGTGGACCGGGCCTCGTCGACCGACCCGCCGTCGCGCGCGGCGGCCACATGGTCGGCGAGGACGTCGAAGGCGCGCAACAGCGTCTTGGCGACTTCGTCGGTGAGCTCCATCTTGCCGGAGCGCAGATCGTCCATCACCGTTTCGAAGACGTGGGCGAAACGGATCAGCTCTTCGAGCCCGAACGCGCCGGCGCCACCCTTCACGGAGTGGACCGCCCGGAACACGGCATTGATGGTTTCGCTGTCCGCGTCGCCGGCCTCCATGGCCAGCAGACCCTGTTCGGCGTCGGTCAGGAGCTCATCGCACTCCTGGAAGAAGGTCTGCTTGATGCTCTCGAACGGATCCAACGAAGCGCTCCGGATCGGATAGGGAAATTAAGCGGCGACGCGACGAACGGCTTCGACCAGCTTCACGGGATTGAACGGCTTCACGATCCAGCCGGTGGCGCCGGCCGCGCGGGCCCGCTCCTTCTTGGCTGCGTCGCTTTCAGTGGTCAGCACCAGGATCGGCGTGGCCCGGTGATCGGGATTGGCGCGGACGCCCTCGATCACGCCGAAGCCATCAAGGCGAGGCATGTTGATGTCAGTGATCACCACGTCGGCGCCATTGGCCTGCAGGACTTCCAGTCCTTCAACGCCATCGACGGCCTGAATGACGGTGTAGCCGGCCTGAACCAGCGCGTGGTTCAGCATTTCCCGCATGGTGCGGCTATCGTCGATGGTCAGAACGGTCTTGCTCACGAGAATCCCCCTTAGGACTCGAATTGCAGCTCGGGCTCGCCGAAGGCGGCCAATTGCTCTGAAAAGCCTGAAGACGGTTGATCCACAGTTAAGCTTAGGCCGTCCTCGGACCAGATTTTGCGGGCCGACATCAGAACTTGCAGGCATAGCCCGCCGAGCCGAGTCACTTGGGAGGCGTCCAAAGTCAGTGGCCGGCCCCGCAGGGCCATGAGTTCCGCACGCAGCGGCTCAGCGGCCTGCAGGTCCAGGACCGGCGGCAGACTGACGACCGCGGGCGCAAGCGTCTCCGACATCTGTACTTCCCCCATGGGGCCCGCGGGCCCCTAGAATTCTTCCCACCCGTCGGTCTCGGGCTCCGGCCTACGGAGCGCCGAGCCCTCACGGCTCGACCGCTTCAGCTGCACCGTCGGTCCGCGACGCGCGGCGGCGGGGGCTTGCGGCTGGCCGATGTTGAACCGTGCGACGGAGCCGGCCAGCACTTCGGCTTCATTCGCCAGGGCGTGACTCGCGGCCGTCGATTCTTCGACCATGGCGGCATTCTGCTGGGTGACTTGATCCATTTGGTTAACAGCGGTGTTGACCTGTTGAAGGCCGACAGCCTGTTCCTGGGCGCTCGCGGCGATCTCGCCGACCAGGCCGTCGATCTCGGCGACCCGGCTGACGATGCGCTGCAGAGCCTCGCCGGTTTCGCCGACCAGATGCACGCCCTGGCCGACCTGTTGGCTGGAGGCGGAGATCAAGGTCTTGATTTCCTTGGCGGCTTCGGCCGAGCGCTGGGCCAGGGCCCGCACCTCGGAGGCCACCACCGCGAACCCACGGCCAGCTTCCCCGGCGCGGGCGGCTTCGACCCCGGCGTTCAGGGCCAGCAGATTGGTCTGGAAAGCGATCTCATCGATCACCCCGATGATCTGGCTGATTTGTTGCGCCGATTTTTCGATTTCGCTCATCGCCGCGACGGCTTGTCGCACGACCTCGCCGCTCTTCTGCGCGTCACCGCGCGCGCCGAGCACCACGTCGGAGCAGGTCTTGGCGCCGCTGGCGGTCTTGTTGACGGTGGCGGTGATCTCGTCGAGCGCGGCGGCGGTCTCCTCCAGGCTGGCCGCCTGCTGCTCGGTCCGGCGCGACAGGTCGTCGGCGGCGTGAGAGATCTCGCCCGCGCCGCTCTTGATGCCGCGGACATTGGTGACGACGACGCTCATCGCGTCCTGCAACTGGCCGATGGCGGCGTTGAAGTCGTTCTGCAGCTTCACGTAGTCGGCCGGGAAGTCGCGGGTGATGCGATGGGTCAGGTCACCCTGGCTCAGGCGGTCGAGGCCCTCGGCCAGGCCCTGGACGACCAGCGCCTGTTCCTGAGCGGCGGCGGCGCGGGCGGCCTCGTTGCGGGCGCGCTCCTCATCGGCGGCCTTCCGCTGCTCGGCGGTCTGACCCTCAAGCCGCAGCTTTTCGATGCCAGCTTCCTTGAACACCGAAACCGCCTCGGCCATCTGGCCGACCTCGTCCTTGCGGCCCATGGCCGGGACGATGGCGGTGAAGTCGCCCTGGGCCAGCCGGCGCATGGCGGAGGTCATCGCGTTCACGGGTCCGGCGATCATTCGGGTCAGCAGCCAGCCCAGCGAAATGGCGATCAGCACCGCGAGGCTCAGCCCGATGGCCAGGCTGGCGGTGGCGGTGCGCGAGGCCTTGATCTGCTGCGCCTGCAGCTGCGCCATTTCCTCGGTCATCGCCGTCTGCACGGCGTCCATGGCGTCTTCGGCGGGGGCGATGACGGAGTCCGCCGCGCCATCGGGGCCGACCATGGCGATCGCCTGGTCGATGGTCGCCGGATCGGAGGCCAGCTTCACGCCGGCTTCGAAGATCTCGACGTACCACTTGTCGGCGGAGGCCGCGGCGGTGTCGATCTTGGCGGCGAGCTCAGGACTGTCCTGCAGGCCGACGCGGGCTGCGTCCAGGCGCTTCTTGAAGTTGCCCCGGTGCTTGTTCACCCGCTCGACGTAGTAGTCGTTCTTCGACAGCAGGTAGCCGCGGTAGCTGTTCTCCTGTCGGGTCATGAAGAACTTGGCTTCATCCAGCGCGCTGAGAACCTCGCGGCTCTCTTTGATCTCCACGCGCGCGTGGTCGAGCGTGCGCAGGTTCAGCAGCATCGCGCCGCCCATGCCGGCCATGGTCAGGGTCACCGCAGCGAAGCCGAGGGCCAGTTTGCGGGAGATCTTCAGGTTGTCGAAAAACACAGGGGTCCTCGGGGCTCAGGATCGGCAGCTGGGCTGCAGGAGGGCGTTGGCGCCGTTCGGGGTCAGGTGGATCGAGATTTTCGAAATCCCGGTATCTTCGCTGTTCTTGCCGCACTCCGCTTGAAGATCGATGTTCTCTGAAATACAGGCATTACCCGCCTCCAGACGCCAGACTGTTATTCATCGAATACTTCGCGACGTAGCGCGGAGTGCGCAGTGATTTCCTGGCGCCCCTTGCCTTCCCGTTAGGCGCTTGCTGCTGAAGAATTGGTTACTCATGATTGCAAGGGCGGAAGTTTCCCTGAAATTCGCTGGCCTTAGCCAAGACGTGACTAGGCGCGGGGCGCTCGTCAAAGTGGCGCCGCAAAAGGTGAGCGGGTATTTTACCCATGCGAGAATAATGGTGAGGTCTGCAGTCTAAAGTAGTTTAGTGACGCCCATCTCATATTGAACGAAAGTCCAATTTGAGAATTGTGGAGCTTCGGGCGCGGGCCCGCCTTCCGCCGGGTCATACTTGCCGCCGTCGCCGCCGGGTGCTCGCCTAGCGTCAGACGCCCAGGGAGGACGCCGATGGACCTCAGATTCACGCCTGAGATGGACAGGTTTCGCGACGAGGTTCGCAGCTTCCTGACGAAACACCGCGACCGCTACGTCGGCGACGCGGCCCGTCCGCGCGATGCGGCGCTGGAATGGCAGCGGCTGCTGATCGACAACGGCTATGCGGCTCGGACCATCCCCAAGGAATATGGCGGCTACGGCGCGTCGCCGGACGTCCTGAAGACCCGGATCATCGCCGAGGAGTTCACCCGGGTCGGGGCGCCGAGGGGATTTGCAAACCAAGGCATTTCCATGCTGGTCCCGACCCTGCTTGAGGTCGGCTCCGAGGAGCAGAAGCAGCGCTGGATCGGGCCGACCCTGCGCGGCGAGGTGGTCTGGTGCCAGGGCTATTCGGAGCCGGGCGCCGGGTCGGACCTGGCCTCGTTGCAGACCAAGGCGGTGGAGGACGGCGACGACTTCGTGATCTCGGGCTCGAAGATTTGGACAAGCACGGCGGCCCAGGCCGACATGATCTTCTGCCTGGTGCGCACCGAGGCCGACGCGCCCAAGCACGACGGCATCTCCTACCTGCTGTTCTCGATGAAGACGCCGGGGATCGAGGTGCGGCCGCTGAAGACCATGACCGGCTCCGCCGAGTTCAACGAGGTGTTCTTCACCGACGTGCGTGTGCCCAAGAGCGCGGTGGTCGGCGGGCGCGGCAAGGGCTGGTTCGTCGCCAACGCCACGCTGAAGCACGAGCGCGGCATGCTCGGCGACCCCAACGCCACCGAGGCGCGGCTGCACAATCTGATCGAGCTGATGAAGACCGAAACCGTCGACGGCCAGCGGCTGATCGACAACCCGGTCTTCTGCGACCGGCTGATGCAGCTGCAGGCGCGGGTGATGACCATGAAGTTCAACGGCCTGCGCAATATGACCGCCGCGATGGCGGGCGAGCCCACGGGCATGGCCGGGCTGGTGGTCAAGCTGCAGGGCTGCGAGCTCAACCACCAGATCGCCGCCCTGGCCATCGACGCCCTGGGCGAACTGGGCGTGCTCTACGAGGACGGGCCGCACCTGCGGGCCAACGGGTCCTGGCAGTGGAACTACATGTTTGACCTGGGCCTGATCATCGGCGGCGGCACCGCCCAGATCCAAAAGAACATCATCGCGGAGCGAGGCCTTGGCCTGCCGCGCGAACCCAAGCTGGCGAGCGCCTGACATGGATTTCTCGATCACCACCGACCAGCGGCTGATGCAGGAGAGCCTGGCCCGGACCTTGGAGGCCGCCGCCCCGCTCGACCGCGTGCGCAGCTTCGCCGCGGATCGCGCCGACCCCGGCGCGGACATCTGGGCCGCACTGTGCGAGTTCGGCCTGCCCGGCGTCGTCATCGCCGAGGAGCACGGCGGCCTGGGCCTGGGCCTGCTGGACGCCGCGCTGGCGGCCGAAGCGCTCGGCCGCGCCGTCGCGCCTTCGGGGTTTCTGGGGGCGGTGGCTGCGTCGGTGGCGCTGAGCCGCGGCGGAACCGCCGAGCAGCAATCGCGCTGGCTGCCGAAGATCGCCTCGGGCGAGGTGAAGGTGGGCCTGGCCATCGCCGAGGCGGTGTCCGGCGCGCGCGACGGCATGGGCGTGACCGTCTCCGGCGGGACGCTGAGCGGCGGGGCGCTGTTCGTCACCGACGCGATGACCGCGGACCTGTTCCTGGTGGCCGACACGGCCGGCGGGCTGCACCTGGCGGCCGGTGATGCGCCTGGCCTGACGCGCTCGGTCGTCACCAGCATCGACCTGACCCGCCGGCTTGGCGAGCTGCAGTTGGACGCCGTTCCTGCCGAGCCGCTCGACGCCCACGCCCTGGACGCGGTGCGCGACGCCGCCTGGACCTTGCTGGCGGCCGACACCCTGGGCGCCGCGCAGGTGATGATCGAGAAGGCGGTGGCCTACGCCAAGGAACGCCGCCAGTTCGGCCGGGTCATCGGCTCCTTCCAGGCGGTCAAGCACATGTGCGCGGAGATGGCCGCCGAGCTGGAGCCGTGCCGCTCGCTGGTCTGGTACGCCGCCTACGCCTTCGACGATGCGCCGGAAGAGGCCAGCCTGACCGCCGCCCACGCCAAGGCCCACACCTCGGAGGTCGGCCGCTTCATCGCTCGCACCGCGACCGAGGTGCATGGCGGCATGGGCATCACCGACCTGCTGGGCCTGCACTTCTGGTTCAAGCGCGTTGGACTGAACCGGCAACTCCTGGGTGGCCCCGAGCGCGTGCGCCGCATCGCCGCCCAGATCCAGGGGCTGACGGCCTAGCAGGCAGTCTCCGCCCAACGGGCGGAATCAGGAGCGCTGCGCTTGCGCCCGCGCCTCGACGCGCTACGTCTTCGGCATGGCGCGCATCCTGATCCAGACGACGATCCCGACGACCGAGGACGACTGGCACGTCGGCCGGTTCTCCATCCTCGCAAGCCACCTGCGCAGCCTCGGCAATCAGGTGGTCGCCCGCGACCGGGAGCCGGGATCCGACCCGATGTTGCTGGGTTTGGCGGACGGCGAATTCGACCAGCTGTGGCTGTTCGCGGTCGATGTCGGCGACGGCCTCAGCACCGAGGAGTGCGCGGCGATCGGGGCTTTCAACGCTCGCGGCGGCGGGCTGCTGGTGACCCGTGACCACCAGGACCTCGGCTGCTCGGTCCGCTCGCTGGGCGCCGTGGGCCGCGCCCACCATTTTCACACGATCAATCCGGAAACAGACCCGGCGCGCTGCTGCCGCGACGACCTGGTGACGCTCGACATCGACTGGCCGAACTACCACTCCGGCGCCAACGGCGAGTTCCAGACGATCAGCCCCGAGGACCATCCGCTGCTGCGCGACGGCGAGGGCGGCCTGATCGGATTCCTACCCGCCCATCCGCACGAGGGCGCGATCAGCGCGCCGGCCGAGGTTCAAGGGGCGCGGGTGATCGCCACCGGGATCAGCCAGGTCAGCGGTGCGCGCTTCAATCTGATCGTGGCCTTCGAGGGGGAGGGCGGCCGCGCGGTCGCCCAATCCACCTTTCACCACTTCGCCGACTACAATCTCGATCCGCGCGCCGGCTGCCCGAGCTTCGTCAGCGAGGCGCCGTCCGACCGTATCCTCGTCGACCCCCGCGGCCGCAGGTCGGCCGAGCGCTATTTCCAGAACCTCGCGGAGTGGCTGAGCCCATGACCTGCACGCACGGCGCCTATCTCAAGGAGGTCGCTCCCTCGGCCGACGGCTGCGAGGAGTGTCTCAAGATTGGTTCGGGCTGGGTGCACCTGCGCCTGTGCCGGGCCTGCGGCCACGTCGGCTGCTGCGACGACAGTCCAAATACCCACGCCACCAAGCACTTCAAGGCCACCGGCCATCCGATCATGGAGACCTATGACCCGCCGGAGGGCTGGGGCTGGTGCTATGTCGACGAGGTGATGCTCGACCTGGAAGGGAACACCACGGCGCATCCGCCGGGCTGGCGCTACTAGCCGGACTGGAGCGCGGCGCGCTCGTCGGGGTGGACTATGTCGTGAAGTTCCGGACGCTCGGCGATGTAGGCGCGGAAGAAGGCGCAGTGCGGCCGCACCTTCAGGCCCTGCTCGCCGGCGTAGGCGAGGGCGGCTTGCGCCAGTCGCGAGGCCAGCCCCTGGCCGGCGAAGGCCTTGGGGGTGACCGTATGCGGGAAGACGATGCTGTCGCCCTTGACCTCATAGTCAGCAAAGGCCGCCTCGCCGCCCGGCAGGGCGATCTCGAACCGGGTAGGCGTGCGGACGACTTGGTTCGCGGCGGGGCTCACGCCTCCTTGACCTTCAGGCCGGCGCGCTCGTCGGGGTGCACAAGCTCCTGCAACTCCGGGCGCTTGGAGATGTAGGCGTGGAAGAACGGGCAGTGCGGCCGCACCCACAGCTTCTGTTCGCGGGCGAAGGCGAGGCCCGCTTCGACCAGCCGCTTACCAACCCCCTGGCCGGCGAAGGCCTCGGGCACCACGGTATGCGGGAAGATCACGCTGTCGCCTTCCAGCTGGTACTCGGCGAAAGCGACGTCCTCGCCGACCCGGATTTCGAGGCGTTTGTCGGTGCGGACGACGTCGGGCAGGTCGGACATGGGTTCCTCCACTCGTCCCTTGAGATAGAGGCGCGTGGGCCAACCGCCAAGCTGTCGGCGGGCCAAGGATGCAAATTGGGGAATTGCGGCGCGAGACCGCTGCGCCTGCACAGAAGCTGAGCAGGCGCAGCGGCCGCCCGCCTATGGCCGGACGTCGAACACGAGGTTGATCGACGTCCCGGTCGCCCGCTCGAAGTGCGTGAAGCCCGCCAAGCCACTCTCCTTTGGGGGGGCAAATCCGAATAGCGATGTTTCTCACCTTGCGGCCTGCGGCTGAAGACACCAGACCGTGCGCTGGACGTTCCGCGGTCGCGGCCTGATTGTAGGGAATCGTCGCTGGAGGTTTGCATGACCAACCGATGGGTGGTTTTGGCGGTGTCGCTGCTGCTGGCGTCCTGCGCCGAGAGCAAGAAGGGCCCCCTGCCGGTGGCTGGTCCGGCCGACCCCGCGGGCGACCATTGCCGCGCTGAGGGCGGAACGATCGAGACCCGCGACGGCCCGGATGGACCGGCCAAGATGTGTCGGCTGCAGGACGGCCGCATCTGCGCGGCCGACGTTTTCCTGGGCGAGAAGCTCTGCGCCGATCCAAGGCTGTGACATTCCCTCGGAAATCGTCATAGGCTCAGCTTAGACAGGAGCTTTCGACCATGTTCGACCGCCTTCGCGCGACCGCCTTCGTCACACCCATCATCCTGATGCTGGCCGTCCCGGCCGGCGCCCAGACCCCTGCGCCGGCGGCCAAGCCGGTCGTTGAGAAGCCCAATCCCGCCGCCAAGAACTGCAGCAAGCTCGGCGGAACCAGCCAGATCACCGTCAGCAAGCGCGGCCAGGAATGGGGCTGGTGCAAGCTGCCTGACGGCAAGGTCTGCGAGGAGTGGGCGCTGCTGCAGGACAAGATCTGCATCGAGCAGAAGACCAAGTAGCCGCCGCCGCCCCGCGGTCCGCGCATCCAAGGCTCTACGATTGATACCGGTGTCAATTTAGATAGGCTCCGCCTCGGAGGAGCTCATGGACCAGGTGCGTATTGGGCGTCGGCGGCTGCTGGCGATAGGGGCGGCCGTGGGTCTGACACCCAGCGGCGTTCACGCCGCGGGGGCTGCGCCGATCGCCCGCACCGCGCACGGCTCGGTGCGCGGCTATGCCGACGGGCCGGTGAAGGTGTTCAAGGGCGTACGCTACGGCGCCCCGACGGCGCGCTTCCAGCCTCCGGCCGCGCCGACCCACTGGCGCGAGGTCCAGGCCGCCGAGCGCTACGGCGCGGCCTGTCCCCAGCCGGTCCTCGGGGCGGGCGAGGCGGCCAGCGAGGACTGCCTGTTCCTCAACCTCTGGACCCCGGGCTTACGCGACGGGGCGCGGCGGCCGGTGATGGTCTATCTGCACGGCGGCGCCTATGCGTCCGGGTCCGGATCATCGCCGCTCTATGACGGGCGGCGGCTGGCAGCGCGTCACGACGTGGTGGTGGTGACGCTCAATCACCGGCTCAACGTGTTCGGCTATGGCTATCTGCCAGGTCGCTTCGCCGACTCCGGCAACGCCGGCATGCTCGACCTTGTGCTGGCGCTGCAGTGGGTGCGGGACAACATCGCCGAGTTCGGTGGCGATCCTTCACGGGTGATGCTGTTCGGGCAGTCGGGCGGCGGGGCGAAGATCGCCACCCTGATGGCCATGCCGGCAGCCGCCGGCCTGTTCCATGCCGCGGCTACCATGAGCGGCCAGCAGGTCACCGCCTCGGGACCGCTGCACGCGGCCGACCGGATGGCCGTGTTCCTGGACGCGGTGGGCCTGCCGCCCGATCGCGCCGCGGAAGTTGCCTCCCTACCGGCCCAGAAGCTGGTGGAGGGCCTGGCGGCGGCCGATCCGTTCACCCCCGGCCGGCTCTATTTTGGCCCGGTGCTGGATCAGCGAAGCCTGCACCGCCACCCGTTCTTCCCGGACGCTCATCCGCTGGGGCTGAAGATCCCGCTCATCCTCGGCAACGCCCACGACGAGGCGCGCGCGTTCCTGGCCGCGTCCAAACCCGACCCCTTCGCCATGGGCTGGGACGAGGTGGCGGGGCGCCTCGCACCCGAAATGCGGGTCGATATCGAGCCGAACCATGTGGTGGCGGAGTATCGACGGCTTTATCCGGACTATGGGCCCAGCGACGTGTTCTTCGCCGCGGTGACGGCCGGCCGCTCGTGGCGCGGCCAGCTGATCGAGGCCGAGGAGCGGGCGCGGGCCGGCGCGCCGGCCTTCGTCTACCAGCTCGATCTTCCGACCACGATCGAGGGCGGTCGGCTGCGAGCGATGCATACCGCCGACATCGCGCTGGCGTTCGACAATCTGAGCGCGCCCGGATCGCCCTATGCGCCGTCGCCGGAGCGCCAGCGCGCCTCCGAGCAGCTCAGCGGGGCCTTCGCGGCGTTGGCGCGCAATGGCGATCCCAACCATGCGGGGCTGCCGGCCTGGGTTCCCTACGAGCTGACGCGAAGGGCGACCCTGGTCGTCGATGCGCAGAGCCGGATGGTCGAGGACCCGCGCAGCGGCGAGCGGCGGCTGTTCGCCGCCGTGCCCTATGTTCAGCCGGGCACGTAGGCGCGCGACGACATCAGGAGGCGCGCCGCCGGAACGGGGTGACCACGCCGTCTCGCGCGTCGAGTTGGGCGGCGGCCGGGACGTGGGCGGCCTCTACCGTTGGCAAGCGCAGCACCAGGCCGTTCATCGCCAGGGCCTGGGCGACCAGGCAGGCGGCGGCCGGGAACGGCGCGCGCGGCGCGTCGGCCAGCAACCAGGCAAGGTGCGATTCCATCCGGCAGTAATCTTCGGCTTGTGCGGAGGCGAACACCGCCAGCACCGACTGCTCGTCGCGGGTGAGCCGATAGGAGCCGGAGGCTGCAAGAGTGATCCGGCGGCGGCCGTTCAGGCCCAGTTCGCGAACGAAGACATTGAGGGCGGTCAGCGCCTCCAGGCCTAGCGACCCGCAAGCCTCCTCGAACTGGCGGCGGACCATGTGGCAGTCGCCCGCCCCGAAGGCCACCGCGCGGAACGCCCAGAGCAGCATGTGCTCGCCTTGGGAGAGGTCGCCGAGCCGGGCGTGGTCGTCTAGCTGGTGGTGGGGCATGCGGGGGCGCTCCTGCGAGGCTCGAACCGTATTGCTACTGCGAATGACTCGCAACTCATAATCTGGGTTCACCTCGGGGCGCCGCTTGACGCGCCGCCGGCGCCGCCGCCCTATGGGTTCAAACAAGCGTTTGGGAGAGGCGCGCCATGATCAAGACCCGCATCACCGAGATGCTCGGCATCGAGTATCCGATCGTCCAGGCGCCGATGGGCTGGATCGCCCGCTCGCAGCTTGCCTCGGCGGTCTCCAACGCCGGCGGCCTGGGCATTATCGAAACCTCCTCGGGCGAGCTCGACGCTGTGCGCGAGGAGATCCGCAAGATGCGCCTGCTGACCAGCAAGCCGTTCGGGGTGAACATCGCCCAGGCCTTCGTGCGCGACCCGGACATCGTCTCGTTCGTAGTCGATCAGGGCGTGAAGTTCGTCACCACCTCGGCCGGCGATCCCAACAAATACTGCTCGGCGCTGAAGGAGGCTGGGCTGACCGTCTTCCACGTCGTGCCCTCGCTCGGTGCGGCCTTGAAGGCGATCGAGGCCGGGGTCGACGGGTTGGTGGTCGAGGGCGGTGAGGGCGGCGGGTTCAAGAACGCGCGCGACGTCTCGACCATGGTGCTGCTGCCGCTGGTCTGCTCGAAGGTGAACGTGCCGGTGATCGCGGCTGGCGGCGTCACCGACGGCCGCTCGATGGCGGCGGCCTTCGCCCTGGGCGCGGAGGGCGTGCAGATGGGGACGCGGATGGTCTCGGCCGCCGAGAGCCCGGTGCACCAGAACTGGAAGGACGCCATCGTCGCCGCCAAGGAGACTGACACCGTCTTCCTCAACCGCTTCGGGCCCGGACCGGCGCTGCGGGCGCTGCGCACCGAGAAGACTTCGGCCTACGAGCGCGAGGGCGGCGAAGGGGTGATGGGCGAGTTCGCCCACGCCAAGGAGATGTACTTCGGCGGCGACCTCGAGAAGTCGATCCCGCTGACCGGGCAGGTCGCCGGCCGCATCGACGAGGTCAAGCCGGTCGCCCAGGTGATCGCCGAGACCGTCGCCGAATTCGAGGAGACGGTGAAGGTCATGGGCAAGCGCTGGGGGCCTGCCTAGTTCCTCCCCTCGTGGGGGAGGTGGATCGATGCTTAGCATCGAGACGGAGGGGGATTGCTCCTCAAGTCGAAAATCCCCTCAGTCAGCCATTCGGCTGACAGCTCCCCCAGAAGGGGAGCAACTTGGTTTCCGTCAGGCCGCCGCGCTCACCGGGCGAAAGCTTTCCTCGTCAAACAGGGCGTCCCAGTCGGCCCAGCGGGAGGCGGCGTCGCGCAGGCGGGCGTCGTCGCGGACCGTGACCACCTGGCCCTCGTGGTCGTCCCAGATCACCGTCAGGTCGGCGAGGCGGGCGGCGTCGTCGCCGAGCTTGCCTTGGAACTGCAGGTCTTCGATCATCGCCGCCGAAAGGCGCAGCTTCATGCGGCCGTTCGACTGGCGCACCGCCACGTCGGCGTGGGTGATGACCTGGTCGATCATCTCGGCGCTGGCCGGGATCAGCGGGCGGCGGGCGTCGAACAGGAATTGGGGTTCGACGTAGGAACGGCGGAACGGGGTCACTCGGGCGGCGGCGGGCATCGGGAGCTCCTTTGCTATCGGCAGGATCTTGATAGAGTGCCGGTGCGTCAGAATCGGACGTACAGTTGTTCTGGATAAGTTCTCATGCGTCACGAAAAGGCCGCGCGGCTGCTGGACCTGGCCAGGATGCTGGCGGCGTCGGCCGAGGGCCTGACCCTGGACGAGATGGCCGAGCGGCTGGGCGTCGGTCGCCGGACGGCAGAGCGGATGCGCGACGCCGTGCGCGAGGCGTTCCCTCAGATGGAGGAGGTGGACGATCCGCCCACCCGCCGTTTCCGCATTCCTGCGGGACTGGACGGCATCTTCCAGGCGCCCAGCGCCGACGAGTTCGCCGCCCTGCGTGCGGCGGCCGAGCAGTACAAGGCCGCTGGGGCCAGGAGCCGGGCCGGGGCTCTGCTGTCTCTGGAGCAAAAGGTCCTCTCCGCCATCCGCGCGGGCGCGCGCCGTAAGCTCGCGCCTGACCTGGAGGCCCTCTTGGAGGCCGAAACCATGGCGATCCACGCCGGGCCACGTCCCTTCGAGGACGATGAGGTGCTCGGCGCCGTGCGCGAAGCCATTAAGTCCTTGAAGCGGCTCCGGTTCCGGTACGAGGGCGGATCCTCGCCAGGGCGCGTGCGGGAGATCACGCCGTTCGGCCTGCTGTTCGGGCGCTCCAACTATCTGGTCGGCGGCGAGGGAAACTCCGCCGAGCCGCGCACCTGGCGCCTGGACCGATTGCGCGACATCGAGGTGTCCGAAACCTCCGGCGCGCGGCCCGAGGGCTTCTCGCTGCAGGCCTTCATGAACCGCAGCTTCGGCATCTATCAGGACGAGGTCGAGGAGGTGGTCCTGCGGGTGCTGCCGCACGGCGCTGAAGAGGCCATGGGCTGGCGCTTCCACCCGACCCAGACGCTGGAGCCGCTGCCTGACGGCGGGGTTCTGGTGCGCTTCACGGCCGGCGGCATGCGCGAGCTGGCCTGGCACCTGTTCACCTGGGGCGACAAGGTGGAAATCATTGGGCCGCAGCGGCTAAGGAGCGTGATGCGCGAGGAACTGGCCGTGGCGGCCAAGGCGCACGGGACCAGCTGAGATGAGCGACAAATCCGAGACGGCCGGCTTCGTGCTGAACCAGACCATGCTGCGCATCAAGGATCCCGAGAAGACGATCCCGTTCTATCGCGACGTGCTCGGCATGACCCTGCTCGACCGGTACGATTTTCCGGCCGCCAAGTTCTCGCTCTACTTCATGGGTTATCCGGGCGGGCCGATCCCGAGCGACCCGGCCGAGCGGGTGAAGTGGGTGTTCGAGCAGCCGGCGCTGCTGGAGTTCACCCACAACTGGGGCACCGAGGCCGACGAGGCCTTCGCCTATCACAACGGCAATAGCGAACCGCGCGGCTTTGGCCATATCGGCCTGTCGGTTCCGGACGTCGCGGCCGCCTGCGCCCGCTTCGAGGAGCTCGGCGTGAAATTCGTCAAGCGCCCGGACGAAGGCGCGATGAGGGGACTGGCCTTCGTCCTTGATCCGGACGGTTACTGGATCGAGATCGTCTCCGGGCCGAACCTGAGCGCCCTGATCACCGCCAAGCGGGCGATGCAAAACTAACCGCCGCCCTTCCGCGTTCTTCCAGGCAGCCCAACCGGAGCGGCAGTCGCAAATGCCTGAACCCGTCCTCATTGCCCGCCCCGACGGGTTGGTCGAGAGCACTGTTCCGGTGCTGCTGCCGGTGATGGCTCCACGGCTGCAGGGCGAGCTGTCGGCGGCGGGCTTCGGCGAGCTGGCGCTGTGGGGCGAAGGCGATCTTGGCCGGCTGCGCTTTACGCCGCTGGCCGGACCTTACGTGCATGGGCCGAACATGCTCACCACGCCGAGCGGCGGCATCTACGCGGCGCAGGAAGCGCCGGTCATGGTGATCCGCGGGGCGACCTATCGCGGCTTCACACCGGCCCGCCGCTGCGCCTCCTGGGACCGCATGCACCATCCGAGCACGCGGGTGGTCCGCGAGAAGGGGCGCGGGAAAGACCGCCGGCGGATCGACCTGCCCTGGGCCAGCATCCTGATCGAACAGCGCGGCCCGGACCTGGTGGTCGCCGCCGGAGTCGACCTCGGCGAGGCCGAACGCGCGCTGCATTTTACCGTTGAGACCATCGTGGCCGAGGCGCTGGGCTACGCCGCCCATTGCGATCGCCTGCCCGAGGCGGATGCGCTGATGCGCAGCATGGTGATGCAGGGAACCCATGCGGCGCTCTCCAGCGTCCGTCGCGACGAACGCGGCCGCTTCGATGGTCTCGCCGCCGGCCTGCATTATTCGGCCCCCGCCCGGACCTATTACCGCGACGGCTACTGGACCTTGCAACTGCTGCTCGATCTGGCCCCGGCCATCGTCCACGAGGAGATCGAGGTCCTGGCCTCCGGCGTCCAGGCGGACGGCGAGGCCCCGAGCGGCGTCATCGTCTCCGGCTCGGAACAGGCCCTGGCCTGGGAGGATCTGCGGACCACGGCCTTCGGCATGGATTGGATTCACACCCGCTCGACCGACTGGTGGAGCGATCACTTCGACTCGCCGCTGTTCTTCATACTGACCATCGGCGACTACGCCCGCGTCACCGGCGACAGCGAACCGGCCGAGCGCCACTGGCCGCTGGTGAAGGCGATCTTCAACCGCTATCGCGAATTCACCGAGCACGGCCTGCCGGTGAAGCCGCGCCACGACCGCGACTGGGCGGACAACGTCTATCGCGGCGGCTACGTGGCGTACGATCTAGGTCTCTGGATCGGCGCGCTGGACGCTATCGCCACGCTCGGCGCCAAGCTCGATCCGAGCCTCGCGAGCCAGGCGCGGGAAGTCGCGGCCGGGGCGCGCCAGGCGATCGAGCAGGCGCTTTGGCAGGATGGCGGCTGGTACGCCGACTACGCCGCGCCCGAGGGCCTGGCCGAGGTCGAGCCGATCCTGGAGGACCACCTCACCCTCGACAGCCTGACCCTGCTGCGCCACGACGCGGTGCCGGAGGAGCGCGCTCTCAAGGTGCTGGCCGCCGTCCGCGAGAAGTTGGAGTCTCGCCACAACCAGACCCAGAGCTTCGGCGACTGGGGGGTGATGTGCGTGTTCCCGCCGTTCAAGCACAAGGCCGACACCCGCTCGAAGTCGGGGTTCGCCTACCGCTATCACAACGGCTCGGACTGGCCCTGGCTGGACGGCATGTATGCCGAGGAGCGCCTGCGGCGCGGGCTCTCCGGGTGGCGCTACCCGATGGTGCGCTGGTGGCAGACCTGCCTGGAGAACGGCTGGATGGGCGCCGTCGAATATTTCGCCCCGCCCTGGGGCCGCGGCTCGCTTCTGCAGGGCTGGTCGGCCATGCCGGCGGCCGTCGCGCTCAGATATCGCGACGTGGTGCTGCGGGGAGATGCGGACTGAGCCTGCCTATGGCCGATCCACCGCCAGCGCGAAGTACTCACGGTCGAATAGCCGGTAGTAGAGCCAGGCTGGCGCCTTGTCATAGTAGGGCTGCACGTCGGCGATGACCTTGGCCTGCGAGCCGTGGACGTCCAGCAGGCGACGCTTCACCGCGGCCTGGGCGGCGATGTTCACCGCCACCGTCGGGGCGGGAAGGCCGGCCGCAGGCTCCTTCGGATAGTGGTTGCGGAACGCCGCCACCAGTTTCAGCGCCAAGGCGATCAACGCTTGGGGCAAGGTCGCCTGATAGAGCCGCCGCACCGAAGGGGCGCCGGCCTCGATCACCTCGCGGACCCAACGCCCGGCCTGCACATGATCGGGGTGGCCGTAGAAGCCGACCTTCTCGTCGAAGGCGATCACCACGCTGGGTTCGAACCGCGCGATCAGTCCGGCGATCGCTGCCTTGGCGGCGACCGGATCGGCCCTGGTCAGGCCGCCGTCCGGAAAGGCCAGGACCTCGACGTGCGCCGCGCCCAGTTGCTTGCCGGCCGCCTGCGCTTCCAGCCGTCGCACGCCCGCCAGCTCGGCCGGCGCATAACCGGTGTCCTTGGCAGCCTCTCCGGCGGTCAGGTAGACGAGGGTCAACTCGGCGCCGGCCTGGGTCATCGCCGCGAAGGTTCCGGCGCTGGTGATCTCGTCGTCAGGATGCGCCCAGATCGCCATGGCCTTGCGCGGGGCGCCCGGCGGGAACAGATCGCTGGCGACCGGAACCCCGTCATCGTTCAGCTTGCGCCGCGCGACCAGGAACGCGCCGCCGGCCGCCGCGGCCAGCGCCAGGGCCGGCAGCCAGATCATCGGAAGCAATCCACGACGTTCCCGACCCAGACCTTCAGCGCGTCCTTCTTGTCGAGCGGCGTCGCGTCGCTGTCGAAGGCGTCCGCCAACACCCCCTCGAAGCGCTCGCGCTTGAGGGTTTTGGGCAGGTCGCCTTGCGGCCAGGCTTCGGTGGGCCAGGGGACATCGGCGGGCTGGGCGGGCAGGGGAGCGAGGGTCATACCAGTGAGACTGGCGGGATCGGCGGGCATTGTCATCTTCCCGCGCCCCGGCCGCGGGCCTTTTCACGCCGACACATCCGCGCAACAAATGCGCCGCTCCATGGGCTGAAACAGACTGGGCTGAGAGAGGGAGGAAACCGCCATGTGCGACGACGATATTCATCAGGGCTTGATCGAGGATCCCACCGTGTCGCGCCGAACTTTCGGCCTGATGACCGTGGCGGCGGCCGGGGTTGCGGCTGGATCGGCTCACGCGGCTGCGCCGGTGGTCGAGAAGGACGTTGAGATCAAGACGCCGGACGGCGTCGCCGACGCGGCGCTGTACTACCCCGAAGGCAAGGGCAAATGGCCGGCGGTGGTGATCTGGCCAGACGTGGTCAGCCTGCGCCCGGTGTTCCGCGAGATGGGCAAGCGCCTGGCCGCCGAAGGCTATGTGGTGCTGGTTCCCAATCTCTATTACCGCGTCAAGCACGCGCCGGTGGTCGAAGGCAGCTTCAATTTCGCCAATCCGGACGACCGCGCCAAGTTGGCGCCGCTGCGCGCCAGCGTGACGCCCGAAGGCACCGACAAGGACGCTGCGGCGTACCTGGCCTTCCTCGACGCTCAGCCGCAGACCGACACGAAGAAGAAGGTCGGCACCCAGGGCTACTGCATGGGCGGGCCTCTGGCCTTCCGCACCGCCGGCGCCGTTCCGAACCGCGTCGGCGCTGTGGCCAGCTTCCATGGCGGGGGCTTGGTCACCGATGCGCCGACCAGCCCGCACCTGACGCTGCCCAAGTCTCACGCCGAGTACCTGGTGGCGGTCGCCGACAACGACGACAAGGCCGACCCGACGGCGAAGGAGAAGCTGAAGGTCGCTCTCGACGCGGCCAAGCGGCCCAGCAACGTCGAGGTCTATGAGGGTGCGGCCCACGGTTGGACCGTCAAGGGCAGCGCCGTCTACAACGAGCCCGCCGCCGAGAAGGCCTGGGCCGAACTGCTGGCCCTCTACAAGCGCGCCCTGGTCTAGGGGCGTCGGCGCGCGCCCGGCTTCTAGAGCCGGGCTGCGTGCCAGGCGACATGGTCGCCGATGAAGCTGGTGATGAAGAAGTAGGAGTGGTCGTAGCCCGCCTGCATGCGCAGGGTCAGGGCCGCGCCGCCCTTCGCAGCGGCCGCTTCCAGCAACGCCGGCTTCAGCTGTTCCTCCAGGAAATTGTCGCCGCCGCCCTGGTCGACCAGGATCGCTCGACCGCGGCCACGACCGCTTTCCAGCAGCAGTGCCGCATCGTGCTCGGCCCACGCAGCTTCGTCCGGACCGAGATAGGCGCCGAGCGCTTTGCGCCCCCAGGGGCAGCGGGTCGGCGAGGCGATCGGCGCGAAGGCCGAGACGGTCCTGAATAGCTCCGGATGGCGCAGGGCCAGGGTCAGGGCGCCGTGCCCGCCCATCGAGTGGCCGAAGATCCCGCGCCGCGCGCCGTCCAGCGGGAAGGCGGCCTCGGCCGTCTCGATCAGGTCGGCGACGACGTAGGTTTCCATCGAGAAGTGGGGCGCCCAGGGGGCTTGCGTCGCATCGACGTAGAAGCCGGCGCCCTGGCCGAGGTCGTAGGCCGGATCGTCGGCCACGCCTTCGCCGCGCGGGCTGGTGTCAGGCGCCAGGATCGCGACCCCCGCCTGCGCGGCATAACCGTAGGCGCCAGCCTTGGTGGTGAAGTTGTCCTCGGTGCAGGTCAGGCCCGACAGCCAGATCAGATAGGGAACCGGTTCCTTCGCCTCGCCGGGGACGAACAGCGAGAAGCGCATCGGCGTGCCGGTGGCGGGGCTGTCATGGCGCACATAGCTGAGCGTGCCGCCGTGAACCTTGTACTGTTGAAGGATTTCCATGCCCATCGTCCTAGAGCCTTTCCGATCCAGGTGAAATCCAAACGGCCAGTGTTCAAGTGCGTCGCGCCGTGCGCCCGCCTCACGAAGGCGCTAAACAGGCGGCATGACCGCCTCGCCAACCGTTCGCCCGCTCAGCATCGACGACATGCCGGCTGTCGCGGCGCTGCAGACCACGGTCTTCCAGCCGCACTTCCATGAGACACAGGAAGAACTGGCCAGCCGACTGGCGGTCGCCGCGCCGTTCTGCTGGGCCGCGCTCGACGCGGCAGGCGGGCTGATGGCCTATATCCTCAGCCACCCTTGGCCGGCCGGCAGTCCTCCGGCGATCGGGACCCATCTTCCGCCGCCGCCGCCCACCGACAACTGGTTTGTCCATGACCTGGCCATCAGCCATGCGGCCCGCGGACTGGGACTCGGCCGCGACCTGGTGCGCGCGGCCTCGCGCGCGGCGATGGAGGCAGGGCTGGTTCGCGGCGATCTGGTCGCCGTGCAGGGCGCCTGGAGCTTCTGGAAAAAGCTCGGCTATCAGCCGCAGAACGACCTGGCGCCTGAACTGGCCGCCAAGGTGGCCGGCTATGGCGACGACGCCCGCTACATGACCGCCCAACTCGCCGAACTGCAGGTTTGACACGCTGATCGGGAACTACGGCTGTGCTTGGCCATTACTCCCTTGAGGGCACGTCGGCGGCCGGGTCGTCCTCGCCGACGTCGTCTGTTTGCGGTGAAGCTCGCGTTCCATCGCAGCCGTCTGTTTCGCAGGCGTGGTCATGTCCGCTTGCGAGACCGAGCCGCCATCCCCGCCCCACGGGGGTGGCGGCCCCCTCGACCAAGTAAGTCTAGAGCGCGCCGAGAATCTCGCGCGCGGCGGCCACGAAGCCGCTGGTGCGATGACGTGCGGCCTCGCCTGCGTAGCAAAGCCCGAGCGTGCGCCGCGGGGTGAAGCCCTCCAGCGCGACCCGCGCCACGCCTTCGGCCTGGTAGCCGTCCGGCATCACCGTAATGCCGAGCCCTGCGGCCACCAGGCTGAGGATCTTGTCGTCGCTGGTCCCGCGGTAGCTGAAGAATGGACGTACGCCGCGATCGGTGAAGTAGCGGCTGGTGTGGGGGAGCGCCTCGCAGTGGCGGCGCACCATCATCACCTCGTCAGCAAGCGCCTCGCCGTCCAGGCTGCCGGCCCCGGCCAGCCGATGGCCGACGGCCAGGGCGAGGCTGTAGCCTTCCTCATGCAGCCGCTCGCTAGCGAAACGCTCCGTAGACGGATTGATGATGGTCACGGCCACGTCCGCCCGGCCTCGATCGAGCAGACTGAGCACCTCGCGTTCGGAGCCCTCCAGCAGTTCGACCTGCTCGGAGCGGTCATTCCGCCCGGCCAGCGCTTCCGACACGAGGGCGGTGGGAATGGTCGACAACACCGCCACCCGCAGCAGCTGCGGCTGGGCCGCTCCGGACACCGCCGCCTGGGCCAGATTGAACTCATGCTCGATGCGGCGGGCGTGGACCAGGAAGCGGCTTCCGGCCTCGGTCAGGTGGACGCGGCGATTGGTGCGGTCGAACAGTCGCGCCTTCAACTCCCCCTCGAGCTTGGCGATGCCGGCCGAGAGGGTGGGCTGAGCCACGTTCTCGCGCGCCGCCGCCCGGCTGAAGTTCCCGGTCTCGACGATGGCCAGGAAGTAGCGCAGCAGGTAGCGATCCATGATAGGCGTGATCTATCATATGCATCATGAACGTTCAATTTTGTGGATTGTCCATGGGTCGCTAGTTTTGCGAGGCTAGTCCCGGACGGCCCCGCAGAAGGCAGCGCACAATGTCAGGTCCCAACTTCCAGTTCGGCCTCGGCGAGACCGCCGACGCGATCCGCGAGACCACGGCGCGCTTCGCCGCCGACCGCATCGCCCCGATCGCCGCGAAGATCGACGAGACCAATACCTTCCCCCGAGAGCTGTGGCCGGAGATGGGCGCGCTCGGCCTGCACGGCATCACGGTGGAGGAGGAATTCGGCGGCCTCGGCCTCGGCTATCTCGAGCACGTGGTGGCGATGGAGGAGGTGAGCCGCGCCTCGGCGTCGGTGGGCCTGTCCTACGGCGCGCACTCCAACCTCTGCGTCAACCAGATCCGCCGCTGGGGCACGCCCGACCAGAAGCGCCGCTATCTGCCGAAGCTGATCAGCGGCGAGCATGTCGGCTCGCTGGCGATGAGCGAGGTCGGCTCGGGCTCCGACGTGATCTCGATGAAGCTGCGCGCCGACCATCGCGGCGATCGCTATGTGCTGAACGGGACCAAGTTCTGGATCACCAACGCCCCGCACGCCGACACCCTGGTAGTCTATGCCAAGACCTCGCCGGACGAGGGCAGTCGTGGCGTCACGGCCTTCCTGGTCGAGAAGGGCATGACGGGCTTCAGCGTCTCGCCCAAGCTCGACAAGATGGGCATGCGCGGCTCCGACACCGCCGAGCTGGTCTTCGAGGATTGCGAGATCCCCGACGAGAACGTCATGGGCCCGCTGAACGGCGGCGCTGGCGTGCTGATGAGCGGCCTGGATTATGAGCGCGCGGTGCTCGCCGCCGGTCCGCTCGGCATCATGCAGGCCTGCCTCGACGTGGTGCTGCCCTATGTCCGGGAGCGCAAGCAGTTCGGCAAGCCGATCGGCTCGTTCCAGCTGATGCAGGGCAAGATCGCCGACATGTATGTCGCCCTCAACTCGGCCCGGACCTACGTCTACGCAGTCGCCAAGGCCTGCGACGCGGGCCTGACCACGCGCTTCGACGCCGCCGGCGCGATCCTGCTGGCCTCCGAGAATGCGGTGAAGGTCAGCCTGGAGGCGGTGCAGGCCCTGGGCGGGGCCGGCTACACCAAGGAGTTTCCGGTCGAGCGCCTGGTGCGCGACGCCAAGCTCTACGACATCGGCGCCGGAACCAACGAGATCCGTCGCTTCCTCATCGGCCGGGAATTGCTGGGCGCATGACCAAGCTCGCCACCGCCATCGACAAGTCGGGCGCGGCCTATCAGGCCAATGACACCCACAACCGCGCGCTGGTCGCCGAACTGGCGGAGCACACCGCCCACGCGGCGCTGGGCGGTCCCGAGCAGTCGCGCCATCGGCACGCCTCGCGCGGCAAGCTGCTGCCGCGTCAGCGGGTCGAGCGGCTGCTCGATCCCGGCTCCCCGTTCCTGGAAGTTGCCGGGCTGGCGGCTCACGGGCTCTACAAGGACGAAGCCCCCGGCGCGGGCATCATCACCGGCATCGGGCGGGTCTCCGGCCGCGAGGTGATGATCCTCGCCAACGACGCCACGGTGAAGGGAGGGGCCTATTTCCCGACCACGGTGAAGAAGCACCTGCGGGCCCAGGAAGTGGCCATGCAGAACCACCTGCCGTGCGTCTATCTGGTCGATAGCGGCGGCGCGAACCTGCCGCACCAGGCCGAGGTCTTCCCCGACCGCGAGCACTTCGGCCGCATCTTCTACAACCAGGCGCGGATGAGCGCCGCGGGCATCCCGCAGATCGCCTGCGTCATGGGTTCGTGCACCGCCGGCGGCGCCTACGTCCCCGCGATGAGCGACGAGACGGTGATCGTCCGCGGCCAGGGCACCATCTTCCTGGGCGGCCCGCCGCTGGTGAAGGCCGCCACCGGCGAGGTGATCAGCGCCGAGGAGCTCGGCGGCGCCGACACCCATGGCCGCCGCTCCGGCGTCGTCGACTATGTGGCCGAGGACGACGAGCACGCCCTGACCATCGTCCGCTCGATCGTCGCCAACCTGAACACGACCAAGCTGGTCGACCAGGACCTGACAGATCCGCGGCCGCCGGCCTACGATCCGCAGGAGCTGTACGGCATCGTCCCGACCGACGTGCGCGCGCCCTACGATGTGCGCGAGGTGATCGCCCGCATCGTCGACGGCTCGGACTTCGATGAGTTCAAGGCGCTCTACGGCACGACCCTGGTCTGCGGCTTCGCCCGCATCTGGGGCCAGCCGGTGGCGATCCTGGCCAACAACGGGGTGCTGTTCTCCGAGAGCGCGCTGAAGGGCGCCCACTTCATCGAGCTGGCCTGCAAGCGGAAGATCCCGTTGGTCTTCCTGCAGAACATCTCCGGCTTCATGGTCGGCGGTAAGTACGAGGCCGGCGGCATCGCCAAGGACGGCGCCAAGCTGGTCACCGCGGTCGCCAGCGCCGAGGTGCCGAAGTTCACCGTGCTGATCGGCGGCTCGTTCGGGGCCGGCAATTACGGCATGTGCGGCCGGGCCTATTCTCCGCGCTTCCTGTGGACCTGGCCCAACTCCCGCATCTCGGTGATGGGCGGCGAGCAGGCCGCCAGCGTGCTGGCCACCGTCCACCGCGACGCCGACAAGTGGACGCCGGCAGAGGAAGAGGCCTTCAAGGCCCCGATCCGCGAGCGCTACGAGCACGAAGGTTCGCCCTACTTCGCCACCGCCCGCCTGTGGGACGACGGCATCATCGACCCGGCCCAGACGCGCGACGTGCTGGGCCTCTCCATCTCCGCCGCCCTCAACGCGCCGATCCCGGAAACCCGGTTCGGCGTCTTCCGGATGTGACCATGATCAAGCGCATTCTGGTCGCCAACCGTGGCGAAATCGCCTGCCGGGTTTTTCGCACCGCGCAGTCCATGGGGATCGCCACCGTGGCGGTCTATTCCGAGCCCGACGCCGACGCGCCGCACGTGCGCATGGCCGAGCAGGCCGTGTTGATCGGCCCGGCGCCGGCGCGCGAGAGCTATCTCGTCGGTGAGAAGGTCATCGAGGCGGCGCTGATGACCGGCGCCGACGCCATCCACCCCGGCTACGGCTTTCTGTCGGAGAACGCCCAGTTCGCGCAGGCCGTGACCGACGCGGGCCTGACCTGGATCGGCCCGCCGCCCGCGGCGATCAACGCCATGGGCCTGAAGGACGCGGCCAAGTCGCTGATGGCGCAGGCCGGCGTGCCCGTCACGCCCGGCTATCTCGGCGAGGACCAGACACCCGCCCGGCTGCAGGCCGAGGCGGACAGGATCGGCTACCCCGTGTTGATCAAGGCGGTGGCCGGCGGCGGCGGCAAGGGAATGCGCAAAGTCGAGCTTGCGCAGGACTTCGCCGCCGCCCTCACTTCCTGCCAGCGGGAAGCGGCCGCCTCGTTCGGCGACGACCGGGTGCTGCTGGAGACCTATGTCACCCGCCCGCGCCACATCGAGGTGCAGGTGTTCGGCGATAGCCAGGGCAATGTCGTCCACCTCTTTGAGCGTGACTGCTCACTGCAGCGCCGCCACCAGAAGGTCATCGAGGAAGCGCCTGCGCCGGGCATGAGCGAGGCCGCCCGCGCCGCGGTCACCGAGGCCGCGGTCAAGGCCGCCAAGGCTGTCGGCTATGTCGGGGCCGGCACCGTCGAGTTCATCGCCGACGCCAGCGAGGGCCTCAAGCCCGACCGCATCTGGTTCATGGAGATGAACACGCGCCTGCAGGTCGAGCACCCGGTCACTGAGGCGGTCACCGGCGTCGACCTGGTCGAATGGCAGATCCGCGTCGCCTCGGGCGAACCGCTGCCGCTGGCCCAGGACCAGATCGCGCTGAGGGGCCACGCGGTCGAGGCGCGGCTCTATGCCGAGAACCCGGCCGGCGGCTTCCTGCCCTCGATCGGAGTGCTGGAGCATTTCCACCTGCCCGAGGACCTGGTGCGGGTCGACACCGGCGTGGAGGAGGGCGGCGAGGTCTCGCCGTTCTACGACCCGATGATCGCCAAGCTGATCGCCCATGCCGCCACTCGCGAGGGCGCCAGCGACCTGCTGGCCCAGGCCTGCAGCGAGGTCGAAGTCTGGCCGGTGAAGACCAATGCCGGCTTCCTGGCCCGCTGCCTCGACCACCCGGACTTCATCGCCGGCGACGTCGACACCGGCTTCATCGAGGCGCGGCTGGAGGCGCTTGCCGCGCGGCCGGATCCGTCGCCAAACGCGCTGGCCGCCGCCGCCATGGCCCTGACCCTGGAAGCGGACGACGAGGCCCTGGCCGATCCCTGGCGCGGACTGACCGGCTTCCGGCTCAACGCCGCCCCGGCCGCGACCATGCGGCTCTATCAGGACGACCGGGGCTTCGACGCTCCACTCTCCAGCGACGACATCCCCGAGGACGTGCTGCTCACCGGGGACGGCGAGGTGGTGGTGTTCGACGCCGGCGAGACCTTCATCCTGACCCCGCGCCCGCCGATCAAGGACGCGGCCCACGGAGGCGCCGGCGACGGCGCGATCCGCGCGCCGATGCCGGGCAAGGTGGTGGCCGTCGCGGTCAGCGTCGGCGACAAGGTGGTCCGCGGCCAGGCCCTGCTGACCCTTGAGGCGATGAAGATGGAGCACGCCCTGACCGCCCCGTTCGACGGCGAAGTCGAGAGCCTCGCCGTCAGCGTCGGCGACCAGGTCAGCGAGGGCGTCACTCTGGCGCGGCTGGCGGCGGGATAGTTTCGCCGCCGGTGTCGGAATCTCGACGTTGCCCCCTATCTTAGGGGCGAGTGAGCCGCCGCAGCCCGGAGCCCCCGCCCGTCGCCGCGGCGTGGGGGCGTTCCGATGCACCATGAAGCAAACGATGTCGGCGGCTATGTCCGACTGATCCTGGAGGCCGCTGGCCAGCCGACCTGCGCCGAGGTCCGGCTGGTCGCCCATGGTCGGTCGGGCGATCTGGTCGCCGCCGCCGGCGATCTGTTCGTCAAGTTTGCGCCCCGCGAACTGCAGGAAAATGTCGAACTGCTCTCGCGCGAGATCGCGGTCGCCGCCTGGCTGGACGGCCGGGTCCCGACCGCCCGCGCGGTCTGGAGCGGCCCATTCGACGGCGGCCTGGCCCTAGTCAGCGAGCGGCTGGCAGGGGAGGCGGTGTCCCACGTGGCGCCCGAGCAGGCGCAGGCGGCGCTGACCGCCACCGTCCAGGCCCTCGCCGCCCTGCACGGCCTCGACCCGGCCGGCTGCCCGTTCGACATGAGCCTGGCCGCCAAGTTCGCCCTGGCGGAGCGCAACGTCGCCGCCGGCCTGGTCGACGAGGACGACTTCGACGACGAGCGCGCCGGTTGGACCGCGCCCCAGGCCCTGGCCCACGCCCGCGCCACCCGCCCGGCGAGCGAGCGCTTGGTCCTCACCCACGGCGACGCCAGCCTGCCGAACTTCATCTGGACCCCGGGCCGGCCGGTCTCCCTGCTCGACCTCGGCCGCTTCGGCCTCGCCGATCCCTGGCAGGACCTCGCCCTGTTCCTGCGCTCGGCGAGGTTCAACCACCCGCACGTCGACGCCGCCGCCCTGCTGCGCGAGCACTATCCGCTGGCCGCCGTCGACGAGGCCGCCTGCGCCTTCTACCGGCTGATGGACGAGTTCTTCTGAGCGTGATTGCCCTGTGTCGGTAACCGGTGTCATTGTCGCGTGGACCGACCACCGGAGGCCTGCCGATGCTGCGACTAGCTCTGATCCTCAGCGCCCTGGCTCTGCCGGTTCAGGCCGCCGCGCCGGCCGCGGTGATCGTCCACGAGCAGGACGTCGTGCGCCAGGAGCCGCCGCCACATGGCGCCATTGGCATGAGCACCGCCTACCGGATCAGCGACGCCGTGCCGGGCCGGGCCATGGAGTTCCGCCGCCGGGTGCTGCACGTCGGCGCCGCCATCGGCTTGCACCCGATCGATCATGACGAGGTCTACTACGTGCTCTCTGGAGAGGGCGACGTCACCTCCGACGGCGTCACCACCCGCCTGACCCCGGGCGTGGCCGCCTACCTGTTCCGCGGGGCCAATGTCGGGATCCGCCAGGTTGGCCCGGAGCCGCTCAACCTGATCATCTCGTACCCGCTGGCGGGGAAGTAGGAGCGGGAGCAGCCCTTGCGCCGACCGCGCCGCAGTCGGCCGCAGCCAGATTGAATTCGACGGGGTCGGCGCCAGACACCAGCTTGTAGCGATAGCGAAGCGCGCCACCGTGGCCGAGCAGTTTCTGAATCCCTTCGTCCGCGCAGGCCTCAACGACCTTCTGCTGCTGCAGATAGCTCTCCAGGACTTCTCGCGTTACGTCGGGCGACGAAATCTCGTGGTCGATGACGAAGGTCCGCCCCTCGCGGCCAGCGCCAACAACGGTGGTGATGTCGTCGAGTTTTCGAGGGATGGATTGATTGGCTATCTCGACCGAACGGTCGATGTCCGCCTCCACTGTTGCAGCCGAAGCCACTGGCTCCGCCTTTGAGGCTTGGCCCGGAAAAATCGCAATGACATTCAAATAGAGCGCGAGCCCGCAGGCCAAGGTCAGCGCGATGAGCTCGGCGCCCTTCCGCAAGCCCGAAGCCGGTTTGACTGATGCAGGTCCAAGGCCGGTCGCCTTGGCCTCTGCGTACAGCCGGCGAACGATGAAGAAGATGCCGCCCCAGATTGTCACCACGATCGGTAGCGCGAGAAGTCCCATGATGTACGCGTGGTCCGACTGCTCGATGGGTCCGGTAACCAGTCCTCCCTCGGCGAACAGCAGCCACATCACGTTCACCCAGACGAGCATCACGACGACCCAGCGCCAGTACGGCCAGTGCCGATGGCGCAGGATGCCGAACACGGCCGGAAGGTAGAACAGCAGTCCCATTGGGTTCTCTCCCTCTCTCGCGGCAAGCCTAATGTTCCTGATTTGTTCTTGTCAAGCTTGCGACCATAGGTTATAAAATCATCGTTCGGCGAGCAATGCGATGTGCGCCGGTTCCTCTTCCATGACGCTGGAGATATGCGGATGGCCCAACGAGGCTTCACGCTTGCGACGCCGCTTGGCTTGGTCCCGGTGCAGCCGGAGAACATGTGGCGTGACGCGAACGCAATAGCCGCGACGGTGTTTGACCGGATCGGCCGACGGGCCGAACGGCTTACCGCAGATGCGAATGCGGCCATCGGTAAGATCGGCGCCGGCTTGACCGCCGCAGAGAAGTTGAATGGTCAGCTATTGCAAGCGCAGGCCAAGAAGGGCCCCAAGGCAGCAAATGTGGCTTCCCAACCCAAAGCAGCGAAGCCCACCCCGGCCGTTCGATCACAGCACGGATCACAGACTCCGGCGCCTAGGCCGGCGGGGACGGGCATTCTCGACAGAGTCTACGAGGCTGGGCTCCAGGCGGATGCGGCCGTCCGCGGCGTTGCGGACACCCTGACATTCGGTCTCGCCGATGAGTTTGCAGGCGGCATGAGTGCGCTTGCAGACCGAAGTGATCGGCCATTTCTCGAGAAGTACAGTAAGCACCACGAAAACGAGTTGGCGCGTGACGCGTACGACAGCTCGAATCGAGCGCTGGCGAGGAAGGGTGGCCAAGCCGCCGGGCTAGCCCTGACGTTAGGCACGCGGACAGCCGCGACCGCGGCTCGCGCCGCCGCTCCAAAAGTGCTTTCCCAACTGCGTTCCGCAACGGCGCTTGGAAATGTCCCACGGCTAGGTACGACCGCTGGCGAGGTCGCCATTCTCAGCGGCGCCGCGGGTCTTGCGAACGGCGCAGCGCAGACCGCAGTGGATATCGCCACGGGCGGGGAAGGGACACTCGGAGATTTCATTGGCGCGGTCGGCGGTGGCGCGGTCGCGGCCCCTTTCGCAATCTTTCGGGCTCCGAGCACGGCGGGCGCGGTCGAGGGGGCCGCCACTTCGATGCTTCAGGACGCCTTCAATGGGCGACCCATTTCTTATGATGCTGCCATTCGGGGCAGCGCCGGCGGAGCGGCGCTGGGCCACGTTGGCGATGTCCTCGGCGCTGTCCAAGCAAAGGCGCTGGGCTATGGGCGGAAGGGAAAGCTGGGGGAGCGCCTGTCAATGCTGAAGACAAGAGCGCGAGGCGAGCTTCCGATAGGACGAGGTGAACGTCGATACCTAAGCCGAGGCTACACGGTCGTCGATCCTGCCTCGACGCTCAACGGGACGACTGAGTCGAAATTCGGCGAGTTTGCATCGATGTCCGATCCCCAACTGCTCGGGCACGCCGAGCTTCCCAACTATCGTGTCGACTGGTGGCTGCCTGCAGACGTTGGAAAGATGACCGGGTTTGCGGGCGCGTCTTTGGGCTCCCAGATCGGGTTGGAGATGGGTGGGGCGGAACGAGCGCCCGTATCCCGCTACTGAGCGCGCTCGCGTAGCCGCATGCGGTCGGGCCTCTCCTGCCCCGCCCCCCTAAAACACCACCACGCTTCTGATGCTCTCGCCGGCGTGCATCAGGTCGAAGGCCTTGTTGATGTCTTCGAGCGGCATGACGTGGGTGATCATCGGGTCGATCTGGATCTTCCCGTCCATGTACCAGTCGACGATCTTCGGCACGTCGGTGCGCCCGCGCGCGCCGCCGAAGGCCGAGCCCTTCCAGACGCGGCCAGTGACCAGCTGGAACGGGCGGGTGGAGACCTCCTTGCCGGCCTCGGCCACGCCGATGATCACGCTCTCGCCCCAGCCGCGGTGGCAGGCCTCCAGCGCCTGGCGCATGACGTGGGTGTTGCCGGTGCAGTCGAAGGTGTAGTCGGCGCCGCCGTCGGTTAGGGCGACCAGGTGCTGGACGATGTCGGCGCCGCCGATGTCGTTGGGATTGACGAAGTCGGTCATGCCGAACTTGCGGCCCCAGTCCTCGCGCGCCGGGTTGATGTCGACCCCGATGATCATGTCGGCGCCGACCATCTTCAGGCCCTGGATGACGTTGAGGCCGATGCCGCCGAGCCCGAAGACGACAGCGTTCGAGCCCGGCTCGACGCCGGCGGTGTTGACCACCGCGCCGACCCCGGTGGTGACGCCGCAGCCGATGTAGCAGGCCTTGTCGAACGGGGCGTCGGGCCGGATCTTGGCCACCGCGATCTCGGGCAGCACCGTGTAGTTCGAGAAGGTCGAGCAGCCCATGTAGTGGGCGATCGCCTGGCCCTTGTAGCTGAAGCGGCTGGAGCCGTCGGGCATCAGCCCTTTGCCTTGCGTGCCGCGGATGGCGGTGCAGAGGTTGGTCTTTCGGCTAAGGCAGCTTTTGCACTGGCGACATTCGGGCGTGTAGAGCGGGATCACGTGGTCGCCGGGCTTGACGCTGGTGACGCCCGGCCCGACCTCGACCACCACGCCGGCGCCCTCATGGCCCAGGATCGAGGGGAAGATGCCCTCGGAGTCCAGGCCGTCGAGCGTGTAGGCGTCGGTGTGGCAGATGCCGGTCGCCTTGATTTCCACCAGCACTTCGAAGGCCTTGGGACCCTCCAGGTCGACCTCGACGATTTCCAACGGCTTCTTGGCTTCGAAGGCGACGGCGGCGCGGGTCTTCATGGCGTCCTCATGGGCGGTGGCGTGTGGCCCCTGCCTACGCCGCGGGGGCGCGCAGGAAAAGCCACGATCAGCGTGAGCTGCGCCGTGCGTCGACCGGCCAGGTCTCGAAGGAGCCGTCCTCGGCCACTACCAGCAGGGCGTCGTAGAGGTTGATGGTCGGGTCGATGTGCCCAGGCTGCAGCCAGACGATGTCGCCGACCTTGGGCGCGTCGGCCGGCCAGGCGATCGACGCGTCCTCGTCGGCCGCGGCGATGCCGCCTGCGAAGTCGGCGCCGGCCGCTTTCACCACCCCCATCATCGCCGGATGGAACAGGGCTGAATGCTCGTCGCCCATCGGCCGCCAGCGGGTTCCCTGCGGCGCGCCGGCCGCCACGCGGGCCGGCGGTCCGTCGACCGAGTGGGCCTTCAGTCCGCTATCGCAGACCACGTGGGTCTTGTGACGCGCCGAGACCACGCTGGTGGCGATGTAGAGCGACTGCTCGAACGGCCAGGCCTGGCCGTCGATCGCGCCGCAGTCCTCGTATTCCACGTCCATGAACACGTAGGAGCCGGCCTGGATCTCGTTGAACACGCCGCTGGCCAGGTCCTCGACATAGGTTCCGGTGCCGCCGCCGGTGACCAGCTCGGGCTTCAGGCCGGCCTCGGTCAGTTCGCCGACCAGGGCGCCCAGCCGCTGGCGGGTCACCTGGCAGGCGGCGCGGCGCGCCTCGAGGTCGGCCAGGTGCTGCAGGTGGCCGAGATAGGCCTGGATGCCGCGATACTGAAGGCCCGGCGCGTCGGCGGCCAGACGAGCCAGCGCGGCGACCTGCTCGGGCGACACGCCGGTGCGGTGGGTGCCGAGGTCGATGTCGACCACCAGGCCGATGGTCGTCCCGGAGGCGGTCGCGGCCTGCGACAGGCGCGCGATCTGGCCTGCGTCGTCGGCGACCACGGCGATGCGGGACCCGCCTTTGGCGATGGCGGCGATCTTCTCCGCGCCCCAGGGCGCCGGCGGCGAGGTCACCAGCAGATCAGGCACGCCGGCGGCGGCGTAGGCCTGGGCCTCGCCAACCGTCTGGCAGCAGAGTCCGACCGCGCCGAGCTCGACCTGGCGGGCGCCGAGGGTCGTGCACTTGTGCATCTTGCCGTGGGCGCGGAGGTTTGCGCCTGCCGCGCTGCAGGCGTCCTGCATGGCCGCCAGGTTCCGCTCCAGCGCCTCGCGGCGGACCACCAGGGCCGGGGTGGTCGGAGGCTGAAAGTGGACAGGCGGTCCCAAGCGGTCGGTCACTATTTCCTCGCCGGCGAATGGACGATGAGCTGGACTTCTACGATTCCGGTCTCACCCAGGAGCCCGGTCGTACCAACCGCGGTCCAGGCTGGATAGGGCGGCTTGAAGTATTCGCCGACCACTTCCTCGAAGGCGGCGAACTGCTCGTCCTTGGTACCCTTGAAGTTTGGACCGTCCCAGACGTGGAAGGAGTTGATCATCGCCACGTCGGCGAAGGTCGCGCCCGAGGCGGTCAAGGTGCGCTTCAGCTGTTCGAAGCCGCGGCGGGCCTGGAGCTTGAAGGCGGCCGCGTCGGTCCCTTCGTCCTTGGCGCGGAACACCACCACGCCGGAGATGTAGAGGGTGTCGCCTACCCGGCGCGCGGCGGCGTAGCGCCACTCGTCGTGCTCACGCTTGGCGGCGGCGCTGGGGAGGATGACCTCGCCGCCTGGCGCTGGGATGCGGAGGGGAAATTCCTGGGCGGCCGCCGGGCTGGCGGCGCAGAGCAGCAGGGCTGCGATAGGCAGGGCGCGCATGGGTCTCTCGATCAGATGGCGAAACATCCGACGAGAGACCCAATCGCGCCAGCGGGGGAAGATTGCATCGACCGGAGAGAGGTCACGTTCGACGAAAACCCGCCGACGACTGTCACTTTTTCGGTTTGGCCGCCTGAACCTCGATCTCGACCATCATGCCCGGCGCCACCAGGGCGGCGACCTGGCTGGTGATGCGCGCGGTCTTGTTCGGTTGGGCGGCGGTTCCGTAGAACTGATTGTAGCCCTCCATCATGCCGGCGAAGTCCATCTTGCCGCCCTTGGCCGGATCGCCGACCAGCAGCACCCGCATCATGAACACGTCGCCGTGGGTCAGGCCCTCGGCCTTCAGGATGTCCTCGATGCGCTTGAGCACGCCGAGCGTCTGGGTCTTGGTGTCGCCGAACTCCACCGGCGTGCCGGCAGGAGCGCCGGCGTTGAGGGCCGGCGGGGTGATGCCGCTGACGTACATGATGTCGGTCCCGGCCGGGACGACCGCGGCCTGCAGGATCGGCGAGGTCGGGGCGCCGATCCGCTTGACCTGGGCGGCGGCGGGCGTCGCGGCCGCCAGGCCCAGCAGGGCGGCGGCGATAATGGCTCTACGCATGTGAATGAGGTCCCTTGAATGTGGCTCGGCCATTGGGCCGGTAAAGCTTCAATTTGATCAAGCCGCCGCGTGCCGCGCCTCGGTCAGGGTGCTGTCGCGGACTTGAGCCGACAAGGCCGCGATGGTCCGCTGGGCCGAGAACACCGCGCCCTCCTGCCAGCCGGGCGTCTGGCTGAGGTGGGCGCCCGAGAAATGAACACGTCCGTGCGGCTGGTTCAGCAGGCGGTATTCGGGCGAGTCGAAGTGACCCTCCTGCACGCCGCCGCGTTCGCCCCAGCGCGGCCAGGGCCCCATGTTGAAGGGGATCTTGCTCCAGTTGACGACAACCGGATTGGTCAACCCCTCGGCATGGCCGGGGTGCAGCTTGCCGATCACCGCCCTCGCCATCGCGACCTGCTCGGCCAGCGGGCGCTTGGCGAAGCCCTCGGCCCGGCCGCCGGAGCCGTAGCAGGCCAGCAGCATGCCGCGTTCGGTGTGCAGGCCGTTGGACGGATACCAGACGAGGCTAGTCTCGCCGCCGACGAAGGAGATGCCGCCGTAGATCTGCTCCTTCTCCCAGAAGCGCGGCGAGTCGAAGCCGATCTTGTTGGAGAAGTCGTTGGGCACCGAGGCGATCGCCGCCTTCACGTCCTTGGCGAAGTTGTTGTCGATCTTGGCCAGCAGGGCGAGGGGCAGAGTGATGATCGTGTAGTCGCCGTCGACGACGCTGACCTTGCCGCTGACCCGGTCGCGGTAAGTGATCTTCACGCTCTTGGCGTCGGCGCGGATCTGGGTGACCTCGGCGTTCTTGATGATCGGGCTCTTGATCGCCCGTTCGAAGCCGGCCGGGATCTGGTCCATGCCGCCGACCGGCTGGAACATGGTCGCCTGCATGTTGATGTTGTCTTCGAACAGCGTCGAACCGATCTGCGGGTGATTGATCAGATCACGGAAGGCCGCCGGATCCCGGGCCTTGGCGAACTGGTCGGCCGCGCCCGGCGCCTGCAGTAGACCCGAGCGCTCGGTGCCCTTGAAGGCCATGTCGTTGGTCAGGTCGCCGTACTGGCGCAGGAAGGGCAGCAGCTTTTCCTTGTCCTCGACCGACAGGTCCTGGTCGAGCGCGCCCTTGTTGACCGCCTTGGCCAGCAGTTCGGAGAGGTAACCGCGGGTGTCGTTGACCCCCTGGCGCATCTGGAATTTCCGGCCGCCGTTCGCGTCGTCGGCCCAGAGATAGGCGCTGCGGCTGGAATTGATCTCCACCTCCAGCGGCACGCCCAGCTTGCGGCAGTAGGAGAGCAGGCCTTCGTGGTGGCTGGGGATCCGGGCCGGGCCGGCGTTCATGTAGAGGCCCTCGGAGAACCGGACGGTCTGGGTCTCCTCGCCGACCATCTCGACCTTGGAGCCGTCCCGCAGCGTCCAGTTGCGCCCACCCAGACGATCGCGCGCCTCCAGCAAGGTCACCCCGTAGCCGGCGCGCTCCAGCTCATAGGCCGCCACTAGGCCGGCGATGCCGCCGCCCAGGATCACCACCCGCTTGCCTCGCCCGGCGTCAGCCGCCATGGCCGGCGTCGCCGCCGACGCCACCGCGCCCATCAGGCCAAGCGTCCGCATCGCCGAATAGGCCGCGCCGTATCCCCCCGCCGCGCCTGCACGATGCAGGAATAGTCTTCTGCTGATCCCCATCACTCAATCCCCCGATCACGACTACTAAGAGCGCCATGACCGGTCGCCGGAGGCCCACCGTTCAAGCGGGGTTGGCGCGGTGGGGCGCGGAAGGTGCGTGCCTGTTCAAACTTGAGGCGTATCAGCCTCAATATTCGGCATGACCTGAAGCTAGCCGCAGTCGCTCAAAATCTACAAGTTCTGTGTTGATTAAAAAGAAGCCGTAGCGATGAGCGTTTTTGCGGCATGAGTGCTGCTGAGCGGGGAGTCAATCCAACCTCGTTGACAGTGCAAAAGTTCCATGACGAGCCTGGTGAATTCATGACGTCCGACGAGAATTGTCGAGATGTCCTGGGGCGGCGTTAATATAAATAAAAAGTACTATTAGGGACTCCCAGGGACAAGGGCAGCTCACCGTTTTGGAGAGTGTCCGCTATGTTTTTGCAGTTGTTCAATTCAGTAGATGCATTTCGCGACATGGGGATGTCGCGCCTGCTTGCGGTGTCTGAACAGACGGCCGCCGCGAAGCATCCGATCTCCTGAAAAACTCCAGGACGAATTTGTGACGACTTGCGGCCGATCGGGGCCGTCATTGCTGTGGGGGCAATAATCATGAGAAAACAAATGCGTATAGGACTGCTCGCGGGCGTCTCTCTCGCGACTTTATTCTCGGCTAGCTTGGCTATCGCGCAGACTACCGCGGCGGCGACCTCGGAAATCGACGAGGTCGTGGTGACCGGCTCGCGCGCCCTGCCGCGCACGGTCATGGAGTCGCCGGTGCCGGTGGACTCATTCAACGCCGCCGAGATCGAGGCGATCTCGCATTCCGACACCCAGGACCTGCTGAAGACCCTGGTGCCGTCTTACACGATCACGCGCCAGCCGATCTCCGACGGCGCCACCTTCATCCGCCCGGCGGCCCTGCGCGGCCTGTCGTCGGACAAGACCCTGCTGCTGGTGAACTCCAAGCGCCGCCATCGCGCCGCGCTTGTCACCACCGGCGGCGACGGCAGCCAGTCGGCCGACGCCTCGCAGATCCCGTCCGCGGCGCTGAAGTCGGTGGAAGTCCTGCGCGACGGCGCCGGCGCCCAATACGGGTCGGACGCCATCGCCGGCGTCATCAACTTTATCCTGAAGGACAATTCCGAGGGCGGCACGCTGACCGCCCAGGTCGGCCAGTACTACGAGAAGGACGGCGAAGGCATCATCATCGGCGGCAACAAGGGCTTCGCGATCGGCGACTCCGGCTTCGTCAGCGCGTCGTTCGAGTGGACCACCGACCAGCCGACCAGCCGCGGCACGCAGTACTGCAACCGCAACATCCCCAACCAGCTCGCCGGCTTCTGTTCGGCCCTGTTCCCGACCGAAACCACCGCGCCGGGTTCGGCATACAGCGCCGCCTACGCCCAGTCCGTGGGCTATGGCCCTGGCCGCATCCCCGACGTCTGGCAGAAGTGGGGCCAGCCGGAATCCGAAGCCCTGCGCGTGTTCGTCAATGCGGGCTACGAGTTCTCCGACAACCTGGAGTTCTACATCTTCGGCAACTATGGCCAGAGCCACGCCAAGGAAGACTTCAACTATCGCCCGCCGATCGACATCGGCGCGACCACCAACCAGGCCGACGACTACGTCTATACCCGTACCGGGGCCTTGTTCCGCGCCAACCAGATCTTCCCGCGCGGCTTCACGCCCCAGTTCTTCGGCGACGTCTACGACTACAGCGTCGCCGGCGGTTTCCGGGGCGAAGTGCTGAACGGCCTGGGCTACGACCTCTCGGGCCGCTACGGCCGCAACGAACTGGCCTATGATCTGACCGAGACAGTGAACTTCTCGCTGGGCCAGGCGAGCCCGACGGAATTCCATGTCGGTTCGCTGGTCGCAGACGAATGGTCGCTCAACGCCGACTTCACCTACGCGATCGCCACCGGCCTCACCGAGAACCCCCTGGCCATCGCCTTCGGCGCCGAATACCGCAAGGAAGGCTATGAGATCCTCACCGGCGATGTGGCGTCCTACACGGCCGGCCCGTACTCGACGCAAGACCCACACGACTTCTGCACCAACGAAACCGCGGTCGCCCAGCGGACCCTGCGGCCGACCGCGCCGCAGAACGCCGGCATCGTCTGCAACAGCTCGACCATCATCCTCGACGGGCGGACCATCACCAACCCGGTCTATGCGGTGCTTGGGGTCGGCTCCAACGGCGCGCCGGGCTTTCCGCCGCTCTATTCGGGCCGCCTGACCCGGGACTCCTATGCGGTCTACACCGAGGCCAGCCTCGACGTGACCGACCGGCTGTTCGTGCAGGCCTCGCTGCGCGCCGAGGACTTCTCCGACTTCGGCTCGACCGTCGACTACAAGGTCGCCGGGCGCTTCGAGATCGTCGACGGCATTGCGGTCCGGGGTTCCGTCGGCACTGGCTTCCGTGCGCCGACCACCGGCCAGACCTTCACCACCTACACCTCGACGGTGGTGAACAATGGCGTGCCGGTCGCTCAAGGCCTGTTCCCGGCCACCAATCCGGTCGCTCAGTATCTGGGCGCCGCACCGCTCGGTCCCGAGAAGTCTGAAAACTACTCGGTCGGCCTGACCATGGAGCTGTTCGACGGCCTGAACATCACGGTCGACGCCTACCACATCAAGGTCGACGACATGTTCTACGCGATCACCCCGATCACGGTGACGCCGACCATCACCGCCGCGATGGTCGCCGCCGGCATCCCCGGCGCGGACACCATCGGCCAGGTGAACTTCTTCCAGAACGCCTTCGACGCCAGCATCACCGGCCTGGACCTGGTCGCCACCTACGCCCGCGCCTGGGAGAACGGGCAGAGCACCAACTTCTCGGCCTCGTTCAACATCAACAACCCGGTGGTCGAGGAGGTGAAGAAGTTCGTCGACGCGACCGGTACGACCCGGACCTTCTTCGACGGCGAGTACATCTTCGACTTCAAGCACTCGACGCCGCACTGGCGTTCGGTCCTGACCGCGACCCATCACATGGGCGCGTTCTCGATCATGGGCCGCGCGAACGTCTATGGCTCGTACAAGAACATGTACAGCGTCTCGATCCCGACGGTTCAGACCTGGGATCCGGAGGTCCAGTTCGACGTCGAGGGCAACTGGGACATCGACGACTCCTACACGCTGACGCTGGGCGTGCGGAACCTCTTCGACACTTATCCGACCCGGGACCTCACCGGCGAGCAAGGCACCAACGGCCGGATCTACCGATCGGACTCGATCGTCGATTGGCAGGGCGGCTTCTACTACGCCAAGATCCAGATGAAGTTCTGATCTGACGGCTCAGGTATGAGTGGTCGGGCGGCCTGCAAGGGCCGCCCGATTGCGTTCAGAGCGACTTGCCCATCCGCACCAGCGGCACCTTCACCCCGGCCGATGTCTCCGCCTCGAACGGTTCGATCCGCTGATAGCCGCAGGCGGCGTAGAGCGGTTCGCCGGCCATGGTCGCGGCCATCTCGCAGCGGCTGAAGCCTTCCGCGGCGGCCTTCGCCTCGCAGGTCTCCAGGATCAGCCGCCCGACGCCGCGGCGGGTGAACTCGGGATCGGTGTACATCGCCCGTACCCGCGCTGGGTCGACGGCTGGGTCGAGCAAGGCCGCGTCGCGTCCGGATGAATGATCGCCGCCGAACAGGGTCGCGCGCCGGCTCCAGCCGCCGCAGCCGGCCAACGCCCCATCGACCTCGACGATGAAATAGACGCCGTCCTCGATCAGCTGGGTGTCGAGGCCCATCACCTCGTGCGAAGCGGTGACTTCTTCGGGCGCCAGGAACGCCGGCAGCAGCTGGCTGATAGCGCGCTCCATCAGCCCTTTCAGGGCGGGAATGTCGGCGCTTGTGGCCAGGCGTATGGTCAAGGGACTGGTCATGCCGCCGGCCTAGCCAAACCGGCGGTCGGCGTCACCTCAAACCTCGGGCAACAGCCAATGTCTGCCCCGCCTTGGCGGCGTTCGCGCAATGGCTTACCAACCGACCATGGCCAGCGCCTTCGATCTGTTCAAGTTGGGTGTCGGGCCCTCGAGTTCCCACACCATGGGTCCCATGACCGCCGGCGGTCGTTTCCTGGAACGGCTGGGCCAGGCGGGTCTGTTGGCGCGGACCACCCGAGTCGAGGTGGCGCTCTACGCCTCACTCGCCCTGACCGGCCGCGGCCACGCCACCGACCGGGCGGTGATCCTGGGCCTGGCGGGTTTCATGCCCGCCAGCATCGATCCCGACGCCGCCGACGCCGCACTGGAGGCGATCCACGCCAGCGGCCGCCTGCAGCTTGGGGCCGGCGGCCCGCAGATCGAATTTGACGCCGCGCGCGACATCCTCTGGGAAGGCCGCACGCGCCTGGCGCAGCACCCCAACGCCCTGGCCTTCCGGGCCTATGACGGCGAGGCGCTGCTGGATGAGCGGCTCTACTTCTCGGTCGGGGGCGGCTTCGTGCTCGACGAGGCGGAGATCGCGACCAATGCGGCGCCCGCCAGGACTGTCGCCCAGCCCTATCCGTTCGCCTCGGGCGCTGAGCTGCTGGAACAGGCCGAGCAGGCGGGCCTCAGCATCGGCGAGTTGACGTTCGCCAACGAGACCGCGGTGCGCGGCGCCGAAGAGGTCAACGCCGGCCTCGACGCAATCTTCGTCGCCATGGAGGCCTGCATCGAGCGCGGCATGCGCCAGGACGGCTGCCTGCCGGGCGGCCTGAATGTCCGCCGCCGCGCGCGCCAGATCCATACCGACCTCATGGCCAAGCTCGAGCGCAACATCTCCGACCCCCTGGCCGCCCTCGACTGGGTGAACCTCTGGGCGCTGGCGGTGAACGAGGAGAACGCCTCGGGCGGTCGCGTGGTCACCGCGCCGACCAACGGCGCAGCCGGGCTCCTGCCCGCGGTGCTGCGCTATTACGACCGCTTCCATCGCGGCGACGCCGAAGGGCGGCGGAACTTCCTGCTGACCGCCTCGGCCATCGGCTCGCTGTACAAGCGCAACGCCTCGATCTCGGGCGCCGAGGTCGGCTGCCAGGGCGAGGTCGGGGTCGCCTGCTCGATGGCCGCGGCCGGGCTGACGGCGGCGCTGGGCGGGACCAACGCTCAGATCGAGAACGCCGCCGAGATCGCCATGGAGCACAACCTTGGCCTCACCTGCGACCCGATCGGCGGGCTGGTCCAGATCCCCTGCATCGAGCGCAACGCCATGGGCGCCGTGAAGGCCATCGACGCCTCGCGCCTGGCTCTGCTGGGCGACGGCCAGCACACTGTCTCGCTGGACAAGGTGATCGCCACCATGAAGCGCACCGGCGAGGACATGAGCGAGATCTACAAGGAGACCTCGCTCGGCGGCCTGGCCGTCAACATCGTCGAATGCTGAGCGGCTAGATGGCGAGTGAACGGCGCTCTCGATGGGCGTTCAATGGAGGCCGGCCACACTCGACCTCGAGTGGGGCGAGTTTGCGAAAGACCTCTCCGATGAAGACCTTCATCACAGTCCTGGGCGCCGCGAGCCTGCTGGCCGCGGGCGCCATCGCCGAGAGCCCGCCTGTTGAGCGCCAACTGGGCGTCGAAGCCGGCATCCCGTTCGCCAACAGCGTGGGCATCCGCAACTTCGAGGCGGACGGCGAGACCGCTCTCTGGATCGAGGACAATCAACGCCTCTGGTATCGGGCTGAACTGGTGAGCCGCTGCTGGGGCCTGGACGACGCTCTGAAGATCGGCTTCGTCCCGCGCGGCGCTGGCACGCTCGACAAGTTCGGCGAGATCCTGGTCGATGGGAAGTCCTGCCAGATCAACAGCCTGACGACCTCCGCCCCGCCGCCGAAGATCGCCGCCGCAAAGGCGAAGTAGCCGCCGTATGGCCCTGGAAGGCTGAGCGGCGTTTATCACCAAACGACCGTCTCGGCGGCCTAACGGCAACGTGTCTCTACATTGGGCCGGAAAAGGTCGATGCAGGTTCTGCTGGGAGCGGCTCCCGTTCAGGAGATGTGTCATGGCCTTATCAAGTGATGCCAAGCGCCGTCGGGCGTCTTTGAAGCAGGCGCGTGAGTTCACGCGATCCACCTTGATCGGCGGCGCGCTGTTTTTACTGCCAATCTTCGTCGTGTTGTTCGTGGTGAGCAAAATAGTCGGGCTGATGACGGGGTTCACGGAACCGGTCGTCACGGCCTTGGGTGTCACCAGCGTCGGAGGAATCGCGGCTAGCACCGTGGCCGCGGTGTTCGGCGTCATCCTGGGAGCCTTCCTGGTGGGCCTGTTCGCCCGCACAGGCGCCGGGCAGTCCGTCCTGGATTCGATTCAGGAAGGCGTCGCGGCGGCCTTTCCGCAATTCAGCCTGCTTCAGGGAGTCGCAAAAAAGGTCGGGTCGGAGGACGACGCCAAGGACGAAGACATGCCGATCGTCCTGGTGCCCACGGACGCCGGCTGGGCTATGGGTTTGCTGCTGGAGGCCGAGGGCGAGTGGCACGCCGTCTACCTTCCGGGTTCGCCGCAGATGTCGTCAGGATCTGTGGCCTATGCGCACGCCGACCAGATCCATCGCACCGACCTGACGCTCAAGCAGCTCTGGGTCATCATGCGCGGGCGCGGCAAGGGCTCGGAGGAGATCTACAAACAGCTGGCGAGCCTGAAGCGGGCGGGCAAGCTCGACTAGCGCCGGGGCTCGCATGACCAGGCCGTGACCGCGCGTCCGTAGCCACCGATCTGCGGCGTGTTGTCGATAGCGACGCAACAATTCCTGGACGAACAATGACGGATAGCGTCCCCGCGCCCGGGTAGTTTTGAAGTGTTCGACTGCGACATGACGAGTTTCCTGGCGGGCATAGCGACCGGAAAAATTCTCTCCAAGGAACTTCCCGACGACCTGCTGCCCTGCGAGCGTCCCTTTATCCCGCACCCGGCCGATCCGCCGCGCGCCAGCGCGCCGCGTTGGCGGCTCGCATTCAAAGTGTCGCTTCAATACGGAAAATGGCGGTGAGAGAGGGATTCGAACCCTCGATAGGCTTTCACCTATACACGCTTTCCAAGCGTGCGCGATCGACCACTCCGCCACCTCACCACAGGCCATGAGGAACGCACGCGCCCCTCGCGGAAGGCGCGCAATATACTCATGACGCCTTCGCGGGCAAGCGCGCTTGCGCCGCAGCGCGAAGGGATTTCGGATCGAACAATGATTGGGGCTCGCGACGGGCCAGCCGCCCGGCCAAGCTGGGAGTCCGCGCGGCCCATTCCGTAAGGCGTTTGGCTGCGGTCTGGTCGCCCTCGCGCACCGCCTGGGCGAGGGCCGCCAGCTCAGCGTCGGCGCGGCGCAGAGCGCTGCGCTCGGGGGCAAGGCCGGGCGCGGCATAGCGCTCGTCGATCAATCCAAGCCTGGCCCGCGCCGAGGCGATCATCAGCAGCCTCGTCGCCGAATCCTCCGCCGTGGCTCCCGCAATGGCCGCGCGCCGGGCGTCGTCCATCAGTCCCGCCGAAGTCACCGGCCGCGAGGCGTTCGCCGGGCAGGCCTGCGGCCGCAGGGCGCCGACATAGTCGACCAGGCCCGACATCACGCTCGGTGGCGGCTCGCGGCCGTCGAACTCCTCGACCACCAGCCCGCGGATGAACGGGGCGAGGCCCTCCGTCGCCACCTTCAGCCGCTCGCGCGGCCCTGACAAGTCGGGGATCGGCACAGGGTCGTCCCGGCCGTTGCCGCGGTGCGAGGAGAACAGCGAGGAGGTCACGTCGGCGGTACCGGCCGCGCCAGAGACGCCGGGAAACAGGAAGTCGGGATTGCTGCGCCCGCCGCGATGGCAGCTCTCGCACGACAGTCCGGCCCGCGCCGCCTGGCCGCCCAGCAGCACCGGCGTTCGGAACGCCGCGCGGCCGATCTCGGCGGAGGCGCGAACCTCAGGGGCGGGCGCGTAGCATTCGGTCGGCTCGGAGGTCAGGGCGAGGGCGGGGTCGGAACCTGGGGCCAGCCATCCCATGGCGCGCAAGGTGGGCGCCTGCGCGGCGGCGAGGCTGGCGAGGCCAACGACGAGGGCGGCGCCTAGAGCGCCGGATCGCCGCCGACTTCGATCCAACGCCGCAGTTCCTCGGCCTCGGCGCAGCCATAGGCGCAGGTCTGGTCCAGACGGGCGAGCAGGGCCTTGGCGCCGGCCATGTCGCCGCGCTCCACCTTCAGCTCGCCATAGTATTCGCTGGCGCCCTTGTGGGTCGGGGCCACGGCCAGGGCTTGGCGGTAATAGGCTTCGGCGCGGTCGAACTGGCCCTTCTTGCGCCAGACATAGCCCTGGTAGGTCAGGACGTCGGGGTGCGGGCCGAACGCCTCGCGCGCCTTGTCCAGTGAGACCAGCGCCTCGTCATAGCGGTGCTCGTTGATTAGGCTGACGGCCTTCAGATAGGCCCCGTCTCCAGCCTGTGGGCCAGCCAGGATCATCGGCCCGCTGAGCGCCGCCGCCGGCGCGGCGCCCATCGCCGCCTCCACCGCGTCGGTCGCCGATTTCAGCGCCGCGGCGTCGGCGCAGCTCCCGCAGCCGGCGCTGCGCGCCTTCAGCCAGTCGAGTTGTTCCTGCGCCTTGGCGTCCTTCAGCCCGCCGAGCACCACGCCCAGGCCCTGGCGGCCCTGGATGTTGTCGGGGTCGAGCTTGACGGCGTGGTCATAGGCCTTGCGCGCGCCCTTCAGGTCGTTCTGGCCGGCATTGGCCATGCCTAGCAGCCGCCAGGCCTCGGCGTTCTTCGGAGCGGCGTCGACCACGTGCGACAGGGACCGCTCGGCGTCCCTGTAGTTCTGAGCGTTCAGGGCCGCGACGCCCTTCATGTACTCGGCCGCAGGATCGTAGGAGGGACCCGAGGCGGACGGCATGTCGGTGCTGCCTCCGCCGCTTCCGGCCGCCAGACTGACCCCTGCGCCTGTGAAGCTGACGACGATCGCGGCCATCAGGACCTGTCGAAACTTGCCCATCGGCGGCTTCTCCCTGCCTTTGACTCAAGTATCCCACGAAAACGCTGTTATGTCAGCGGGATGCGAAGCTGGAGAGCGCGTGCAATCGCGGCTCGCGGGTCCTATCTTCGCCGACGAATTTCCACCATTGGGCGCGCCATGCTTTTCGCCAAGAAGTCCCTCGACCTTCCCACCATCGACACCGCTCTGCCGGGCCGCGCGACGCCGCTGCCGACGGCCGAGGCCCACTTCATCAATGGCCGGCCGCTGAAGGGCCCCTATCCCGAGGGGCTGGAGATCGCCGACTTCGCCATGGGCTGTTTCTGGGGCGTCGAGCGCAAGTTCTGGCAGGTCCCGGGCGTCTGGGTGACGGCCGTCGGCTACCAGAACGGGATCTCCCCGAACCCGACCTACGAGGAAGTTTGCAGCGGCGGTACAGGCCACGCTGAGGTGGCGCGCGTGGTGTTCGACCCGCGGGCCGTCACCTATGAGGACCTGCTGAAGGTGTTCTGGGAGAACCACGACCCGACCCAGGGCATGCGCCAGGGCAACGACATCGGCACCCAGTACCGCTCGGGCATCTATGTCCACAACGACGCCCAGGCCGCCGCCGCGGCCGCCTCGCTGCAGTCCTATCAGCTGGCGCTCTCAAACCAGGGCTTTGGCCCGGTGACCACCGAGATCGCCGAGGCGCCGGAGTTCTACTTCGCCGAGGACTATCACCAGCAGTACCTGGCCAAGAATCCCGCCGGCTACTGCGGGATCGGCGGCACCGGCGTGACCTGCCCGATCGGGGTCGGCGTCAGCGCATGACCCGCGAGGAGTTCGACGCCGCCGCCCGAGCCCTGCTGGGAGCGACGATGGACGTCCAGTGGGGCGACGACTGCATCTACAAGGTCGGCGGCAAGATGTTCGCCGGCACAAACGGCGGCTACACCAACTGCTCGTTCAAGGTGACCGACATCGCCTTCGAGGCGCTGACCGAGTCCGGCCGCGCCCGCCCCGCGCCCTACATGGCCCGCGCCAAGTGGGTGATGTTCGACGATCTGGCGGCGCTCGACGCCGCCGAGGTCGCCGATTGGCTGAAGACCTCGCACGAGTTGGTCGCCGCCAAGCTGACCAAGAAGCAGCGCGCGGAGATCGGCCTGGCATGACCCGCGAGGAGGTCGAGGCCGCCGCGTTCGCCCTGCCGGCGGTGACGAAGATCGTCCAGTGGGGCGGCTCGGACGTCTACAAGGTCGGCGACAAGGTGTTCGCCATCTGCGGCCTGCGTGGCGGCCTCTCCTTCAAGGTCAGCGAGATCGGCTTCGCGGTGCTGACCGACGAGGGCGGGCCGGGCCGTCAGGCGCCTTATCTGGCCAAGGGGCACTGGGTGATCGTCGACCTGGACGAGGTGGGCATCGACGAGGCGAGCGGATGGCTGGAGAGCTCGCACCAACTGATCGCGGCCAAGCTGACCCGCAAGGCGCGGACCGAGCTCGGGCTCTAGGTGTCCTTCCGAGACTCGAGAATGCGACGCGCGTCGCTGATCGCCCGGGCCGACGGCGAGCCGCGCTGGCGTGACGCCAGCAAGGCCAGGACCGAAAGGGTGACCAGGGCGAAGGCCGCCGGGCCAAATAGCCAGGCCGCCGCGGCGAGGGCGAAGTAGTAGCCGCGGATGCCGCGATTGAACGACGACAGCGCCGGATTCAGCAGCCGGGCGGCCGCGTCGGCATAGTTGCGCTGGAACTCGACGTCGTCGTTGTCGGGCGTCGCCCCGATCACCGCCAGACAGTAGTTCATCTGCCGAATGGCCCAGATGAAATCCAGCAGTCCGCGCGCCAGGGTGATCAGCACCAGAGCGATCTGCGCCTCGAACAGCAGCCGCGACGACGTCTTCAGCACCATCAGGCTGGAGGCGCTGCGGAACGCGCCCTCGCCGCCAAACAGCACGCTGGCGGCGCCAGCGATCAGGATCAGGTTGGACGAGGCGAAGAACGAGGCGGAGTTCAGCGTATGGCCGAGCAACTGCCCGTCCATGAAGCGGTTGTCGCGACTGGCCATGGTCCGCATCCAGGAGGCCCGGATCACCGTCATGTCGGTGTTGATCAGCCGCTTGCCGCCGGCCGCCGCCTTGAGCAGCGGCTCATAGGCCAGCCAGGCGATCGCGAAGAAGGCGATGGCGGCGAAGTCGGCCGCTGACAGGGCGTTCAGGAAGTTCACGTCAGTCCTCGGCGATCAGGCTTTCGCGATTGGTGTCGCGCATGCGCAGGGCGACGACAAACGCCACGCCCATGATCACGGCGACATACACGAACGCGCCGCTCTCCATGCCCTGCTTCTTGAACCACAGGGCGACGGCCTCGGCCGTGCCGCCGAACAGCGCGTTGGCGATGGCGTAGGGCAGGGCGACGCCCAGAGCGCGGATGTGGGCCGGGAAGAGCTCGGCCTTCACGATGGCGCTGACCGCCGTGTAGCCGGACAGCACCACCAGCAGCAGGGTCATCAGCCCGAACGCCGTCCAGGCGTTGCTCGCGCCGGCGATCGCCGTCATCACCGGATAGGTCAGGGCCGCGCCGAGGCCGAAGGCGATGGCGATCGAGCGATGGCGGCCGATCAGGTCGGAGAGGTAGCCGAACAGCGGCTGGCAGCACATGAAGATGAACAGCGCCGCGGCCGTGATGGTCGTCGCCTGATTCTTGTCGAAGCCCGAGGTGTTGACCAGGAACTTCTGCATGTAGGTCGTGTAGGCGTAGAAGGCGAGCGAGCCCGCCGCGGTCAGGCAGAAGATGATCACGCTCTCGCGCGGGTGTTTCATGAACAGCAGCATGGTCGTGGCGCGCGGCGCGCCCGACAGCTTTGCGGCCTCGAACGAGGGACTCTCGTCCAGCCGGCTGCGGATCCAGAACACGACCACGGCCAGCACCGCCCCGATGAAGAACGGAATGCGCCAGCCCCAGGCTTCGAGCGCGGCCTTGTCCATCACGTTCTGCAGCAGGATCAGCACCCCCAGCGCCAGCAGCTGGCCCATGATGAGGGTCACGTACTGGAAGCTGGACCAGAAGCCGCGCCGGGCTCGGCTGGCCATTTCCGACATGTAGGTGGCGCTGGCGCCGTACTCGCCGCCGACTGACAGGCCCTGCAGCAGCCGGGCCAGCAGCAGGACGACCGGGGCGGCCGTGCCGATGGTCGTATAGGTGGGCGTGACGGCGATGATCAGCGATCCGACGCACATCATCGAGACCGCCAGGGTCAGCGCCGCCTTGCGCCCCGCGCGGTCGGCGTAAAGGCCCATGACCCAGGCGCCCAGCGGACGGGCGAAGAAGCCGAGCGCGAACACCGACGCCGCCTGCAGCAGGCGAGTGGTCTCGTCGCCGTCCGGGAAGAAGTGCTTGGCGAAGTAGAGGGTGAAGGACGAGTAGGCGAACCAGTCGTACCACTCGACCAGATTGCCCGCCGATCCGCCCAGGATCGCCCGCAATCGCTGGATCGGGGAGAGCCCGGGCCGAAGGGCAGCCTCCGGCGCCAGGGCTTCGACGCCCGTTTCCTCTGCGGTCATACTGGTCCCCCCGGATCACGCTACGGCGCAATGCTAGAGGCGCCGGGGCGAAACGGGAACCGCTTCCGATCTGCTAGATGCGTCCCATCAGCACCAAGATCAGGATGATGACCAGGACCAGGCCGAGGCCTCCGGAAGGAAAATAACCCCAGCTGCGCGAGTGTCCCCAGGTCGGCAGCGCGCCGATCAGCAGGATCACCAGTACGATGAGCAGTATGAGTCCGATACTCATGGCGACTGTTCCTCCGTCCGCCAGTCGATGACCGGCTTAGGGAAGACGAACGATCAGCGCTGAGTGCGGTTCCGCTTGCTGCTAGCGGTCGGAAACGTCTGCGGTGTGGATCGCGGCGTCGGTGTTGCGCATGCCCAGGGCGTGGAGCAGGCCGATGAACCAGCCCTTCACCACCGGGAGCAGCACCAGCGTGGCGATGGCCAGCGGGATCAAGGTCGCCGGCACCACGATCCAGACCGGGGCCTGCCAGATGATCGGGAACAGCAGCAGCGGCGCCACGAGCAGGTGGCCGACGATCAGGATCGTGAAATAGGCCGGACCGTCGTCGGCCGGATACCTTGCCAGGTCATGGTCGCAGACGCCGCAGCGGGGCTCCACCTTCAGGTAGCGCCAGAACAGCTTGCCCTCGCCGCAGGCGGGGCAGCGGCCCTTCAGGCCGCGGAGCATGGATTGCATGAACATGGTACGCCTCCGAGGAGTGCGCGCAGCTATGCGCCTGACGTCGCGCCGCGAAAAGATGGCCTGCCGCCACAGGCCCGCGGAACGCATGAAGCGGCATATGCTTTCAGGAGGTCAGAGGTACGCCGATGAGCGACGAACATCCCACCCCGCACCAGAAGACGCCGCACGGGCATACGGGGCCAACGACCCCGGCCGAGGACGCCTCTCGCGAGGCGAACCCGGCCATCGTGACGCCGGAGGACAAGGCGAAGATCGCCGAGGAAGCCTCCCGCGAAGAAGACGCCTAGCGCTTGGCGTCGGAGGCGGCGCCGGTCACGGCGGTCCCGGCGGCTTGGACGTCGCGGCCGAGGCCTTCGACGGTGTTGCAGGCGGAAACCAGGAGGGCCGCAGCAACGGCGGCCAGGACGACGATCTTGCGCATGGTGACGCTCCCCGATTGGTCAGCCCGCCTGATGGCTAAGCTTCAGGGCGCTTTTTAGGCGCTAAGCGGGGCGCGGATCAATCCAGCGCGGCAGAACCGGCCGGGCGGCCATGCGACGCACGCGGCCTTTGCGAGAAAACGCGCTCCGGCGACGCACCGGCGATCTAGTCTCAGGTCATGGACATGATGCAGATCGCCGTCCTGGCCGCGCACCTGGCGGTCATCGGCTTCAACTTGTTCGGTCTGGTCGCCATACCGCTGGGCGCCTGGCGCGGTTGGGGCTTCGTGCGTGTGCGCTGGTGGAGGGCGCTGCACCTGGCGTCGCTGGCGGTGGTCGCGGCCCAGGCGCTGCTCGGCCGGGCCTGCTTCCTGACCCTCTGGCAGGACCAGCTGTCGGGCGCGCAGACGCAGGCGCCGCTGATCGTGCGCGTGATCAACGGCCTGATCTACTGGCCGCTGCCGATGTGGGTCTTCACCGCGGCCTATGTCGTGGTGTTCGCCTACGTGCTGGCGCTCTGGCGGTTCGTGCCGCCGGCTAGGGCGTGACAGTCAGATGCTCTAGTCGGCGTCCATCTTCAGGGCGGCGATGAAGGCTTCCTGCGGGATCTCGACCTTGCCGAACTGGCGCATCCGCTTCTTGCCGGCCTTCTGCTTGTCCAGCAGCTTGCGCTTGCGGCTCATGTCGCCGCCATAGCACTTGGCCGTCACGTCCTTGCGCAGGGCGCGGATGGTCTCGCGGGCCACGATCCGGCCGCCGATCGCCGCTTGCAGCGGGATCTGGAACTGGTGCGGACTGATCAGGTCCTTCATCTTCTCGACCATGCCGCGGCCGCGGGTCTCGGCCCGGTCGCGGTGAACCAGCATCGACAGCGCGTCCACCGGCTCGGAATTGACCAGGATCGACATCTTCACCAGGTCGCCGACACGGTAGCCCTCGATGGCGTAATCGAACGACGCGTAGCCCTTCGAAACGCTCTTCAGCCGGTCGTAGAAGTCGAACACCACCTCGTTCAGTGGCAGGTCATAGACCACCAGGGCGCGCGAGCCGACATAGCTCAGCTCACGCTGCTCGCCGCGGCGGTCCTGGCAGAGCTTGATGACCGAGCCCAGGTACTCGTCCGGCGTCAGGATCGTCGCCTTGATCCACGGCTCGCTGATCGAATCGATCTTCACCGGATCGGGCATGTCCGCCGGATTGTGCAGCTCGATCTCGCTGCCGTCGGTCATGTGGATCTTGTAGACGACGCTGGGCGCGGTCGCGATCAGGTCGAGGTCGAACTCACGGCTCAGGCGCTCCTGGATGATCTCCAGGTGCAGCAGGCCGAGGAACCCGCAGCGGAAGCCGAAGCCGAGCGCGGCGCTGGTCTCCATCTCGTAGGTGAACGAGGCGTCGTTCAGGCGCAGGCGGCCGATCGCGGCGCGCAGGTCCTCGAAATCGGCGGCGTCGACCGGGAACAGCCCGCAGAACACCACCGACTGGGCGACGCGGAAGCCGGTCAGCGCGGTCTCGGTCTGGCGCTTTTCCTCGGTGATGGTGTCGCCGACTGCGGCGTCGGCGACCTGCTTGATCTGGGCGGTGATGTAGCCGATCTCGCCGGGGCCGAGTTCGGCCACCTCGGTCTGCTTCGGACGGAAGACGCCGATCTTGTCCACCTGGTGGGTGGCGCCGGCGTTCATCATCCGCACCTTCATGCCCGAGCGCAGGACGCCGTCCAGCACGCGCACCAGGACCACGACGCCGAGATAGGGGTCATACCAGGCGTCGACCAGCAGCGCCTTCAGCGGCGCGTCACGGTCGCCCTTGGGGGCGGGCAGGCGGGCGACCACGGCTTCCAGCACGTCGGCGATGCCTTCGCCGGTCTTGGCCGAGCAGAGCACGGCTTCCGATGCGTCGATGCCGATGACGTCCTCGATCTGCTGACGCACCCGGTCCGGTTCGGCTGCGGGCAGGTCGATCTTGTTGAGGACCGGGACGATCTCGTGGTTGTTGTCGATCGCCTGGTAGACGTTGGCCAGGGTCTGGGCTTCGACGCCTTGTGAGGAGTCCACGACCAGGATCGAGCCTTCGCAGGCAGCCAGCGAGCGGCTGACCTCATAGGCGAAGTCGACGTGGCCGGGGGTGTCCATCAGGTTGAGGATGTAGGTCTCCCCATCCTTGGCCTTGTACTCCAGGCGCACGGTCTGGGCCTTGATGGTGATCCCGCGTTCGCGTTCGATCTCCATGTTGTCCAGCACCTGCTCCGTCATCTCGCGCTTGGTCAGCGCGCCGGTCTCCTGGATGAGCCGGTCGGACAGGGTCGATTTGCCGTGGTCGATGTGGGCCACGATCGAGAAATTGCGGATGTGGGAGAGGGGCGTCGTCATTGCGTCCCGCGTCTAGCACATTCAGCGAAGATCGCGAGTAGGCCGTCTGCCTGCGACTTCATGGTTAATCGCCCGTTAAGCCTGGTCGCCGCATTCATGTCCTCTGGGGATGTGAGGCTTGTTCGAGCTTCGAGGAAAATTACGACCGATGGACCGCCGTACGCTGATCGTTTCTGGCTTGGCCACTCTGGGCGCCGCGGGTTGTGCAACGGCTCAGCCGACGGCGGTTCCGCCGCCCGGTTCGCCTGCGGCGAACAACTCGCTGCCGCCGCCTTCGCCGAGCGCCACCGCAAATCCCAGCTATCCGACCGGCCAGGCAGAGACCTACAGCCGCGAGGAACTGGTCAACAACGTCTCTGACTTCCTCGGCGTGACCGCCGAGGCGGCGGGCGGCGCCATCGAGCGCGGCTTCCAGGACAATGGCCGTCCCACCGCCTACATTGCCGGCGAAGAGGCGTCGGGCGCCTTTGTCGGCGGCGCGCGCTACGGCCGCGGCCTGCTCTACATGAAGAACCGCGAGCCGATCGAAGTCTTCTGGCAAGGGCCGTCGGTGGGCTGGGACTTCGGCGGCAACGCCAGCCGCGTCTTCGCGCTCTGCTACAATCTCCAGTATCCGGAAGTGATCTTCCAGCGCTTCCCGGGGGTCGAAGGCTCGGCCTACCTGGTCGCCGGCCTCGGCGTGAACTACCTGCGCACCGACGACATCACGCTGGCCCCCATCCGGGCCGGGGTTGGGGTGCGGCTGGGCGCGAACGTGGGCTATCTCGGCTTCAGTCGTCAGCGTCGCACCCTGCCGTTTTAGCGCGCGCGCCCTTGGGCTTTCGACGGAATCAGCCGTAGCGTTTTCCTGAGGCTCTGCTTCGAGACGACAGAGCACTGCGGCCGCCGCCTGGGTAGCGCTCCGGCCGTCATGCGTCGGGGGACGGGATGAGGCCGGTCAGCGAGACCAAGTGGATCAGTTGCGTGACGCCGACCGGCGACAAGCTGGTCTTCGCCGCCCGTCCGGAACTCCAGGAACGCAGCAAATCGGCCGTCGTGCTGATCCATGAGGTGCTGAGTTCGGCGGGCCAGCTTGCCGACTGGTTCGGCCGGCTCGAGCCCGAAGCCGAGCTCCTGCTGTCGGCGCTGCCCGGGCACGGGACTGCGCCGCCGCTGGCCGTCCGGGGCTGGGAGCAGATCGTGGACGCCTACGAGCAGAGCCTGAAGGTCATGCTCCCCGGTCGGCGGGTGCTCGTCGCCGGCGCCGGTCTCGGCGGCGTCCTGGCCCTGGCGCTCAACGCCAGAGGCTACGCCTGCGTCGCCTTTGACCCCTACTTCAGCACCGCCAAGCAGTGGCCGATCGAATCGGCGCTCGTGCAGATCAACGGCGCAGCGACCGCCAACGCCGACTTCCTGTTCGACACCCTGGGCTGGCGCGACGGGGCGCTGGCCGAGAATCGCAGTTATGGCGGTCTACTCGACCGACTCAAGGCGCCGGCCATGATCGTCTGCGGGGACGCGCCCTTGGCGCCGGTGCGCGATAGCGGTCCCGCCCCATCGCTGATGGACGAAGCCGACCATGCCTTGCTGGCCGCCTATCCGAATGTGCGGCTGAAGGTGCTCGAGGGCTGCGGCCACGACGTAATGGGCCAGGCCCCGGACGTCTGCCGCGAGATCATCCTCGACGAGCTCGCCAGGGCCTAGCAAGGGCCCCTCCTGGTCGGAGAGGCCCTTAGCCCTAGGCGCGGAGCTTGGCGCTCACGGCTTTCTCGGCGGCGGCGACGACCTTGGCCGACAGGGCCTCGATCTCGGCGTCGGTCAGGGTCTTCTCCCGCGGCTGCAGCAGGATCTCCACCGCCACCGACTTCGAGCCCTCCGGCACGCCGGTTCCGCGATAGACGTCGAACACCCGCGCCTGGGTGATCAGCGCCTTGTCGGCGCCGGCCACGGCCTTGAGCAGGTCGCTGGCGGCCGCCTGCTCGTCGACCACGAAGGCGAAGTCGCGGCTGAGCGGCATCAGGGGCGAGAGCGCGAGCGCCGGTTTGGTCTTGGTCGCCTTCTTCTTCGGCTCGGGAATGGCGTCCAGCACCAGTTCGAAGCCGACGATCGGTCCCTCGACGTCCAACGCCTTGAGGATGCGCGGATGGATCTCGCCGAACTCGACCAGGGTCTGTTTGCCCAGCCGCAGCGCGGCCGAGCGGCCGGGATGCCACCAGTCGGACAGTCCGCCCTGCACCACCTGCAGCGAGCCGGTCGGCGCGCCCAGGTCGTCCAACAGCGACATAAGGTCGGCCTTCAGCTCGAACAGCGGGTCGGCCGAGGCGCCGTCCCACCGCCGCGGCGGATGCGGGGCGACGACGGCGGCGATCGCCGTGGTCTGGTCGGCCGGCTGGTCGCCGGCGTAGAGCGGGCCGATCTCGAACAGCGCCACGTCGGGGAAGCCGCGCCGCGCGTTGCGGCCGGCCGCCTCGATCAGGCCCGGCAGGATCGAGGGGCGCATGCAGTCCAGGTCCGAGGCGATCGGATTGGTGATCACCAGGCTGTCCTGTCCACCGCCGAACAGGCGCGCGGTGTCACGCTTGGTGAAGCTCCAGGTGATGGCCTCGGCATAGCCCTTGGCGGCCATGGCGCGGCGTCCGGCCCGCATCCGGCCTTGGCGCACGGTCAGCACGCCGCCGGCGGCCGGGGGCAGTTCGGGCAGCGGCAGGGCGGGCAGGGCGTCGTAGCCCTCGATCCGCGCCACCTCTTCCACCAGGTCGGCTTTGCCCTCGACGTCGCGGCGCCACGAGGGCGGCTGCACCATCTCGCCGTCCAGGCCAAAGCCCAGGTCGCGCAGGATGTCGTCGATCCGCTGCGGCTGCAGCTCCAGGCCCGACAGCTGTCGGACATAGCCGCGGTCAAAGGCGATCGGCGACGGCCGGGGCAGGGCCTCGCCGACCATCGAGATTTCCGACGGCTCGCCGCCGCACAGCTCCAGGATCAGCTTGGTGGCCAGCTCTAGACCGGGAACCAGGCTCTCGGGATCGACGCCGCGCGCGAAGCGGTACTGCGCGTCCGAGGTGACGCCCGTCGAACGGCCCGTCTGGGCGATGCGGATCGGGTCGAACCAGGCGCTTTCCACGAACACGTCGGTGGTCTCGTCCGAGCAGCCGGTCGAGAGCCCGCCCATCACGCCGCCCAGGCCGATCGGGCCCGAACCATCGGCGATGACGGTGATCTCGGGGCTCACGGCGTAGGTCTTGCCGTCCAGCGCCTCGACGCTCTCGCCGTCCTTGCCGGCGCGGGCCTCGACGAAGCCGCCGCTCAGCTTGCTGAGATCATAGACGTGCAGCGGCCGCGCACGGTCGTAGGAGATCAGGTTGGTGACATCGACCAGGGCGTTGATGGGGCGCAGGCCGATCGAGGTCAGCTTCTGCTGCAGCCAGGCCGGCGAGGGGCCATTCTTGACGCCGCGGATCAGCCGACCGGCGAACTGCCGACAGCCGTTCGAGCCGTCCAGGCGGATCTCGACGGGATTGGCGAACTGACCGGCCACCGGCTTGACGCCGACGTCCTTCAGCGTCCCGAGGCCGGCGGCCGCCAGGTCGCGGGCGATGCCGACCACGCCCAGCCAGTCAGGACGGTTCGGCGTCACTTCGAAGTCGATCACGGCTTCCAGGCCAAGCGCCTGAGCCACCGGCGTGCCGACGGCCAGGTCGTCCGGCAACTCCATGATGCCGTCCGACTCCGCCGCGGTCTCGAGCTCGGAGGCCGAGCACAGCATGCCGTGCGAGACGACGCCGCGCACCGGCTTCTCGACCAGGGTCACGCCCAGGCCCGGCACATAGGCGCCGATCGGGGCGTAGACCACGGTGATCCCGGCCCGAGCGTTCGGCGCGCCGCAGACGATTTCCTTGCGCCCGTCGCGGGTGTCGACCTGGCAGACGCGCAGGCGGTCGGCGTTCGGGTGCTGCACGGCCGCGACGATCTTGGCCACCGAGAAGGCGGCCAGCTTCGTCGCCGGATCGTCGACATGCTCGACCTCCAGGCCGGCCATGGTCATGGCGTCCACGACCTGCTGGGTCGTCGCTTCGGTGTCGAGGTGGTCTTTCAACCAGGAGAGGGTGAACTTCATCGAGTGCGTCTCTCTAGATCCTCCCCCATTGGGGGAGGTGGCGTTCGGAGCGAAGCGACGAATGACCGAGGGGGGCAGCGACGGCTGGGATCAAAGTCCCCCTCAGTCCGCTTCGCGGACAGCTCCCCCAGAGGGGGAGCATCTGATCGGTGAGGCTCAGGAGAGCCCCGTGGCCGGGTTCGGCGTGGCGTAGGGGCTGAAGCCGTAGTGCTGCAGCCAGCGGACGTCGCTGGCGAACATGTCGCGCAGGTCGGGCATGCCGTACTTCAGCACCCCCAGGCGGTCGACGCCGCAGCCAAAGGCGAAGCCCTGCCAGACGTCCGGATCGAGCCCGCAATTGCGCAGCACGTTCGGGTGGACCATCCCGCAGCCGAGAATCTCCAGCCAGTCGGTCCCTTGGCCGATCTTCACCTCGCCGCCGGAGCGGTCGCACTGCACGTCCATCTCGGCGCTCGGCTCGGTGAACGGGAAGTGGTGCGGCCGGAAGCGGGTGACCACTTCGGGCGTCTCGAAATAGCGCGCCAGGAAGGTCTCCAGCGTCCACTTCAGGTGGCCCATGTGGATGGCCTTGTCGATCACCAGGCCTTCGATCTGGTGGAACATCGGCGTGTGGGTCTGGTCTGAGTCCTTGCGGAAGGTCCGGCCCGGCACGATCACGCGGATCGGCGGCTCCTGACCGTTGGCGATCCAGGACGGCAGCTTCTCGTTGACCTGATGCATCACCCGCACCTGCACCGGGCTGGTGTGGGTGCGCAGCACCTTGCGCTCGCCGTGCTCGTCCTCGGGCAGGAAGAAGGTGTCGTGCATCTCCCGCGCCGGATGCTTCTCGGGGAAGTTCAGGGCGGTGAAGTTGTTGAAGTCGGTCTCGATGTCAGGGCCTTCGGCGACCGAAAAGCCCATTTGCGCGAAGACGGCGATCATCTCGTCCATGACCTGCATGGTCGGGTGGACGCTGCCCTTGCGGCGCGGCGGCGCGGGCAGGGACAGGTCGACGCGCTCGGCCGCCAGCTTGGCGTCGAGCTCGGCGGCTTCCAGCACCTGCTTGCGGGCGACGATGGCGCTCTGGACGCGATCGCGCAGGCCGTTGATCTGCGGGCCGCGCTCACGGCGCTCGTCCGGGCTCATGGAGCCGAGCGACTTCAGCAGCTCGGAAATGGAGCCGGACTTGCCGAGGGCGGAGACGCGCACGGCCTCTAGGGCGGCGGCGTCGCTCGCGCCGTCGACGGCGGCGAGGATTTCAGCTTCGAGTTGGGCGGTCATGACGGGCTCGTCTAAGGGAACGGACGGGGCGCGGGAAGCGGAGACAGCAAAAAGCCCTCCGGCGGTTCACACCGGAGGGCTTCTCGAATGCTCAGTGAGTCGTTGGACTCAAATGGCCTCAAGCCAGCGCGGCGCGAACCTTGTCGGCGATGGCCTTGAAGCCAACCGGATCGGCGCCCGCGATGTCCGACAGGACTTTGCGGTCGATCTCGATCCCGGCCTTATCAAGGCCGAAGATAAACTGCGAGTAGGTGAAGCCTTCCAGACGCGCAGCGGCGTTGATGCGCTGGATCCAGAGCGAGCGGAAGTTGCGCTTGCGGACCTTGCGGTCGCGGTAGGCGTACTGTCCGGCGCGGTCCACGGCCGCCTTGGCGGCGCGGATGGTGTTCTTGCGGCGCCCGTAGAAGCCCTTGGCTTGCTCGAGAACCTTCTTGTGCTTGGCGTGGGCGACAACGCCCCGTTTCACGCGAGCCATGTGTCAGTTCTCCTTAAAGGCCGTAGGGGAGCCAAAGCTTGACGATCTTCGTGTCAGCTTCGCTCATCACCTTGGTGCCACGGTTCTGACGGATGTACTTCGCGCTGTGGCTGATCAGGCGGTGGCGCTTGCCAGCGACGCCGGCCTTCAGCTTGCCAGACGCAGTCAGTTTGAAGCGCTTCTTCACGCCCGATTTGGTCTTCAACTTCGGCATTTCTCTGCGGAGCCTCGCGACCCCGTCCTCTGGTGTATTGATGAATCGCCCTGGCATGCCTTTGGCCAGACGACTCCGAAGAGCGGGGCGTTTACGCGAAAGGGTGAGGGAAGGCAAGGCTTTGAGTCCGCCTGCGGCGACTCGGCGCCTGCTGCGCTATAGAGTTTGCTCCGGTCTGGAACGAGGGGTCCGATGACCGCCAAGCCCGCACCGCCCGGCTCCGGCCAGGCTCGCCGCCGTCGCCTGCTCGGGACCTTCGTCGCCCGTCCGCGGCTGCTGCTTGGCGGCGCGGCCGGTGTCGCGGTCTGGTTGCTCTGCCTCTTCACGCCCAACCATCTCAGCCTGGTCACCTCGGCGATCCTGGCCTGGGACGCCAACTGCGTCACCTTCATCGCCCTGACCGTGGCCATGATGTGGGGCGCGAATTCGGCCCGCATGCGCGCCGTCGCCGCCACCCAGGACCAGGGCCAGACCGTGATTCTCAGCCTGGTCATCGCCGCCGCGGCGGCCAGCATCTGGGTGATCGCCAAGGAGCTCTCGGCCGCCCAGCACGACGCCGGCCTGATCAAGGCCCTGCGGGTCATCCTGGTGTTCGCGACGGTCGCCCTGTCCTGGTTCATGGTGCAGCTGATCTTCGCCCTGCACTATGCGCACGAGTACTACGCCCCGGACGGCGACACGCCCCGGGACGCCGAGGGGCTCAAGTTCCCCGGCGGCGAGGAACCCGACTACTGGGACTTCCTGCACTTCTCGATCGTCATCGGCGTCGCCTGCCAGACCGCGGACATCGAGTTCACGTCCAAGCCGCTGCGCCGCATCGGCACGGTGCACGGCGTCGTCGCCTTCACCTTCAACACAGTGGTGCTGGCGCTGACGATCAACCTGCTGGCCGGCTTGTTCTGACGGCCTAGGGGGCGACTGCGCCCTCCCCGGCCAGCTCGCTGGTGGCGGCGGGGTCGGTCAGGATAGTGCCGACCGAGGCGGCGATGACCAGGCCGATGGCCAGCCACTGCAGGCCGGCCAAGTGTTCGCCTAGGATCAGCAACCCGGCGACCGCGCCCGCCGCCGGCTCCAGACTCAGCATCACCCCGAAGCTGCGCTTGGGAATGCCGCGCAGGGCGATCATCTCCAGCGAGTAGGGTATGGCGCTCGAGACGACCGCCACCACCAGACCCAGGCCGAGAATGGCCGGATCGAACAGCGTCGTCCCGGCTTCGAAGAGGCCGATGGGAACCACGATCAGCGCCGCCGTGCTCATGCCCAGCGCCACCGATTGCCCGGCCGGCAGGTGGCCGGTGCGCTTGCCCAGCACGATGTAGAGCGCCCAGAACACCGCGGCCGCCGCCGCAAAGCCGACCCCGACTGGGTCGAGGGCGTGGCTCGCGTCCCGCAGCGGCAGCAGCAGGTAGAGGCCGAGCGCCGCCAGCGCGATCCAGAGGAAATGGATGGGCCGGCGCGAATGGACCAGGGCCAGCGACAGCGGCCCCATGAATTCGATGGCGATGGCCAGGCCCAGCGGGATGGTCCGGATCGCCATGTAGAAGCTGAGGTTCATCAGGCCCAGCACCGCCCCGTACATCGCCAGCCGCGCCAGGTCCTGCGTCTGCGGCCAAGCGCGCCAGGGCCGCCAGATCAGGCAGAGCAGCAGGGCCGAAAAGCCGACCCGATATGCCGTGGCGCCCTGCGCGCCAACCAACGGGAACAGCTGCTTGGCGAACGAGGTGCCGACGCACAGTGAGACGATAGCCCCGATCAGGGCGGCGTAGGGGATCAGCGCGCGCAGGCCGCCAGCCTGTGGGGTGTTGGTAGTGGACATGGCCGGCACGCTACTGAAAACCGCGCCGCGATTGGAGGCATATCGCGATTATGCGGCCCTGGCGCTCAGGCCGGGCGCGGCATCCGCTTGCGGATCTGCAGCGCCATGTAGGTCGCCGGGATGATCAGGATCGCGGTGACCACGAAGGCCGCGCCCGGATTGACCAGCGAGAACATCTGGCCCGCGAAGATCGGTCCGCCGATCCGCGCCAGCGCCATGTTCGACATGTTGAGGCCCAGGGTCTCGCCCTGACGGTCCGGCGGCGTCGCCTGCGAGATCAGGGCGGTCAGGCAGGGGAAACAGATCGACTGGCCGAAGCAGACGAAGGCGAATCCGACCATGGCCACGTGCCAGGTGGGCGAGGCGAACTGGAAGATCATGCCGATCCACATCGCGGCCAGGCCGGCGGTGAGCACCCGCGCCTCGCCATGGCGGCGCACCAGCGAGCCGGTGACCACGCCCTGGCAATAGGCGCCCAGCACCCCGATGGCCATGAAGGCGAAGCCGATCTGCCGCGGACCCCAGCCGAACCGATACTCGGTCCATAGGCCGTAGGTCGCCTCGATGCCGGCGAACCCGGCCACGGTGATGAAGCTGATGAACATCACCCGCATGATGATCGGGTGGGCCAGGGCCAGTTTCAGCACCTCAACCTGACCCAGGCGCGGCCCGGTCTTTCGCTCGGGCCGGCTCTCGCGCACGAACATCATGACCGACAGCGCCGACATCAGACCGAAGGCGGCGGCGGCGAACAGCGGGATCTGGAAGCCAAAGCGGCCGAGCTCAGGGCGAGCCAGCAGGCCGCCGATCGCCGGGCCGATCATGAAGCCCAGCGAGAAGGCCGACCCCATCAACCCCATCTTGGCCGCGCGTTCTTCCGGCTTGGTGATGTCGGCGAGGCTGCCCTGCAGGGTCGAGATGTTGCCCGACAGGAAGCCGCCCACGAACCGGGCCAGGAAGGCCAGCCAGATGTTCGGCGCGAAAGCCAGGGCCACATAGGCCAGGGCGCCGCCCGCGATGGTGATCATCAGCACCGGGCGGCGGCCGGTGCGGTCCGACATCCGGCCCCAGAACGGCTCGCCCAGGAACTGACCGAACGAGAAGGCCGAGAACAGGATGGCGATCTGCCAGGCGGGCGCGTCCAGCGACTTGCCGAAGAACGGCAGCAACGGGATGACCAGGCCGAACCCGGCGATGTTCAGGAAGATCACCGACAGCAGCACGATGAGAGCCCGCCGATCGCCCGCGGGCGGTGGCGTGGCCGGGCTCATGGCTGTTCGGCCTGCTCTACTTGTTGCGCCTGCAGGTGGGCCTTGGCTCGCCGGCCCGCCGATAGGGCCAGGAAGATCGCCGGCGCCACCACCAATGCGCCGATGATGAAGGGGCCGTTGAGCACGTGCTCAAAGACGAAGCCGGCCGTGATGGGGCCGACGACCCGGGCCGCGGCGCCGCAAGCGTTGTTCAATCCCAGGATCTGGCCCTGCTTATGCGGATCGGCGGTGCGCGAGATCAGCGCCCCCACATTGGGGAAGGCCACGGACTGGCCGACGGCGGTGAAGCACATCAGCGCGATGGTCATCGGGCCGCCGGTGGAGACGGTCTGCAGCGCAGCGCCGACCACGGTCATGGCCATGCCGACGGCGAGCATCGGACCTTCGCCGAACCGTTCCGACATGTTGCCGGTGACCAGGGTCTGGGTGAGGAAGGCCGACACGCCGACGAAGGCGAAGCAGATCCCGATGTCGCGGGGCTCCCAGCCGAAGCGGGCGTTGGCCCAGGGGCCGAACATCGCTTCCATTCCGGTGAACGCGAAGCCGACCAGGAAGGTCAGCAGCATCAGGCGGCCGATCACCGGATGGCTGACCGCCTCGCCGATGGCCGACCAGCGGCTCGGGCGATCGGTGATGCTGGTGTCGCGTATGCGGCTCTCGCGGATGAACAGCATGATCGCGATGACGCAGAGCAGGGCCAGGCCCGAGGCGATGAACAGCGGGATGCGGAAGCCGGTCGGGCCGGCCCCCGTATGGACAAACAGCCCGCCGACGGACGGGCCGACGATCAGGCCGACGTTCCAGGCCGCGCTCTGGTACGACATCTGGCGCGCGCGCTTCTCCGGCGGCGTGACGTCGGCAAGATATCCCTGCACCACGGCCCCGTTTCCGGCGGCCAGGCCGCCGACCAGGCGGATCAGGAACGCGATCCAGATATTGGGGGCGAAGGCCAGGGCCAGATAGCAGAGGCAGTTGCCGGTGATCGTCGAAATCAGCAGCGGTTTGCGGCCGTACTTGTCCGACAGGCGGCCCCAGAAGGGCTCGCCGAAGAAGGCGCCCACGGAATAGGCCGCGAAGATCACGCCGATCTGCCAGCCGGGGGCGTTGAACGACTTCGCATAGAAGGGCAGCAGCGGGACGATGATCCCGAAGCCCAGCATGTTGATGAAAATGACGGCGATGAGCGACGGCGCCGCCCATCGGGACGGAGACGCCCCTTGAGGTGCGACGACTGACATGTGAACGCTGTTAAGCGGACCCGTCGTGCGCCGCAAGCCCGAGTTCGGCGCTTGGTTGTTCGGATCGGCCGGTGCGACTTCGACGCCTCACCCTGGCGGGTTCAGGTCGTCGGACTCGCTGGTTGGGGCGAAGCTTGCGATATGGCCGTCCCGATCGGCTTCGAGGGTCCAGTACGTCAGGTGGTCGTCGAAGCCGATCCGATACTTGCGGTTGACGCCCGCGTCGCTGGACTTCTCCGCGACCAGCTCCATCGAGCGGATCGGGCCGATGGCGTCCAGCATGATCGAGCGCAGTTCATTGAAGAACGGCCGCATTTCCTCGGCGCCGGCGGCGGTGAAGACCTCGGCGTCGAATTTTCCCTCCGCCGCCGCGACCAGTGTCCGACGGGCGAGATCCGTGAGCGCCGGACGGGTGTCGGCGATCGCCGGGGCCTGTTGCCCGGCCGGCAGGTACAGCGCCATCACGGCGGGAGCGAGCAGGGGGTAGAGCCGCTGCTGGTTGGTCAGCACGATGACGGTCAGCTTGCGGTCCTCGGCGCGCAGCACGTCGGCCAGGGCCGGTCCGCCGCTGTGGCCCACCACCGGCGCGCCGCGCAGCAGGCCGGTGGTCCAGCCGACCCCGAACCCGCCCCGGCCGCCCCCGGTCAGGGTCGGCGGGGTTTCGAGAATGCGCAGGCTTTCGGGCTTCAGCAGCCGGCCCTGGTCAAGAGCCGCGAACACCTTGGCCAGATCCCGGGCCGACGAGAACAGGCCGCCGGCGGCATAGGTGATCTCCGGGTACAGCCCGTCGCTGACGTGCTGGGCGCCGCCCTCCCAGGCGTAGACCGGCGCGCGGTGCGGCAGGACCTTCGACCAGCGCGCCGGGCCCTTGTTGGCCGCGAAGCTGAAGCTGGTCCGGGTCAGGCCCAGAGGCTTGACGATCTCGGCGTCGATCAGGGCCGGGAAGGATTGGCCTGAGACCTTCTCGAGGATGGCCAGCAGGACGACGAAGTCGGTCAGGCCGTACTGCGACTTGGCGCCCGGCGGGTGCAGCAGCGGCGATCGCATGGCGCTGGCCAGGGTCTGGGCCAGGTCGGTGGGCCTTGGCCCCTCGATCCCCTGGGGCAGGCCCGAGGTGTGGTTCGCCAGATGAGCGACGGTGATCGTCCCCCAGCTCTCGGGCGCATCCGGGAAGAACTTGGTGATCGGATCGTCGAGGCGGATCTGGCCGCGTTCCACCAGCCGCATGAGGACGATGCCGGTGAACAGCTTGGTCGCCGACGCGATCTGGAAGGCGGTGTCGGCGTCGGCGGCGGCGTCCCATTCGAGACTGGCGGTCCCGAAACCCTGCAGCTTGATGATCTCCCCGTCACGGACCACCGCGAGCGCCGCGCCCGGAATATGGCTGCGCGCCATCTGTCTTTGAACGAGGTCGTCCGCCGGACTGGCGAAGGCGCCGCTCGAAAACAGGAGGCAGGCCGCAAGGGCGATCGGGATCAGGCGCAAGGGGAGCTCCGTCAAGGCTCCCAAGGCCTAGCGCTTCCGGCTTTGCCGGTCATCGCCCCTGAGATGAAGCTTCGCAGCGAGGCGACGAAGTCGCCGGAAACAAAAACGGCGGGCCAGGGCCCGCCGTCTTCGGTGTCCGGATCAGATGCCCTAGCGCGGGGCCAGGATCATGATCATTTGGCGGCCTTCCATGCGCGGCTCGTATTCGACCTTGGCCACTTCGTCGAAGTCGGCCTTGACCTTCTGGAGCAGCTTCATGCCGAGTTCCGGGTGGGCCAGTTCGCGACCGCGGAAGCGCAGGGTGACCTTCACCTTGTCGCCTTCGTCGAAGAACCGATGCATCGCCTTGGTCTTCACGTCGTAGTCGTGAATGTCGATGTTCGGGCGGAGTTTGATCTCCTTGATCTCGACGACCTTCTGGCGCTTGCGCGCTTCGTTCTTCTTCTTCTGCTCCTGGAACTTGAACTTGCCGTAGTCCAGGATTTTGCAGACGGGCGGATCAGCGTTGGGCACGATCTCGACCAGGTCGAGACCAGCTTCCTCGGCGGCCTCCATGGCCGACGAAGTCGGCATCACGCCCTGCTTCTCGCCGTGCTGGTCGATCAGCAGAACTTTGGGGACGCGGATTTCATCATTGATGCGCGGTCCGTCTTTGACGGGCGGCGCCTGCATCGGGCGGCGAATAGGCTTTCGCTCCTAGAGCTGTTGAAACGGGTGCGGCCGGCAGCTGGGGGCTCCGGTCGGGCAGCCATATATGACGAAGGCGATGCCCCCAATCAAGCGGCGCTACTGCTGCGGCAACAATGCGTTCGCCGCCTGTAGGACCTCGGCCACAGGAAGATCGGCCAGATTGCCTGACCTCAGCACGGTCACGTGACCGCGCGGCGCGGCCAGTTGCGGGTCCGAGGCGCTGGAGAAAAGCACGACGGTCGGCGCGCCGGCCGCCGCCGCCAGGTGCAGCGGTCCGGTGTCGTTGCCGACCACCAGGGCGGCCTTGGCCCCCAGCATCGCGACCTTGGCGAAATCGGTGCGGCCGGTCAGGTCGCGGGCCTGGCCGACCTCGCGCTGGATCTGCCGAGCCAGAGCGCTCTCCTGCGGCCCGCCGATGATCACGATGTCGTATCCGCGCTCGGAGAGGATTTTGCCAAGCTGGCCGTAGCGTTCGGCCGACCACCGCTTGTCCAGCCGGTGAGCCGAGCCGCCCGGCACGAACAGCGCGTAGGGCCGCGGCTTCACCCCGCCTGGCACCGGGCGCAGCTGGCTCGGCTTGGGCGTCACCCACGACAGGTCCGGCCCCGGCGCGCTGCCGGGCTCGGTCGGGGCGTCGGGCCAGATGCCGGCGAACTTCAGCTGGTCGGCCTGCCGCTCCAGCGTGTGCATGCGGTTGCGGTTAGGGTTCTTGTGCGGTAGCGAGCAGCCGGCCGCGATGCCCGACCAGTCCGGCGGGAACGGCGTCAGCAGGTGGAAGAGCCGCGCCGACTGGGCCGAGGTCTGCAGGTCGTAGACCCGGTCGTACTTCGCCGCCTTCAGCCGTTTGCGCAGCGCCAGCCACTCGCCCAGGCCCTGCGGCCGGCCGTCGGTCTCCACCGCGTTGAAATAGGGGCAGGCCTTGGCCAGGCTCTCGAAGGGTGGAGTGGTCAGCAGGGTGATGTGCGCGCGCTTGTGCGCCTCGCGGATCTTCTTCATCGCCGCCAGGGCCAGGACGAAGTCGCCCAGGGCCGACAGCTTGATCACCAGGATCTTCTTGATCTCGCGCGCCATCAGTTGCTGAACCCCGAATTGCGCGCCGCCAACACCCGAGCGTACGCGTCTAGGGTCGCCTCGCACATGGCGTCGACCGAATAGAGGCGCCGGGCTCGATTGGCCGCCGCCTGGCCCATCGCGGCCAGCCGCGCCGGGCCCATCTTGATGGCCTTGCTCATCGCGCCGGCCCATGCGTCGGCGTCGTCCACGGCCACCAGCCAGCCGGTCTCGCCGTGCACCACGGTCTCCGTGGTGCCGCCGTGGTCGGAGGCCAGCACCGGCTTGCCCATTACCTGCGGTTCCACCGCCGTGCGACCGAACGACTCCGGCTTGGTGGTCGGCAGCATGGCGATGTCGCAGATCTGATAGGCCGCCGGCATGTCGTCGCAATGGCCGACCACCAGCACCTGGCCCGCCAGGCCGGCCGCGGCGACCGCGCCCTCGACCTCCTCGCGGTAGCCGGTGCGGCCCTGGTCGTCGCCGGCGAAGATGATCACGAAATTGTCCTCACCCTGCTCGCGCATCCGCCGGGCCGCCTCGACGATCAGCAGGTGGCCCTTGATCCGCGTCAGCCGCCCGGCCAGCAGCAGCTTCACTCGCCGGTCCTTGGCGTCCAGGCCCCAGGCGCTGCGCAGCGCCTGCGTCCGCTCAGGCGTCACCCAGCTCGGATTGAACCGCTCCAGATCCACGCCACGCGGGATGGAGACGATCTTGGCCGGGTCGATGTGGTGTTCGCTGAGCACGTGGTCGCGTGTGTAGTCCGAGTTGGCGATCACCAGATCGCCGCGGGTCATCACCGCATTGTACCAGCGTTTGACGCTGTTCTTGGCGTTATAGACGCCGTGATAGGTCGCCACGAACGGCGTGCGGGTCGACTGCGCCGCCCACAGGGCCGAAAACGCCGGAGCCCGGCTGCGGGCGTGGACGATCGAGACCTTCTCGCGCCGGATCAGGTCGACCAACCGCGCGGCGTTGCCGAGCATCACCAGCGGGTTCTTGGTCTGCACCGGCATCTGGGCCAGCCGTCCGCCGTCGGCTTCCAGCCGCGCCGTCATGCGTCCGCCGCGCGTCGCGACCAGCGCCTTGCCGCCGGCGCGCACGACCGCATGCGCCACATCGATCGTGGTCTGTTCGGCGCCGCCCGTCTCTAGCTCGGGCACGACCTGCAAAAGGGTGAAGTCCGGGGGCAGCGTCACGGGCTTCTGCATAACGTAAGCCTCGGTTTGGTAAAGCCCGACGGCGCGCTATGCACGTCAGAAGCGCGCGCAATCGAGGCTGACATGAGCGAGACCACAGGATTCCTGACCCGGCCGGACGGGACCAAGCTGGCCTGGCGGCGGGTGGCGGGCGCCGGTCCCGCGGTGGTTTGGCTGGGCGGCTTCAAGTCCGACATGGCCGGAACCAAGGCCCAGGCCCTGGCCGACTGGGCGCTGGAGCGCGGCCGGGCCTATGTCCGGTTCGACTATTTCGGCCACGGCGAGTCCGAGGGCGACTTCGCCCAGGGCACGATCACCCGCTGGCGCGCCGACGCCCTGGCGGTGCTGGACGAGCTGGTCGAAGGGCCGGCGATCCTGGTCGGCTCGTCGATGGGCGGCTGGATCTCCTGCCTGGTCGCGGGCGCCGCGCCCGAGCGGGTCTCGGCGATGGTGCTGATCGCCCCGGCTCCCGACTTCACCGAGAAGCTGATGGCTCCGGAGATGACCCCCGCCGACCGCGCCCAGATGGAAGCGACCGGCGTCTGGCTGCGCCCTTCCGAGTACGGCGAGCCCTATCCGATCGCCCGTGAGCTGATCGAGGACGGCGCGCGCTGGTCGATCCTGCCTGGCCCGGTCAACATCGACGTCCCGGTGCGCGTCCTGCAGGGCGGCGAGGACCCCGACGTGCCTTGGCGCCACGCGCTGGAGCTGGCCCAGGCGATCCGCGGTCACGACGTGGTCTTTAGCCTGATCAAGGACGGCGACCACCGCCTTTCGCGACCGCAGGATCTCGCCCGCCTGATCGCCGCGCTCGAAGATCTCGGGTGAGGCTAAGAGACTATAGTTGCTCCCCTTCTGGGGGAGCTGTCAGCCGAATGGTTGACTGAGGGGGACTTTGACTACGATCGGTCGTCCCCCTCCGTCTCGTCGCTGAAGCGACGATCCACCTCCCCCGTGAGGGGAGGAACTAGAGGGTCAGCCCCCCGCCGCTAGAACCGCCGCCAGGCCCTCGCGATAGGTCGGGTAGGCCGGCCGCCAGCCGAGCTCGGCCTTGGCGAGGGCGTTCGAGACCCGCTTGGTCTCGGTGTAGAAACGCTGCGCCTGCGGGGCCATCGCCTCGATGTCCAGCGGCCGCTCGGCGGGCGGCTCAATGCCCAGCAGCTGCGCGGCGTGGGCGATCACCGTGCTGTTGGGCGCCGGCTCGTCGTCGCAGAGATTGTAGACGCCGCCGGCCCGCGGCCGGGCGATTGAGGCCTCCAGCCCCGCCGCCAGGTCCTCGACGTGGATGCGGCTGAACACGTGGCTGGGCGCGGCGTAGCGCACCGCGCGGCCCTCGCGCAGCCGGTCGAAGGCCGAGCGACCGGGACCGTAGATGCCGGGCAGCCGATGGATGGTGACCGTCAGGCCCATGCCGCGCCCGACCTCCAGCCAGTCGCGCTCGGCCGCGACCCGCCGCGCGCCCTCGGGCGAATGCGCCGCCAGCCGGCTGCCTTCGAACACCCAGCCGCCGCGTCGGTCGCCATAGACCCCGGTGGTGGAGAGGTAGCCGATCCAGTCCGGAAACGCCCCGGCCTTGGCCAGGGCCGGAACCAGAACCTGCAGCGCCGGGCAGCCCTCCGGCCCCGGCGGCGGCGTGACCAGCAGCGCCTGGACGTCGGCCAGTCGCGCCGCGACCGCCTCCTTGTCCTCGGCTGGAACCGGATCGACGCCTGCCGCGCGCATGGCCTCGGCGGCCTCGGGGGTGCGATAGGTGGCGCTGACCTCCCAGCCCTTGGCCATCAGCCGCCGGGCCAGGGCCTGGCCGGCGAACCCGAAGCCATAGACGAAGAGGCGCATCGCCGCGTCCTAGAGCAGTTCCGCGATCGCCCGGCGCGCGGCGTCGGCGAACTCGGGACGTTGCAGGGCGAAGGCGATGTTGGCCTTCAGCAGGCCGATCTTGTCGCCGCAGTCGAAGGTGGTCCCCTCGTATTCCAAGGCGTGGAAGTCCTGGGCCCTCATCAGCTCGATCATCGAGTCGGTGAGCTGGATCTCGCCGCCCGCGCCCTTTCCCTGCCGCTCCAGCAGCGGGAAGATCTCAGGCTGCAGGATGTAGCGGCCGGAGATGATCAGGTTCGAGGGCGCCGATCCTTGCGGCGGCTTCTCGACCATCGCCGTCATCCGGTTCAGCCGGCCCTCGCGCCCGTCCAGGGCGACGATGCCGTACTTGTGGGTCTCGCTGTCGGGCACCGGCTCGACCACCACGATGTTGCCGCCGACCTGCTCATAGGCGGCCACCGCCTGCGCCAGGGCCGGGGTCTGCGCCGACATCAGCATGTCGGGCAAGATCACCGCGAACGGCTCGTCGCCGATGATGTCCTTGGCGCACCAGACAGCGTGGCCCAGCCCCAGCGGCGAGACCTGGCGCACGAAGCTGGTCATGCCGGGCGGCAGCATGTCCCGGCGCACCTGCGCCAGCAGCTCGGTCCGGCCCTTCTCCTCCAGAGCGCTCTCGATCTCCGGCGCGCCGTCGAAATAGTCCTCGATCGCGCCCTGGCCGCGGCCGGTGATGAAGATCAGGTGCTCGATCCCGGCGGCCCGCGCTTCCTCGACCACATAGGACAGGATCGGGCGGTCGAAGACGTTCAATAGGTTCTTGGGGGTCGCGCGGGCGACCGGCAGCACACGGGTGCCCAGACCCGCCACCGGCAACACCGCCTTGCGCACGCGTTTGCTCATGCAACCCTCCCGTACATTCCCCGACTAGACGACGGGATGCGCGAAATCCACCGTTCCGCACAGGTGATTCCGTATTGGTCTAAAGCCCAAGCGGGGTTTCCAGCCTGTTTCGTCGGCGGTCTTCGGAACTCACGAGGCCGTGAACGGTTCAGGGCGCGCCACCTATTCTTCTCGAGAAGGGCATCCCATGAAACTTCGCACCATCACCGCCTTGGCGACGGTCTCCGCGCTGTCGCTGACCATGGCCGCTTGCGGCAAAAAGGCGGAAGAGGCGACCCCGGCCGCCGACACCGCGGCCGACACCACGACCGTCCCGTCCGACACCATGGGGGCCACGCCGGGCACGAACGCCATGGCCACCACCCAGCCGACCGAGCCGCCGACCGCCACCGGTTCGATGATGTCCTCGACGCCGCCGGCGACCGGTTCGATGGCCGCCACCCCGCCGCCGGTCGATGCTCCGGCCGCGCCGGCGACGACGCCGCCGGCCAAGTAGGCCGCTACTCGACGGTCACCGACTTGGCCAGGTTGCGCGGCTGATCGACATCCGCGCCCTTCTGGACGGCCACGTAATAGGCCAGCAGCTGGATGGGCGCGGAGAAGACCAGCGGCGCGATCAGCGGATCGCAGGTCGGGGCCACGATGACCTTGGCGCCCTTGGGCGCATGGCGCGCGCCCTCGGCGTCGGTGATCAGCAGGATCGGGCCGCCGCGGGCCATGACCTCGCTCATGTTCGACATGGTCTTCTCGAACAGCGCGTCGGATGGCGCGATGACGATGACCGGCGTGGCCTCGTCGATCAGCGCGATCGGGCCGTGCTTCAGTTCCCCGGCGGCATAGCCCTCTGCGTGGATGTAGCTGATTTCCTTGAGCTTCAGAGCGCCTTCCAGCGCCAACGCCGACATCGCGCCGCGGCCGAAGTAGAGCACGTCCCGGGCCTTGGCCAGTTCCGGCGCCAGGGCGCGGATCGCCTCTTCGCACTTGATCGACTCGGCGATCAGGCGCGGAGCCTCCAGCAGCAGCTTTGACAGCCGCGCCTCTTCGGCGGCGTCGATATGCCCGCGCGCGGCGGCCGCCGCCACGGCCAGGGCCGCCAGGGCGGTGACCTGGGCGGTGAACGCCTTGGTCGAGGCGACGCCGATCTCCGGACCCGCATGGGTCGGGAACAGCACGTCGGCCTCGCGGGCCATGGTCGATTCATGGACGTTGACCACTGCGGCGGTCTTCAGCCCCTGCGCCTTGCACCAGCGCAGCGCCGCCAGGGTGTCGGCAGTCTCGCCGGACTGCGAAACCACGATCGCCAGGGTGGCCGCCGTGACCGGCGGCTCGCGATATCGGAACTCCGAGGCCACATCGATGTCCACCGGCAGGCGCGCCAGGCGCTCGAACAGGTAGCGGCTGATCAGGCCGGCGTAATAGGCGGTGCCGCAGGCGACGATCTGCAGCCGATCGATCTTGGTGAAATCGATCCCGCCGGGCGCGGAAGCCTTGCCGGAGACCGGGTCCAGATAGGCCGACAGCGTGCGCTGCACCGCGTCCGGCTGGTCATGGATCTCCTTTTCCATGAAGTGCCGGTAGTTGCCCTTCTCGACCAGGGCGGCGGAGGCGGAGACCACCTGCAGCTTGCGGATAGCGGGCTCGCCGTTCTCGTCGAAAATGCGGGCGCCGGCATGGTCGATGGCGACGTAGTCGCCCTCTTCCAGGTAGGCGATCTTGTTGGTGAAGGGACCGACCGCCAGGGCGTCCGATCCGATGAACATCTCGCCGTCGCCGTAGCCGACCACCAGCGGGCTGCCGCGGCGGGCGCCCATCACCAGGTTCTCTTCGCCCTCGATCAGCACGCCGAGCGCATAGGCGCCGGTCAGCCGGTCCAGGGTGACCTTCAACGCCGCCAGCGGCTCCAGGCCGGTGGCCAGCTCGGAATCCAGCAGCTGGGCGATGACCTCGGTGTCGGTCTCGCTCTCGAAGACGCGGCCGGCGGCTTCCAGCTCGCGGCGCAGTTCGGCGAAGTTCTCGATGATGCCGTTGTGCACCAGCGTCACCTTGCCGGCCTTGTGCGGGTGGGCGTTGCGCTCGGATGGCCCGCCGTGGGTCGCCCAGCGGGTGTGGCCGATCCCGACCGTGGCGTTCAGCGGATCGGCCGCCAGCACGTCCTCGAGCGCGCGGATCTTGCCTTTGGCCCGGCGGCGTTCGACCCTGCCGTCGACCACGCCGGCGACGCCGGCGCTGTCATAGCCCCGATACTCAAGCCGCTTAAGGCTGTCGATCAGACGGTCCTGGACCCCGGTCTTCCCGACGATGCCGATGATGCCGCACATGCCCGCGCAGTTCCTTTTGCCGTTCTAAGGCGTGATAATCCTGCGCCGCCTTTAGCATTCGCAAACGCGGCGTCGACTAAATCTGAGTTTCGTATCGTTTCGGGAACACGAATGACCAAACGCGCCTACTTTGGGACCGACGGCATCCGCGGCCTGGCCAACAGCCATCCGATGACCGCCGAGGTCGCCCTGCGGGTCGGCCTGGCCGCCGGCAAGCTGTTCATGTCCCAGGACGAGCGCCGCCACTTGGTGGTGATCGGCAAGGACACCCGGCTCTCCGGCTACATGGTCGAACCGGCCTTGGTCGCCGGTTTTGCCAGCGTCGGCATGGACGTGCGCCTGCTGGGCCCTATGCCAACCCCGGGCGTGGCCATGATGACCCGTTCCCTGCGCGCCGATCTCGGCGTGATGATCTCGGCCTCGCATAACCCTTATACCGACAATGGCATCAAGCTGTTCGGCCCGGACGGCTACAAGCTGTCGGACGAGCGCGAGCTTGAGATCGAGGCGTTCATGGACGCCGGCCTGGCCGAAGGTCTGGCCGCGCCGACCGAGCTCGGCCGCGTCGCCCGCGTCGACGACAGCCAGGCCCGCTATGTCGAGATCGCCAAGGCGACATTCCCCCGCCGCCTGTCGCTGGCCGGCCTGCGCATCGTCATCGATTGCGCCAACGGCGCGGCCTACAAGGTCGCCCCGGTGGTGCTCTACGAACTGGGCGCCGAGGTCATCAAGATCGGGGTCAATCCCGACGGCACCAACATCAACGAGGACTGCGGTTCGACCCATCCCGAGGCGATCGCCCGGGCGGTGAAGGAATTCCGCGCCGACGTCGGCATCGCGCTGGACGGCGACGCCGACCGCCTGGTGATCTGCGATGAGAAGGGTCACGTGGTCGACGGCGACCAGATCATGGCTCTGATCGCCGACTACTGGGCTAAGCGCGAACGCCTGCAGGGCGGCGGCGTAGTGGCGACGGTGATGTCGAACCTCGGCCTCGAACGCTTCCTGGCCGCCCGCAACCTGAAGCTCGAACGCACCCAGGTCGGCGACCGCTACGTCATGGCCCGCATGCGCGAAGGGGGCTTCAACCTCGGCGGCGAACAGTCCGGCCACATGATCCTGTCCGACTTCTCGACCACGGGCGACGGCCTGCTGGCCGCACTGCAGGTGCTGGCGGTCCTCAAGGATTCCGACAAGCCGATGAGCGAGCTGGCCCGCCAATTCGAGCCTGTGCCGCAACTGCTCGAGAACGTCCGCTTCGCCGGCGGCAAGCCGCTGGAGACAGACGCCGTGAAGGGCGTGATTGCCGCCGCCGAGCAGCGCCTGAACGGTACGGGCCGCATCGTGGTCCGGGCCTCCGGCACCGAGCCGCTGATCCGGGTCATGGCCGAGGGCGACGACGAGAAGCTGGTCAGCCAGGTGGTCAAGGAGATCGTCGGCGCGGTGAAGAAGGCGGCGGCCTGATGGGCGACCTGGCCGCCTTCATCCGCGGCCTGCCCAAGGCCGAACTGCACCTGCACATCGAGGGCAGCCTCGAGCCCGAGCAGATGTTCGAGTTCGCCCAGCGCAACGGCGTGAAGCTGCCCTTCGCCAGCGTCGAAGAGGTGCGCGCCGCCTACGCCTTCTCCAACCTGCAGGACTTCCTGGACATCTACTACCAGGGCGCCCAGGTGCTGCTGACCAAGGCCGACTTTCACGACCTGGCCATGGCCTATTTCCGGCGGGTCGCCGCAGACGGCGCGCGCCATGCGGAGATCTTCTTCGATCCCCAGACCCACACCGATCGCGGCGTGCCGTTCGCGGTCGTCGCCGAGGGCCTGTTCTCGGCCATGGACCAGGCCGAGCAGGAGCTGGGCCTGACCTCCAAGTTGATCCTCTGCTTCCTGCGCCACCTCTCCCAAGAGGCCGCCTTCGAAACCCTGGAGCAGGCGGGCCCCTATCTCGACCGCATCGTCGGGGTCGGCCTGGACTCCTCGGAAGTCGGCCATCCACCGTCCAAGTTCGCCGGTGTCTTCGCCGCCGCCCGCAAGCTCGGCCTCAAGGTGGTCGCCCATGCCGGCGAGGAGGGGCCGCCCGACTACGTCTACCAGGCGCTCGACATGCTGGAGGTCGACCGCATCGACCACGGCAACCGCTCGCTGGAAGACGACGCCCTGACCGAGCGGCTTGTGCGCCAGGGCATGACCCTGACCGTCTGCCCGCTCTCGAACCTCAAGCTCTGCGTAGTGGACGACCTGACGGCGCACCCGCTCAAGCAGATGCTCGGCCTTGGCCTGCGCGCCACGGTCAATTCCGACGACCCGGCCTATTTCGGCGGCTACCTGGCCCAGAACTGGATCGAGACCGCCCAGGCGCTCGGCCTGACCCGCGACGAGCTGGTCACCCTGGCCCGCAACAGCTTCACCGGCTCGTTCCTCGCCCCCGACGAGATCGCCGCCCACCTGGCGCAGATCGACGCCTACGTGGCGGCGAACTGACCCCTAGTTGCTCCCCCACTGGGGGAGCTGTCAGCCGAATGGCTGACTGAGGGGGCTTGCTGACTCAGCTGTCCCACTCCGTCGCGCTTCGCGCCGGGGGAGGAACTGATCAAGCCTTCAGCGCCAGCAGCGCGAAGGTCGCCAGCCAGTGCTCGCCCATATAGTCGCCGGCCACGTGCTCCAGTCCTGAGGCCAGGTGCTCGTCCGCCGAGGCCAACACCACCCGCCGGGCCGGGTCGTTCAGGGCCAGCGACTTGGCGATCGAGCGCCAGCACCAGGCGCGCGACAGGTTCAGGCCGTCGAGGTGGGCGATCTTGCCGTCGCTGCGGTCGCTGACGGTGGCGGGGGTGAACAGCGTCGCCGGCTGACGCTCGGCCGCGTTCGGCAGGAACCTGGAAAACCACAGCCGAAAATCTGCCGATGGCAGCAGCCGTCTCATGCACTCGGCTTCCACCAAAGTCGGGGACAGGAAGTCGTCGCCGCTCGGCTCCCAGGCCTGGGCGCCGGCGTCGCCGAGGTACCAGCCGCGGGCCGTGGTTTCGATCAATTGGGCCAGTTCGCGGTCACCGACCTGCGCGGCGTATTCGCTGGCCAGGGCGAGCGCAAAGGCCGTGCTGGAATGGGTTCCGGTGCGGATCGGATAGGTCGCTTTGGGCAGGAAGGCCTTGAACCGATCGGCGAAGGCGCGGGCCAGCGGGCGCAAGGTTGCGCCCCATTCGGCGTCTTCGTGGCGCTCCAGTTCGGCCCCCAACATCAGCAGCCAGGCCCATCCGTAGGGGCGCTCGAAACCGCCGCTGGTCGGCCGCGCCAGATAGGCCAACTCGCCGGCGACCTTCTCGGGCGTGATCATCTCGTTGAACAGGCTGCGGATTTCGCCAGCGGCAGGCAGGTCGGCGACCTGCCGGAGCAGGGTCGCCAGCAGCCAGTAGCCGTGCACGCAGGAGTGCCAGTCGAAGCTGCCGTGGAAGATCGGATGCAGCACCCGCGGCGGCAGAACGTCCGCGTCGCCGGCCAGCACCTGGTCCAGCTTGTACGGGTACGGCTTGGTTACGTGGCCAAGGGCGAGCCGCGCGAACTGCTCGCCAAGCTCTTGATTGAGCTCAGAAACGGAAGACGAGGACATACATCAGCACCGTGTTGGCGAGCAGCAGCAGGATGGCGGTCGGGACCTGAGCCCGGATCACGCCGTTGCGGTCCTTGAGCTCCAGCAGCGCCGCCGGGACGATGTTGAAGTTGGCCGCCATCGGCGTCATCAGCGTCCCGCAGAACCCCGACAGCATGCCGATCGCCCCCATGATCGCCGGATCTCCGCCAAACCTTTGAACGATAAGCGGAAGCCCGATCCCGGCGGTCATCACTGGGAACGCCGCGAACGCATTGCCCATGATCATCGTGAAGATCGCCATCCCGAAAGTATAGGCCGCCACCGCCGCCAGCTGACTGCCGTCGGGCAGCCATTGGCTGGCGATCTGGCCGATCGCGGTCCCGACCCCGGCGGCGGCGAACACCGCGCCCAGGGCCGCCAGCATCTGCGGCAGCACCGCCGCCCAGCCGACGGTGTCCAGCAGTCGCCGGCCCTCCTGCAGTGGCGCGGCGGGTTTGGCGCGCAGCATCGGCATGGCGATCGCCAGGGCCACGAACACGCCCAGGATCAGGGAAACCAGCGTCGCCTGCTTGGGATCGACCAGGCCGGCCAGCTCCGGTCGCTTGAAGGCGAAGGTGCCCAGCAGCGCCGTGGCCGGGATCGCCAGGGCCGGCAGGAACAGGCGGTTGCCGAGCCGCTCGGCGCTCTCGGCGCGTTCGGCCGGAGTGGTGGTGACCGGCTCGCCGCGGCCTAGTCCGCCGAAGCCGGCGACCATCACCATGGCGATGACCACCAGGCCGTTGGCCAGGTCCGGAAGGTGCGAGCCGAACAGGAAGCTGACTGCGAACAGGCCCCAGAAGGCGGTGTTCTTCCAGCGTTTGGGATTGCTGGCGTCGCGGGCGCTGAGCACGGCGATGGCTGCGAAGAACGCGCCGCCGATGACGTAGAGAACCTCCAGCCCGATCATGAGCGGGCCTCGGCCAGGGTGCGGGCCAGCCGGCGATCCAGCAGCATCAGCCGGGTACCGTGCACCAGCAGGGCGATGATCGCCGTCGGGATCGCCCAGACAGAAAGCTGCAGCGGCTCGACGAGGATTCCGTTCTGCTCGAGGAAGCCCTTGATCAGCAGGATCGAGGCGATGGCGATGAAGATGTCCTCGCCGAAGAACAGGGCGATGTTGTCGGCGGCGGCGGTGTGAGCGCGGATCAGTTGGCGGGTCTGGTCGGGCAGGGGGCCGTGATGGGTCTCGGCGGCGGCCTCGGCCATCGGCGCGATCAGCGGCCGGACCATCTGGGCGTGGCCGCCGAGCGAGGTCAGGCCAAGCGCCGCTGTGATCTGGCGCAGCACGAAATAGAGCAGCAGCAGGCGCCCGGTGGTCGCCGAACGCACCCTCGAGATCAGGGTTTTAGCGCGCTCCTGCAGGCCGGCCCGTTCCAGCAGACCGATGACCGGCAGCACGACCCAGACCACGCTGACATAGCGGTTTTCCTTGAACGCCTTGCCGAAGGTCTCGACGACCTCGACTGGACCAAGGCCGCCGGCCACCCCGGTCACCAGCGCGGCGACGGTGACCACCAGAAGCGGATTGAGGCGGGCCATGAAGCCCACAACGACAACGGCGATGCCGATCAGCGAAAGCAAGCTCTAGGGCCCCCTTGGTTCCGGCGCCGACGGGCGCGGAAGCGGCGAACTCTAGCCATGTCCGCAAGCGCTGCAATTGCGCAAAGCGCGGCGCCTCGAGAACTTATCCACAGTGAAGGTGGTGCTGGGATCAAACTCTTTTCTTGCGCGTATTTATTGTAAGAGGCCGCAGGACTTTGCAGACGGGTAAATTCGTGTCAGCCTCTTGTTGACCATGTCGCTCGACCGGCGTGGATCGATAAAAAGTCTGGGAGCGAAACATGCCACGGAACGTCGCCTTCGGGGGCGTCTCGCGGGGCACTGCTCGGGGTCTGACCTCGATCGCCTGCCTCGCCTTTGTCGCCGTCCTAGCCATTGCCTTCTGGGCGGGCGCGCTCTGGATCGGCAACACCTTGATCCACATCCTGACGGGCTGACGTTCAGCGCCTAGACCCTTTCCGATTCAGGTGGGATCACCTGAATCGGACAAAAAAGGGTCTATCTTCAATAGCTAGAGCGTGACGGTCGATTCAACCGGCTTCCACTTGAAGCTGTCACGCTCTGGGTAAGGCGTTGCGCTTGCGGATGATGGAGAACTTCAGGCTGGACGCGGCCACCGCGTCGCACAGCGGCCAGAAGTCCTGGAGGATGCGCACTTCCGCGCCCGCTTCGATCACGGCGTCGATGAGATTGGTCCGCGCCTGCTCCTCCGTCGGACGCACCGTTTCCCTTGAGATCCAATAGCCGGCTTCCGGCAGCGCAAGGCTGAAGGTTTCCGGCGGCAATTCATAGAGCCGAAGGGCGCAGGCCCGCACCCGGTCGAGCCAGGCCGCCTCGAACGCCACCACCTTCTCGGCGCCGGCCAGGAAGCGCGCGGCGTCTTCGGCCGTGGTCTGCGGCCCCGCCCGGAAGGTGATCCGAGGGCAATCGCGAGGCAGCAGGAAGTTGACGAGATGATCCTCGTCCACCGCGAACACGCAGTCGCCGACGATTCCGGCGTCCGGAGAGGGAGGCGGGCGCGGAACGAAGCGCTCGATGCCGGCCTCTTCGCTCACGTGGAAGAGGCGCGGCGTCGGCATCGCTCAGGCGCGGCCGATTGAGGCGTACTTGAAGCCGCGGCTGCGCACCTCTTCAGGGCGGTAGATGTTGCGCAGGTCGACCAGCACCGGGGCCTTCATCAGCAGCTTCACGCGGTCGAGGTCGAGGGCGCGGAACTGGTCCCACTCGGTGATGATCACCAGCACGTCGGCGCCGGCCGCCGCCTCGTAGGGGTCGGCCTTGAAGTCGACGTCGCGCAGCAGTTGGCGCGCCTCGTGGGTCCCTTCCGGATCGAAGGCCTGCACTTGCGCGCCCATGGCCTGCAGGGCCGGCACGATGTCCAGGCTCGGCGCATCGCGCATGTCGTCGGTGTTGGGCTTGAAGGTCAGGCCCAGCACGCCGACCGTCTTGCCGGCCAGATCACCGGTCAGGGCGTCGGAGACCTTGGCGGCCATGGCCTTCTTGCGGCTGTCGTTCACCTGGACGGTGGTCTCGATCAGCCGCACCGGCGATCCGGCGTCGGTTGCGGTGCGCACCAGGGCCAAGGTGTCCTTCGGGAAGCAGGAGCCGCCGTAGCCGGGGCCGGCGTGCAGGAACTTGCCGCCGATCCGCTTGTCCAGGCCGATGCCGCGCGCGACCTGCTGAACATCGGCGCCGACCGCTTCGCAGAGATCGGCCATCTCGTTGATGAAGGTGATCTTCATGGCGAGGAACGCGTTGGCCGCGTACTTGATCAACTCGCTGGTCCGCCGGCCCGTGAACACGATCGGCGTCTCGTTGAGGTACAGCGGCCGGTAGAGCTCGGTCATCACCGGGCGGGCGCGCTCGTCCTCGATGCCGACGACCACGCGGTCGGGCCGCTTGAAGTCCTCGATCGCCGCGCCTTCGCGCAGGAACTCCGGATTGGAGACCACGGCGAACTGGGCGTCCGGCCGCTTGGCCTTGATGATCCGCTCGATCTCATCGCCGGTGCCGACCGGAACCGTCGACTTGGTGACGATGATGGTGAAGCCGTCGATCTGGCCGGCGATCTCCTCGGCCGCCGCGTAGACGTAGGAGAGGTCGGCATGGCCGTCGCCGCGCCGCGACGGCGTGCCCACCGCGATGAACACCGCGTCGGCCTTCTTCACGGCTTCAGCCGCCTCGGTGTCGAAGAACAACCGCCCGGCCTTCACGTTCTGGGCGACGAGATTCTCCAGGCCGGGCTCATAGATCGGGATGCCGCCGGCGCGCAGGCGCTCGATCTTGCTGGCGTCCTTGTCGATGCAGGTCACGGTGTGCCCGAAGTCGGCGAAGCAGGCCCCGCTCACCAGGCCCACATAGCCGGTGCCGATCATCGTGACGTGCATGGGGTATCCTTACGAACGGTTCGCGTCCCGCCTTTCACCACGCCGCGCGCGCGCGGGCAATTGCGGCGGGAGGGCCGTCGCCGACCCGAATCAGACTTCCTGATTGTAGGCGCCGATTTGTGGCCATTTGGCCAAACGCGGCTTCACCTCTTCGCGGAACAGGGCGCGCATGTCGGCTTCCGACTGCGTGCTCTCCACGACCACCACGATCTCGGGCTTGTTGGACGAGGCGCGGACCAGCACCCACGAGCCGTCCTCCAACGCCACGCGCACGCCGTTGACCGTGATCACCTCGACGATCTTGCGGCCAAGGATGGTCCCGCCGGCCTTGGCCAGGGCCTCGTACTCGGCGACCACCTCGTCGACTACGCCGTACTTCTCCTCGTCGGGGCAGTGCGGCGACATGGTCAGGGACGTGTAGGCGATCGGCAGCGCCGCCTTCAGCTCCGAGAGCTTCTTGTCGGGATTGCGGTCCAGCATGGCCAGCACCGCCGCCGCCGCGGTCAGGCCGCAGTCGTAGCCCAGGCCGATCGGGTCGTTGAAGAAGAAGTGGCCGCTCTTCTCGAACCCGGCCAGAGCGCCCAGCTCGGCGGTCTTGCGCTTGATGTAGGAGTGGCCGGTCTTCCAGTAGACGGTCTTGGCGCCGTTGGCCTTCAGCACCGGATCGGTGGCGAACAGGCCGGTCGACTTCACGTCGACGACAAAGGTGGCGTCCTTGTGCAGGGCCGAGAGGTCGCGGGCCAGCATCAGGCCGATCTTGTCGGCGAAGATCTCCTCGCCGGTGTCGTCCACCACCCCGCAGCGGTCGCCGTCGCCGTCGAAGCCGAGCGCCAGGTCCGCGCCATGCTCCCGGACGGCCTTGGCCATCTCCTTGAGCATTTCGTGGTCTTCGGGGTTGGGGTTGTAGCGCGGGAAGTTCCAGTCGAGATCGCAGTCCATCTCGACCACCTCGACGCCCATCCGGCGCAGCGCCTCGGGCGCGAAGGCCCCGGCCGTGCCGTTGCCGCAGGCGCAGACCACCTTCAGCGGCCGCTTGATCGCCACGCGGGCGGAGACGTCGGCGATGTAGGTCTCGGCGAAACCCTGCACATGGGTCAGCGACCCGCCGGCCCGGACCACGCCCTGGCCGCCGAGCACGATCTCCTTGAGCCGCCCCATTTCCACGGGGCCGAAGGTCAGCGGGCGCTGGGCCCCCATCTTCACGCCGGTCCAGCCGTTCTCGTTGTGGCTGGCGGTGACCATGGCGACGCACGGGGCGTCGAGCGCGAACTGCGCGAAATAGGCGACCGGCGACAGGGCCAGGCCGATGTCGATCACCTCGCACCCGGCCGACAGCAGGCCCACGGTCAGCGCCTGTTTGATCGACAGCGAATAGGAGCGGTAGTCATGCCCGACCACGATCTTGGTCTGGCCGAGTTCCTGGATGTAGGTCCCAAGGCCCAGGCCGAGCACCTCGACGCCCAGCAGGTTGATCTCCGGCCCGAACAGCCAGCGCGCGTCGTATTCGCGAAAGCCGGTCGCCTTCACCAGCGGGGCGACCTCGTATTCCAAGGTGTTGGGCGTGAGGTCGGCGCGCGGGGTGGGCAGCATCGTAACTCCGTTATCTCTACGCGTAGGCCACTCTTAAAAGCCGACGACCCTTAAGGCCATCCGAACGCGCGTGACCGACAGACGTTCGTCAAACGCCGGCGCGCACCAGGTCGTGCACCCGCAGAATTCCCACCGGCTTGCCGTCCGACACCACGAACAGCACCGTGACCATGGGCAGCGGATCGCTCATCAGCGCCAGGGCCTCGGCGGCCAGCATCTGCGGCGGCGCGGTCTTCTTCGGGCCAGGGGTCATCACTTCGCCGGCGCTGTGGGTCAGCAACCCATCGAGGTGCCGGCGCAGGTCGCCGTCGGTGATCACGCCCCTCAGCGCGCCGCTGGCGTCGGTGACGCCGATGATGCCGAACGCCTTCTCCGTCATGATCAGCAGGGCCTCGGACATCGGGGTGTCCATGCCGACCAGCGGCAGTTCGTCGGCCCCGTGCATCAGGTCGCCGACCGTGCGCAGCATGGCGCCCAGCTTGCCGCCGGGATGGAAGATCTTGAAGTCCTTCGCCGTGAAGCCGCGGCGCTCCAGCAGCGACACCGCCAGCGCGTCGCCGAGCGCGATCTGCAAGGTGGTCGAGGTGGTCGGGGCCTTGACCTCGGAGGTCACCTCCGGCGCGTCGGCCAGCAGCAGCACCACGTCGGCCGCCTGGCCGAGCGGGCTTTCGGTCGAGCCGGTCACCGCGATCAGCGGAATATGGAAGCGGCGCGAATAGGCGATCACGTCGGCCAGCTCTGAGTTCTGGCCCGACTTCGACAGCGCCAGGATCACGTCGCCGTCGGCGATCATGCCCAGGTCGCCGTGGCTGGCCTCGTTGGCGTGCACGAAGAAGGCCGGCGCGCCGGTCGAGGCGAAGGTCGCGGCGATCTTCTTGGCCACGTGCCCGGACTTGCCGATCCCGGTCAGGATGACCCGGCCCTTGGCGTTGTAGAGCAGGTCGACCGCCTCGGCGAAGGCCTCGCCCAGGGTGTCGGCCTGCAGCCGCAGGGCGTCGGCCTCGGCGCTCAGCACGCGGCGGCCCACGGCGACCGCGTCGAATTGGATGGTGGCTGCGTCGGTCATTTTGTCGGGCTGAGCTTCTGGGTCTGGATGTCGGCGACAGCCTCGCGCGCGGCCTTCAGGCGCGCCTCGGAGGCTTCGGTCTCGCGCTTCATGGCGGCCTGCACCTTTGCGGTCTGCTGTACGGGGGTGTGGCCGAACGGACCCGGCGAGCGCGAGCCAAGGCCCTGGGGCCAGACGGCGCCCAGCGCCACCAGGGCCAGGAACAGCGCGGCGATCAGCGGAAAGAACAGGCGATCGGACATGATCTGCTCATATAGCCAGCGCCGCCCTCCGGAGCCAGCGGACCTTGACGCTCGCGCCCCCGGGCCTTAGCCCGCAGGCAACCTGCAGTCGGAGCGTCGCGCCTTGCCCACCCTGATCCTTCTTCGTCACGGCCAGAGCCAGTGGAACCTCGAAGACCGCTTCACCGGCTGGGTCGACGTCGATCTGACCGCCGAGGGCGAAGCTCAGGCCCGCAAGGGCGGGGAGCTGATCAAGGCCGCCGGCCTGCAGATCGACCGCGCCTACACCTCGGTGCTGACCCGGGCGATCCGCACCCTCTGGCTGGCGCTCACCTCGGCCGGCCAGGTGTTCGTGCCGGAGACCAAGGACTGGCGCCTGAACGAGCGCCACTACGGCGGGCTCACCGGGCTCAACAAGACCGAGACCGCCGCTAAGCACGGCGACGACCAGGTGAAGGTCTGGCGGCGCTCCTACGACGTGCCGCCGCCGCCGCTGGCCCCAGGCGGCGAGTTCGACTTCGCCAAGGACCGCCGCTACGCCGGCGCCGTCCTGCCCGACACCGAAAGCCTGAAGACCACGCTCGAGCGGGTGCAGCCCTATTGGGACGCCGAGATCGCGCCGCACCTCAAGTCAGGTGAGACCCTCCTGGTTGCGGCCCACGGCAACTCTCTACGGGCGATTGTGAAGCTGCTCTACGGCCTCTCCGACGAGGCGATCATCGGTGTCGAAATCCCCACCGGAAATCCGCTGCTGATCGAGCTCGACGCTAACCTTAAGCCGGTGTCCGGGCGCTACCTCGACGAGGCCCGTGCGACCGCCCTGCCCAAGGCGGCATGAGCGTCCAGGCCGATCGCGAATACATGCGGCGCGCCATTGCGGCGGCGCGCGCGCACCTCGGCCTGACCTTGCCCAATCCCAGCGTCGGCTGTGTGCTGGTCAAGGACGGCGTGGTGGTCGGCGAAGCGGTGACCGGCAAGGGCGGCCGCCCGCACGCCGAAGAGCAAGCTATTGAGCAGGCTGGAGAAAATGCGCGTGGCGCGATCGCCTACGTGACGCTCGAACCCTGCGGCGCGCGCTCCACCGGGACGGCCTCGTGCTCCGAGCGGCTGGTCGCAGCGCAGGTCGCCGAGGTGGTCATCGCCTGCGAGGACGCCTCGCCCTTTGCAGCCGGCCAGGGCGCGGAGCGCCTACGCGCCGCCAGGGTGCCGGTGCGGCTCGGCGTGCTCGCCGACGAGGCCGCGTTCCTCTACGCCGACTACGTTCCGCCCGGAAATTAACGACGCTCAAACGAACCCGCGGAAAGGGCGCGTTAATCGCGTCCGGCTTAGATTCGACGCCGAAATCAGTGGGGTTATCTATGTCCGCCCAGACCGCTCCAACCCAGGAGTTGCGCAAGCTCGATCAGCACGAGCTCGACGCCGTCTGCGCCAAGCATGACCGCCTCTGGACGTCCAAGCCCGGCGGCGCGCGCGCCGTGTTCGCCTGGAAGGACCTGTCGGGGCTGGACCTGCGCAACAAGAATCTCTGCGACGCCGACCTGACCGGCGCGGTGCTCGCCAACTGCCAGATGCAGGGCGTGCGCCTCGACCACGCCAACCTGTTCGGGGCCGACCTCCAGAACGCCAATTTGACCGACGCCTCGCTGCGCCGCGCCGACCTGCGGGGCGCTTGCCTGCGGGGCGCCAACCTGACCGCCGCCGACATGTTCGAAGCCGACCTGCGCGAGGGCTCGATCGCGGTCGGCGATCGCGACAAGGGCCTGCGGGTCCTGGAACACATCAACCGGGTCGGCGAAGCCTCGGGGGCGATCCTCGCCGGCGCCAACCTCGAGCGCTCGCGCCTGTCTGGCGTGATGGCGATCAAGGCCGACTTCAGCGACGCGATCCTCAAGGACGCCAAGCTGGTGCGCGCCAACCTCAAGCAGGCCAACATGTCCGGCGCCAATATGGCCGGCTGCGACCTCTCGGGCGCGGACCTGGCCGGCGCCGACATGCGCGACGTCATCCTCGTGGGCGCTAAGACCTTCGCCTGGAACGTCACCCAGGCCGACATGCGCGGCGTGCTGACCGACGATCCGGTCGGCAAGTCGGTGCAGGACCTGCCCTACAAGACGATGATCCGCGACCATGCGAAGTGGTGCGAGACCGGCGGCGCCGAGGGCACGCCCAGCGTCTTCGACAACGCCGACCTGCGGGCGCTGGAAACCATCCGAGGCTTCAACCTGACCGCCCTGTCGGCCAAGGGCGCGGTGTTCTACGGCCTCGACATGGAGGGCGTGCAGCTTCAGGGCGCCCAGCTCGACGGCGCGGACCTGCGCAACTGCAACCTCCGCCGCGCCGACCTGCGCGGCGCGCGGCTGATCGGCGCCAAGCTGTCGGGCGCGGACCTGCGCGACGCCCAGATGGGCCCGCTGCTGCTGGGCGCCGACCGCACCCTGCCCAGCAACCTGACCGGCGCGGTGCTCAAGAACGCCGACCTGGCGCGCGCCGACTGCCGTCACGCGATCTTCGTCGAAGCCGACCTCAGCCGCGCCAACTTCACCAGCGCCATGGTCCGAGGCGCCAACCTGACCAACGCCCAGAAGTGGGGGGCGCGCGGTCTCGACGACGTGATCTGATCGGGCGTGGGCTGACGTCTGGGCAAGCGCCTATCGTGGGGCTTCGACCCAGGAGGCCCTGCCATGTCGACCGTCAGCGTTGAAGTCCGCGACCGTACAGCGATCGTCACCATCGAGCGCCCTGAGCGCCGCAACGCCGTCGACGGCGAGACGGCCACCGCGCTCTATCAGGCCTTCAAGACCTTCGACGCCGACGAGGCGCTGGACGTCGCCGTCCTGCAGGGGCGCGGCGGGACCTTCTGCGCCGGAGCTGACCTCAAGGGCGTCAGCGAGGGGCGCGGCAATCCGGTGCACAGGGAGGGCGACCTCGGCCCGATGGGCTGCACCCGCCTGGCGCTGAGCAAGCCGGTGATCGCTGCGGTCGAGGGGCATGCCGTCGCCGGCGGGCTGGAGGTCGCGGCCTGGTGCGACCTGCGAGTGGCTGCCGAGGGCGCGGTGTTCGGCGTCTTCTGCCGCCGGTTCGGCGTGCCGCTGATCGACCTGGGCACGGTACGCCTGCCACGGCTGATCGGCCACTCCCGGGCCATGGACCTGATCCTCACCGGCCGCCCGGTCGATGCGGCCGAGGCCTACGCCATCGGACTGGCCAATCGGCTGGCGCCGCAAGGCCGGGCGCTGGAGGCGGCGCTGCAGCTCGCCGCCCAGATCTCAGCCTTTCCGCAGACCTGCCTTCGCAATGACCGCGCCTCGGCCATCGGCCAGTGGTCGTTGGACTGGGACGCGGCCACCGCTCGCGAGATCGAGCTCGGCCGCGCCACCCTGGCCAGCGGCGAGGCCCAGGCCGGCGCCAACCGCTTCGTGGCCGGTCAGGGCCGCGGCGGAGCCTTCTGACCTACCAGTCCTCCTTGCCGTTGACGTGCTCGACCGGCACGGCGGCCAGGTCGAAGTCGTCGAACAGGCGAGCGTTCACCCCGATCTTCGGATGCTCGTAGTCGGGTTTGTAGTCGACCCAGCTCGGGCTCTCGCCATAGGTCGTGCAGCCGCAGATTCCGCAGAAGTGATGCTGACCGAAATAGCCGCCCCACTGATAGGTGGAGACCCGGTCGCGGGCGGTGGTCAGCTTGAATTGCTCAGGCGTGTAGTACGCCCACAGCCCGCCGCGCTTGGAGCAGTATGAGCAGTTGCAGCTGGTGACGCTCGCTGGCGGCTCGGTCACTTCGAACTGCGTGGCGCCGCAATGGCAGCTTCCCTTCAGGGCCATGATTTTTCTCCGCGCTGTGATTGCGGGAGAGAACGCCCAGTCTGCTGTCAACATGCTGTCAGCAGCCGGCGCGTAGCGGCTGCGGGCGCGCTATGGTAGAGCTTGCGAATGGTTCGGGTCTCAGCTTTGAACTGCGCGCGCTTGCTTGTGACGGCGTCGATCCTAACGGCTGCTGCGGCGCTGTGGCTGACCGGGCGGCCCTTCGCTTTCCCGCTCGATGACGCCTACATCACCTTGCACAACGCCGAGGCGCTCTGGGCGGGGTGGGACGCGAACTATCAGACATCACCGCTGACCGGCGCCACGAGCCTCGTCCACCTGGCGATGGTCGCCCTTGCGACGCGCGTTCTGCCGGGCGTCGCTGGCGGTTTCCTTGTGGCCACACTAGGCGTCCTTGCCTACGGCCTGGCGTTGCTGCAACTCGCCAACCGAGCCGCTATCTCCTGGCCGATGCGCGCCGGTGTGGTTTTCGTCGGCCTGGCCGCCAACTACATCCCGTTCCAGTTGTTCAACGGCCTGGAGACCGCTTGGGCGATGGCGGCCGTCACCGCCGCGATCCTGATGGCGACCGCCGAACGGCCGAGCCGGTGGCTGGCGGTCCTGTGCGGCCTGATGCCGTTCCTGCGACCGGAGCTGGCCGCGCTCGCCGGCCCGCTGATGCTGCTCCAGGCATGGCGGCGCGGTTCGGATGTGCGCGCCACCCTGCTCGATTGGGCCGCCTTTGCCGCCGCCGCCGCCCCCTGGCTGGCGTGGTCCTGGCTCGCGATCGGCCAACTGTCGCCCGGCACCCTCGGCGCCAAAGTCGCCTTCTTCGCCGACGCGCCAAAGGCGCCTTTCGTTAAGGCGGCCACGGCCTTTGGACACCTAGTCACGGCCCTCGGCGCCTTGGGGCTAGGGCTGCTTTGCATCCGGCGCGACAAGGTCGGCTTAGCGCTTTTGGTCTTCCTCGTCGCCTTTGTGCTGGCCTTCACCCTGGCGCTGCCGTCCAGCCTCGCGCACAACTGGTGGCGCTATCCCTACGTCCTCGCGCCGATCGCGCTCTATGGCTACATGACGTTCGCCCAGCGGGGCGGGCTCCTGTCGAAAGCCGTCATCGTGGTGCTTGTCGCCTTTGCGGTCGCCACGCTTCCCAAGTCGATTGGCGGCATCGAGGACGGCCGCCGCCTGGTGCGCGAAGCCGATGCCGCGACCGCTTGGGCGTCCGGAAACCTGCCGGCCGGGACGCCGGTCCTGGTGCATGACGCCGGTGTCGCAGCCTTCAGGTCGCGGCTCAACCTCATCGATCTGGTCGGGCTCAAGACGCCCGCTTCCATCTCCGCGCATCAGCGCTGGACCCTGCCAAGCCAAGGGCGAGCGGTTGGCAAGGCGCTCGACGAAATCGCCCGCCAATCTGATGCCCGCTATTTTATAGACCGCTGCGACGATCCGTTCTGGTCCCGCCTATCGACCGCGCTGGCGGCCGAGGGCTGGACCTTGACCCCGGTGTACGGGGCGGATCGAGGCTATGCCGTCTACAGGCTGACCCCGCCGCGGATCGGATAGGCCCTATCGTCAAGCCGCCTCAAGCGCCCCGAAAAGCCGCCACGTCGGCATGCGGGGGGACGGTCACTGTCACCTCGTCTGTGTGGCTGAACTCAAGCCATTTGTCGTGGTCGGCGCCAGGCTGAGCGACGCCCCGACCAGCGTGACCGTCAGCAGCCTGCAAAAGAAAGGGCGGCGCCGGGGGAAGCGCCGCCCAGGGGACTGGGAGAGGGAGGGGTGGGGCGGCGCAGGTCGCTGCGCCGCCCCGGAAGAACGGAGGCCGCCTCGGGGGGAGGGTTAGGCGGCCTTCTCGCCTTCAATCAGCTCAGGTTGGGCCGAGGTGCTGATCTCGATCGTGCGGGGCTTCAGGGCCTCCGGCAGCTCGCGCTTGAGCGAGATCGAGAGCAGGCCGTCGGCGAGCTTGGCTTCGGTGACGATCACATAGTCGGCGAGCTGGAACCGGCGCTCGAAATTGCGCTCGGCCAGGCCGCGATGAAGGAACCGGCGCTGGTCGTCGTTGGCGGCCTTGCGGCCCTGGACGGTCAGGAGGTTTTCCTTGACCTCAATGTTCAGTTCTTCCGGCCGAAAGCCGGCGACCGCGATCTCGACGCGGTAGGCGTTCTCGTCGGTGCGCTCGATGTTGTACGGCGGATAGCCGGCCGCGGCGTCAACGCTGGCGGTTTCCAGCAGCGAGGCCAGGCGGTCGAAGCCGACGACAGAGCGATAGAGGGGGGAGAAGTCGATCGTGCGCATTGGAATTACCTTCTTGGCTTAAGCAAGGTTGCGTTGGGTCGGACGTCGCGCGAGCCAAGATCGGCCTCGCCCTGTGTCCGGAAGGCCCGGATGTCCAGCGCCTTCGAGTGCTTAGGTGGGACGTCGTTTCGTCCGTTCAAGATCACCGTTGAACGACAATTCCACCGAGCGGCCGCGTTGAATTCTCAACCCGCTTGCCAGCAGCGCTTGCACCTCTAGGGTTCGCCTCGCCCAGGAACAAATCGAGAGGCCTCGTCAGAGATGTCCCCCCACAAGCTTGCCCTTGCCGCCGCCTTCGCGTCGGTCGCCGTCCTCGCCCAACCCGCCGCGGCCGCGGACGATGCTGCTTTGAAGACCGCTATCGCCGGTCCGCAGCGAGGCGCCGATCACGTCGCCCGCGACGGCGCGCGCCATCCCTACGAGACGCTGGCGTTCTGGGGTGTGAAGCCCAAGCAGACGATCGTCGAGATTTCGCCGGGCACCGGCTATTGGACCGAGATCCTGGCGCCCTACGCCAAGGCGACCGGCGGAACCTACGTGGCCGGCGTCGCCGACACCGCCAACCCCAAGCTCTCGGAAGGCGCCCGCAAGGCGCGTGCCGACTTCGAGGCCAAGTACGCCGACCAGGCCAAGTACGGGAAGATCGTCTATGCGGGCTTTGGCCCGGTTTCGGCTCCGCTCGGCGCGCCGGGCTCGGCCGACGTCGTCATCACCGCTCGCAACGTCCACAACTGGATGGGCCAGCCGGGCCTGCTCGACAAGGTGTTCAAGGACTTCCACGACGTGCTGAAGCCCGGCGGCGTGCTGGCGGTCGAGGAGCATCGCTCCGATCCGACCCGGGATCAGCTTCCGGGCGCTTCGGACGGCTATGTGGCGACCGACTTCGTGATCGCCGCGGCCGAGAAGGCCGGCTTTAAGCTGGCCGCCAAGTCCGAGATCAACGCCAATCCGAAGGACACCAAGGATCACCCGTTCGGCGTCTGGACCCTGCCGCCGGTGCGTCGATCGGCGGCCGCCGGCCAGCCTGCGGACGCGAGCTTCGATCGCACGAAGTACGAGGCGATTGGGGAAAGCGACCGCATGACGCTGCGTTTCGTGAAACAATAGGGCCATGCTTTGACCATCGTCCCGGGTCAGCCTAGCCAACCTGGGACGGTGGTGACTTCAGGATCCGTATGCGGCGCTCACTCTCGACTTCGATGAACTCGTTCTCGCGCCGTGGCCTGATGCTCGGAGCGCTGGCTCTGGCGGCTTGCGGCAAAAAGGGCGAGGCCCAGCCCAAGCCCGCGCCGAACAAGGCCAAGGCCGGCATGACGCTGCCGGAGGCAGTGGCCGGCGAGTGGCGTTCGCCCGCCGACAAGGCCCGCGATCCCTGGCGTCATCCGGTCGAGACCCTTGAGTTCTGGGGTCTCAAGCCGGGACAGTCGGTGGTCGAATTCTGGCCGGGCGCCGGCTGGTACACCGACATCCTCGCCCCCTACCTCGCCGCCAACAAAGGCAAGCTGATCGCCGCCAATCTCGAGCCGGCCGATCCGGCGTCCACCGAGATCGTCGAAGCCTATCGCGCCAGGCTGAAGGCCAAGCCGAAGATCTATGGCGACGTGGAGATCGCGGCGTTCGGCGCCACCAGCGGGCCGGTCGCGCCGGCCGGCAGCGCCGACCTCGTGCTCTTCCTCCGCAACCTGCACAACTGGATGGCGGCCGGCACCGCCGAGAAGGCGTTCCGCGACGCCTATGCGGCCCTGAAGCCGGGCGGCGTCCTCGGGATCGAGGAGCACCGCGCGCCGGCCGGCGGCGTGCAGGACGTGCTGGCGCCCGACGGCTATGTGCAGGAAGCCTATGTGGTGCGCATGGCCCAGGAGGCCGGCTTCGTCCTCGACAAGGCCAGCGAGATCAACGCCAACCCCAAGGACACCAAAGACCATCCGTTCGGCGTCTGGACGTTGCCGCCGGTGCGGCTCACCTCGCCGCGTGGCGAGCCGGCCGATCCGAAGTTCGACCGCGCGCCCTACGATGCGATCGGCGAAAGCGACCGCATGACCCTGCGGTTCGTGAAGCCCGCCAGCTAGAGCGTGACAGCTTCAAGTGGATGCCGGTTGAAGCGACCGTCACGCTCTAAATTTTTGAAGATAGACCCTTTTTCTCCGGTTCAGGCGTCTCACCTGAACCGGAAAGAGTCTAGAGCTGGGTCTTGTAGCTCTCGATGATCGCCTCATCGCTGACCTGCGGCTTGCCCATGTTCAGCTGGTCCATGACCATTTCGGCGCCGGAGGGCAGGGCGCTGCGCTCGACCTGAGCCTCCGGGTCCCACAGCCGCGCGCGCATGATCGCCTTTGGGCAGTGGAAGTAGGCCTCTTCGACCGAGACCATGATCACCAGCCGCGGCGTCTTCCCGAACTCCACGAATTGGGCCAGCAGTTCGGCGTCGTCGGTGGCCGATGTGCGGCCGTTGACCCGGTACACATCGTCGAAGCCGGGGATCATGAACATCATGCCGATCCGGCCCGGGCCGCTCAGCAGGTTGCGGATGTTGTCGAGCCGGTTGTTCCCCGGGCGGTCAGGCAGGAACAGGGTCTTGCCGTCCTCGCTGACGTGCACGAAGCCCGGTTCGCCGCCGCGCGGCGATACGTCCATGGCGCCCTCGGGACCGGCGGAGCTGATCACGCAAAACGGCGAGAGAGCGATGAAGGCGCGGCCGTGCCGGTCCACCTGGCAAAGCGATTTGTCGAGCACCAGCTTGCCCGGCGGCTTGTACAGGCGCTCGAGGTCGCCCAGTTCCAGGGTCTTCATCCAATACCTCCCAGGTTCGCTCTTGCGAATTAATCGCAATATTGCCCTTGAAGCACACCGCTGTCACGCCGAGATGAACAGGTTGCGCGAAGGCCGGTCAGGTTGCAGTCAGGTCCAGCCCGCTAGATGGTCGCGAACGCAATGCGCAGAAAGTCCCTCATGTCCCTCATGTTCCGCAATTTCGCTCTCGTGCTGATCCCCGCCGGCCTGCTGCTGGCTGTTCCGGCGTCGGCTCAGGAACAGACCATCCTGCCGGGCTATTGGGACGTGACCAACAAGGTCGCGGCCATTGTCAGCCAGTCCAAGACCGAACGGCGCTGCATCACGCCGAGCGAGGTCTCCAAGTTCGTGATGGGACCCTCGAACCGGCACTACAAGTGCGACTACCCCACCCGGGTGTTCAAGAACGGCAAGATCACCCTCAAGGGCAGCTGCGCCACCAAGAATGGCAGCAAGGCTGCGATCGAGGCGACCGGCACCTATTCGCCGACCACGTTCAACATGGTGGCCAACATCAGCACGACCTACGGCGGCGTGCCTCTGAGCGCCAAGGCCACGACCACCGCCAAGCGAATCTCCGAGACCTGTCCGGAGACGCCTGCTGATTGAGGTGGCGCCAAGCGGGCCCTGCGACGAAATCGCCGCTCAAACTATGGCTGAGCCGTTTACTTGGCTCGCGCTTGAGGCGAAGCTGCCTCTCACGGTGACGTGAGACGGGCGTATGACGAACCTTGAAGAACTAACGCAGAAGGTGGCCGAGGCGGTCGGTGGCGACTCCGGGCTCGGCAAGTCGTTCAAGGTCGACCTTCGCGGCGAGGGCTACATTCATATCGACGGCGCCACTGTGACCAACGAGGACAAGCCCGCCGACCTGACGGTCTCGGTCAGCCGGAAGGATCTGAAGGCGCTGGGCGCCGGTGACCTCAATCCGATGACCGCGGTGATCACCGGTCGTTTGAAGGTGTCTGACATGGGGCTAGCCATGTCGTTGCAGCCGCAGATGCAGGCGCTGTTCGCAAAGATGGCGTGAAGCACATGGCGGGGGCCCCACTGATCGCGATTGCGGACGCGCCGGTCCCGGCCGGCGGCGAGGCCGCGTGGTTCAAGGGCGCCGATGGCGCCCAGCTGCGCGCCGCCCTGTTCCCGGCCAAGGGGCCGACCAAGGGTTCGGTCGTGCTCAGCGGCGGACGCACCGAGCCGATCGAGAAGTACTTCGAGGTCATTCAAGACCTCACCGGGCGCGGCTACGTGGTGCTCGCCCATGACTGGCGCGGCCAAGGCCTGTCGCACCGCGAGCTCGGCGACCGGTTGGCTGGTCACGCGAGTGGCTACCGGGCCTTCCTGACCGACTATCGCGCCTTGCTGGCGGCCTATGAAAGCCGGCTGCCGAAGCCGTGGTTCGCGATCGGCCACTCGATGGGCGGCTGCCTGACGCTGCTGGCTCTGGCCCACGGCGAGTCGCCGCGCTTCGAAGGCGCGATACTCTCGGCCCCCATGCTCGGCCTGCAGACCGGCGGCGTCCCGCTGTCGATCGCGCGCGCTCTGGCCGGGTTCAGGACCCTGTTCGGCGGCGCCGGCGCCTACGCCCGGCCGCCGGGACCGTCCGAGACTTACGAGAACAACGTCCTCACCCACGACCGCCCGCGCTACGAGCGCGCCAAGGCGCAGGTCACGGCTCATCCCGACCTCGGCCTCGGCGGTCCGACCTGGGGCTGGCTGGACTTCGCCTTCCGGGCCACCGGCTACCTGGCTCGGCCGGAAAACTTGAAAAGCGTGACGATCCCCGTCGTCATCGTGTCAGCCGAACAAGACAAGCTCGTCGATAACAATGCTCAGCGTATCGTGGCGAAGAACCTCCCCAAGGGAGAGTTCATCAATGTGCCCGGCGCCTACCACGAAATCCTGATGGAGACGGATTCTATGCGGAACATCTTCCTGCGCGCGCTGGACGCCCTGCTGGGCAAGTCGGCGCCCGCGCCGGCCGCCCCCGCCGCCAAACCGGTCGAACCAGCCCCCGCGCCTCAGCCGGCGGCCGCGGCGCCGACGCCTGCGGTTGTTACTCCCGCACCGGCGGCCAAGCCCGTCGAAACGGCCGCGCCGGCTCCAGCCGCCAAGGCGAAGGCGGCGGCCAAGCCGGCCGCAAAGCCCGCCCCCAAGACGTCGGCGGAGAAGGCTCCGGCCAAGGCCGCTGTGAAAGCCCCTGCGAAGGCCGCGGCCGCCAAGCCCGCCGTCAAGCCTGCTGCAGCAGCCAAGGCCGCTCCGGCCGCTAAGAAGCCGGCCGCTAAGCCTGCAGCCAAGCCGGCTGTAGCGAAGGCTGCTCCGGCCAAGAAGGCGCCCGCCGCGAAACCCGCGCCCGCCAAGGCTGCGGCGCCGGCAAAGGCCGCTACGCCCAAGGCCCCTGCAAAGCCCCCCGCGAAGGCCGCGGCCGCGCCGAAGAAGGCTGCGGCTCCGAAGAATGCGCCTGCCACGAAGCCCGCCGCCGCCAAGAAGCCGGCTGCGAAGAAGTAGCTATTTCGCCGAGCGCTTAAGGGCGACCAGGGCCTCGTCGAGGCAGGCCCGGTCGCCCGCGATGGCGATCTGTCCGCCATTCTGGCCCACTGGCTGGCCGCGCCAATTGGTGACCAGGCCGCCGGCTCCCTCGATGAGAGGGATCGCCGACTCGATGTCCCAGGACTTCAGGCCGGCCTCGATCACCATGTCCATCTTGCCCATGGCGACCATCGCGTAGGCGTAGGCGTCGCAACCCAGCCGCGCTAGGCGGGCGGCCGCGCGCACCTGGGTCCAGGCGCCGAGCTCGGCGCCGTCGAAACAGGCCTCTGGGTCGGTTGTGGCGATGATGGCGTCGGTCAATTTGGGGCAGGGGCGCACGTGCAGCGGACGCGTCTCGCCGCGCGATATCAGGCGCGAGCCGCCGGTGTGGCCGATGAAGATCTCGTCCAGGAACGGCTGGCCGATCGAGCCCAGCACGGGGCGGCCGTGGTGGCGCAGGCCGATCAGGGTGGTCCACAGCGGCAGGCCTGCGATGAAGGCGCGCGTGCCGTCGACGGGATCCAGCACCCAGACGAACTCCGCGTCGGGGCGATCCTCGCCGTATTCCTCGCCGATCACCCCGTGTTCGGGATAGCGCTCGGCGATCAGCTTTCGAATGGCGACCTCCGCGCCCTGATCGGCGGCGGTGACCGGGTCGAACCCCTTGGCTCCGCCCTTGTCTTCCAGGCCGTGGTCGGCCCGGTAGAGCGGAAGGATGACGCCGGCCGAGGCGGCGTTCAGTTCGATCAGGAAGGCGTCCAGTTCGGCCAGACGGCCGGCGGCGAGGTCGGAGGCGGGCATGGCTCCCGCTTTACCTCGCCGCCGGCCTCCGCGATATCCCCCAGGCTATCGCAAAGGTCGGGCGCAAAGCAGACGTCGTTTCGGCCTTAGGCCGCCTCGTGGTCGCCGTTCAGCGACTTGGCGAGGTCGAGCAGGCGGCGTCGCGGCCGCTCGCCCAATTGGTAGTAAGCGCGGATGAGGTCCAGGGTCTCCTTGCTGGCCAGCATCTCGCCGCCGCCTTCACCGGGGCCTTCGCCGGGCGAGGCGTGCTGAAGAGGCGCCTCGGTCAGGCCGTCGTAGAAATACCCGACCGGCACCTCCAGAGCCTCGGACAGCTGCCACAGGCGGGCCGCCGAAATGCGGTTGGCGCCGCATTCGTATTTCTGGATCTGCTGGAAGCGGACGCCGCAGGCGCCGGCCAGCTGTTGTTGCGTCAGGCCCAGCAGGCGCCGCCGACGGCGCAGCCGCTTACCCAGATGAACGTCGATGTTGTTGCCCATGGGCTCCATCGCCCCTCGTCCTCTGCTTGCCGCCCGTCCCAAAGCGAGACGGCCTGACCTGATTTTCGCAAGTCGCGCGCCAAGCGAGCGCCGTTCGCGTTGCGCGACAGGGAAAGTCCCGACTACTAGAGGGGCATGACGCACTCTAAGCCCTCGGTGGCGCAGGATGTTTTGTGGCGACTCGAGGCGCTGGCCTTCGACGTGGTCATTGCGTTCGCGCGCATATTGCCCGTCGATGCGGTGTCCGATTTCGGCTCCTGGTTCTTCCGGACCTTCGGGCCGCTAACCAGCGCGCACTACGTCGCCGAAACCAATTTGCGCATCGTCTTCCCGCAGGCCTCGGACGCCGAGATCGGCGACCTCCTGAAGGCGCAATGGGACAACACCGGCCGCACCTTCCTCGAGCTGCTGATTATGGACCGTATCATCGGCGCGCCCGGCCGGGTGGAGATCGTCAACGGCGAGCGGTTCGACGAAATCGCCGCGCGGGAGGAGCCGGTGGTGTTCGTTTCGGGTCACTTCGCCAATTTCGAGGTGATGCCCGCTGCAATCGTCAACTCGCCTGTGAAGTGTCAGATCACCTATCGGGCGATGAATAATCCGCATGTCGAGAAGCGCGTCCGCGACTACCGCTTCCGCTACGGGGTCCGCTACTTTGCGCCCAAGGGCGGGGATGGCGCGCGCGAGCTGCTGGCCGCGCTGGGCCGCGGCGAGTCCGTGGCGCTGATGAATGACCAGAAGTTCAATGGCGGCGTGGCTGCGCCATTCTTCGGCATGACCTGCCACACGGCCCCGGGCCCCACGCGCCTGGCCTTGCGATTCAACACCGTGCTGCAGCCGATGTCGGTCCAGCGCCAGCATAAGGCCCGCTTCCAGGTCGTGGTGCACGAGCCGATCCGCCTGGAGCACACCGGCGACCTGAGCGCCGATATCGAGGCCGGCGTCCACAAGGTCAACGCCTTCATCGAGGACCAGGTACGGGCGAGGCCCAGCGAGTGGTTCTGGACCCACAAGCGCTGGCCGAACGAGACCTACAAGCGCAATCGCTAGGCTGGTCCCGGCACGCCCACCAGCAGCATCGGGTTCATGTTCCGGCCCCGCCATTTGAGCCGCCAGCACAAGTGCGGGCCCGTGGCGCGGCCGGTCGCGCCCACCGCGCCGATCCGCTCGCCGCGGCGCACCTTCTGGCCCTCGCGCACGTCGACGGCGTTGAGGTGCAGGTAGGCCGACACCAGCCCCTGGCCGTGATCGATCATGATCATGCCGCCCTCGAACAGCATACGGGGATCGGCCAGCACCACGGTTCCGCCGGCCGGCGCGTAGACCGGCGTCCCGCGCGGGGCGGCCAGGTCGATGCCGTAGTGCGGCGGGCGGGCGCGGCCGTCGATGATCCGTTGGCCGCCGAACCTGGCCGTCACCCGAAAGTCACGTAGCGGAGAGGAAAAGCCCTCTCGGAAGCTGTCGCCCTCGATGCGGCTGGCGAAGGCGGCCGCCTTGCGGCGGGTCTCCTCGGCGATGCGGGCTTCCAGCTCGGCGTCGGCCTGGCCCTCATAGACCCGCCGAATGCCCTTGATCCGTTGGACATCGTACGACGCCCTGCCGACGTCGAGGGTTCGGGAGGCCTGGCTGAAGCGGCCGTTGACCCGTACCTCGGCCCGCGGGCCGGCGTCGCGGTCGAAGCCGAGGAAGAAGTAGCCGCTGTCCGAGACCGGGCCGATCTGCTGGCCATCCAGGTACACCTTGGCGCCGCGGTCGGTCCGACCGATGGCGAAGCCGCCCTGCTGGAAGCGACCGCTCAGGGCAAGATCCGGCGCCGCCATTGCGGGGCCCGACAGTGCGGCGGAGGCCAGCCCGAGAACCGCCGCGCGGCGGTTCAGGCGTGCGTCAGGGATTCAGATCCTTCCACCGCGCCAGCGCTTCAACCGGCGTGGCGTAGGCTTCCTGGAGGGCTGGGTTCCAGTAGCGCAGCGCCTCCACCGGGATCTTCACCTTGGAGACGGCGCAGATCACGTAGCGTCCCGGCTTGAGCACGACGAACTCGCCGTCGCCATAGTGCAGCGTCGCGAGGTCGGAGCCGGTAAGGTCACGGTCGTGGGCGTTCATGGATCTCTATGTAGCGCGCGAATGCGGCTCAGAACAGATCGCCTTGGTTCGAAGGCGTCGAAGGTTTCGGCGCCCGCGCCGGCTTGGCCGCCGCAGGCTCTGGCGGGGCAGGGGGCGCGGCGGTCGGCGTCCCGTCGATGGTCGCCTCGCGGGCCTGGTCGGCGAACACCAGGCGCACGCCTTCGCCGCTGACCAGCGAACCGCCCTCGCGCACCAGCGTGCCGTCGCTCCGGTGCACCCGGGCGAAGCCGCGCTTCAGCGGCGCGCTGGGGTCGACCGAGGCGTAGAGCTTGGAGAGGCTGGCCAGCCGCTCGGCGGTGCGCCCCAGGCCGCGCTCCATGGCGGGCTTCAACCGCACGGTCAGGCGCGCCAGCCGGTCGGAATGCACCTGCTGGGGCCGCTGCAGCAGGCCGGGATTGAGGCGCGAGGATATCCGCACCAAGTCGGTCCCGTGCGCCGCCACGTTGCGCGACAGCCCTGCGCCCAGTCGGCTGGAGGCCAGGTTGAACCGCTGGGCCGCCATCTCGACCAGATCGGGAACGCGGGCGAGCGCCCGGCCGGCGTGCTCGACGCGGCCGCGGCGATCATCGACCGTGCGTCCCCCGCTGCGATGCAGCCGAGCCGACAGGTCGCCCAGATAGGCGCGGAGCTCCGGCAGTACTGGCGTCGCCATCTCCGCCGCCGCGGTCGGGGTCGGTGCTCGGCGGTCGGAGACGAAGTCGATCAGGGTGGTGTCGGTCTCGTGCCCGACGGCGGAGATCAGCGGGATGGTCCCGGCCGCCACGGCGCGGGCCAGGGCCTCGTCGTTGAAGGCCCAAAGGTCCTCCACCGAGCCGCCGCCGCGCGCCACGATCAGCACGTCCGGCCGCGGCACGGGGCCGTCGGGAGCCATCGCGTTGAAGCGGGCGATGGCGCCCGCCACCTGGCCGGCGGCGGCGTCGCCCTGCACCACGACCGGCCAGACGATCACCCGGCAGGGCCAGCGGTCGCGGATGCGGTGGAGGATGTCGCGGATCACCGCGCCGGTCGGGCTGGTGATCACCCCGACCACGGCCGGCATGGTCGGCAGCGGCTGCTTTCGGGCCGGATCAAACAGCCCTTCGCCCTGCAACTTGGCCTTCAGCCGCTCGAGCTGAGCGAGCAACGCTCCGACCCCGGCCGCTTCCATGGTCTCGATGACCATCTGGTAGCGCGAGCCGGCGGGATAGGTGGTGATCTTGCCGGTCACCACCACCTCCATGCCCTGCTGCGGGCGGATGGAGAGGTTCTTGACCGAGCCCTTCCAGACGACGCCGTCGATGGCGGCTCGCTCGTCCTTGATGGTCAGGTAGACGTGGCCGTTGGAGTGGTGGGTGACCTTGGACAGCTCGCCCCGCAGGCGCACAAAGCCGTAGGCGTCTTCCAGCGTCCGCTTCAGCGCGAAAGCCAGCTCCGAGACCGAATAGGCCTTGGCGTTGCTGTCGGTGTCAGGCGCGATGTCGGTCATGGGTGAGACATAGCGGTCGCGCGGCCCCAGAAAAAGCTAGGGCGCGCCGGCGACGGCAAGCCGTCGCCTGGGCGCGCCCCAACCCATCCCCTCGGATTAGATGTAGCGGCGCAGGGAGCGGGCCAGCTCGTTGGCGCCCGAGCGCTTCTTGGTTTGCACCGGCTGATAGGCGACGCGCGCGTGCTCCAAGCAGTACGGGCCGTCATCCTGGCGGCGGCCGCAGAACGTGAAGCTGTCGCTCGACGGATCGCCGATCGGCCACTTGCACATGTGCGCGCCCAGGGTCAGGACCGTGGCCGTGCCGGGCGCTTCATCGACATAGCGAACCGGCGCTGGGGCCGGCGAGGCGGCCACCGGAGCGGTCTGCTCGGCGATGCGACGCGGCGCGGCCGGAGCCGCGGCGGGACGCGCCGGACGCGGCGCCTTGAAGGTCGGGCGGGCTGGCTTCGAAGGCGCAGCGCGACCCGACAGGCCCAGCCGGTGGACCTTGCCGATCACCGCGTTTCGCGTGACCCCACCCAATTGTTTCGCGATCTGGCTGGCCGAAAGGCCATCTTGCCAGAGTTTTTTTAGGCTTTCGACGCGCTCGTCAGTCCAACCCATGTCTGGCCTCCAACCCGCTTGTAAGGTCCCGTCGCCGCCCCCGCGGCAGTCGGGATCAACATCTTGTGGCGCCCCCTCTCGGGGACCGCCATCGACTACTACATATCGTAACTCATCCCCTAAGAGCCACAATAGGCGCCCTTGGGTTCGTCCACAGAAACCAGATATTGATTCTGTCCACAGGCTTCACCCTGAAGGGGCGCCTTGCGAACCGGCGCAAGCAGGCGCAAATCCTGGCGCATGAAGGACATGCCCGCCGCCGAAGCCGTCATTCCGCCCCAGCCCCGCGATTATCACGGGTTCAACTGGGCGGGTTTCGCGACCCTCTATACGAGGGAGGTGCGCCGTTTCTGGAAGGTCGGGATGCAGACCCTGGCCGCCCCGGTGGTCACGGCGCTGCTCTACATGATGGTCTTCGTCGTGGCGGTGCGGGGCGCGGCGCCGCCGATCCACGGCACGCCGTTCGCGACCTTCGTGGCGCCCGGCCTGATCATGATGCAGGTCCTCAACAACGCCTTCGCCAACTCGTCGTCATCGCTGCTGCAGGCCAAGTTCAACGGCCTGGTCGGCGATTTCATGACCCCGCCGCTGACCCCGCTGGAGCAGGTGCTGGCTTTTTCGCTGGGCGCGGCGACCCGCGGCGTGGTGGTCGGCGCGGTGACCTTCGCGGCCATCCTGCCCTTCGCTTGGCTGCCCGTCGCCCACCTCTGGGCGGTGCTCTATTTCGGGATCTGCGCGGCGCTGATCCTCGGCATGCTCGGCATCATGGCCGGCCTCTGGGCCGAGAAATTCGATCACATGGCGGTGGTGACCAACTTCGTCATCATGCCCCTGACCTTCCTGTCAGGGACCTTCTACCTGGTCGACAAGCTGCCCGAGCCGTTCCGCACGGCCAGCCACTTCAACCCGTTCTTCTACCTGATCGACGGCTTCCGCTACGGCTTCATCGGCCACTCGGAAGGCTCGCTGATCGGCGGCGTCGGCATGGCCGCCGGCCTGGTCATCGCCTTCGCCTTCACCTGCCTCTGGATGTTCGAGACCGGCTACAAGCTGAAAACTTGAGCGGGGCCGCTCCGCCCGTCAGGTCTGCGGCACGCCCACGGCCAGCATGTCGACATGGGTCGGCGCGCCATTGGTGATCACCGGCGTATGGGTGTCGGTGACGAAGCGCAGCTTGCCGTCGACCTCGATCCGCGCCGACACCGTGTAGGTATGGTTCGCCACGATCCGGGCCGGATCGAAGTTCAGTGTGAACCTGAACGGCGGGCCGCCGGCCGACGCGGGGACCACCTGGGTGTCGATCACCTTGGCCGGGGCGTCCATCAGCGAGGTGTCGGCCAAGGTCACCTTAATCTGAGCGTCCGGCGGCAGCATGATCCGCTCGCGATAGGTCACTGTCCCGGTGATCTGGCTCTTGCCGGCGGGCGGCTGGGCGGTGGCGCATCCGGCCAGCAAAAGCATGGCCGCGCCCGCGGCGGTGACCGATTGCCAAGCTCGCATGTTCAACTGCTCCGCGAATTCCAGCGTGACCGTGAACCCACATCCTGAATGCGTCCATCCGATGTCATGGAAGCGAACATTGACAGATCGGCGTTCCCAGCGGAAAACGCCAAGCCTTCCAGTCCCCGCTGCCATCGCCGCGGGGACGCTTACGTTTTCGGAGGGCGATCCCCGTGACTGAAAAGACCGCGCAACAAGCCGCGACCGTTCCCAGCGACCACATCATGGGCGTCTATAACCGCGCCCCGCTGGCGTTCGAGCGAGGCGAGGGCGCGCGACTGTTCACCACGGACGGCGACGCCTATCTCGACTGCATGGCCGGCATCGCGGTGAACGCGCTGGGTCACTCGCACCCCCGGCTGGTCCAGGCGGTGAAGGATCAGGCCGAGAAGCTCTGGCACGTCTCCAACGTCTTCAAGATCCCGGGCCAGGAAAAGCTGGCCAAGCTGCTGACCGACCTGACCGGCCTGGACGAGGTGTTCTTCACCAATTCCGGCGCCGAGGCGATCGAGTGCGCGATCAAGACCGCGCGCAAGTATCACTGGGCCAATGGCGCGCCTGAGCGGATCGACATCATCGGCTTCGACGGCTCGTTCCACGGCCGCACCCTGGCGGCGGTCAACGCCTCGGGCAACGCCGCCTATCTCGAAGGCTTCGGCCCGCGCATGCCCGGCTTCGTCCAGCTGCCGTTCGGCGACATGAAGGCGCTGAAGGAAGCGGTCGGCCCCACCACTGCGGCGATCCTCATCGAGCCGGTGCAGGGCGAGGGCGGGGCCCGCGCCCTGACCGAGCAGCAGCTCCGGGAGCTGCGCCAGCTCTGCGACGACACCGGGACCCTGCTGATCCTCGACGAGATCCAGTGCGGCCTCGGCCGCACCGGCAAGCTGTTCGCCTGGGAATGGGCCAATGACGTGAAGCCGGACATCGTGGCCCTGGCCAAGGCCCTGGGCGGCGGCTTCCCAGTCGGCGCCTGCGTGACCTCGGCCAAGGCCGGCGCCGGCATGACCGTCGGCTCGCACGGCTCGACCTACGGCGGCAACCCGCTGGCCATGGCCGTGGCCCTGGCTTCGATGGAAGAGCTGACTAAGCCCGAGCTGATGGACCATGTCCGCGAGCTCACCGGTTACTTCGCCCAGCAGTTCAATGGGCTGAAGGACCGCTATCCGGACGTCGTCGTCGACATCCGCGGCAAGGGCCTGCTGATGGGCCTCAAGCTCGCCACCCCGAACCGCGAGTTCATGCAGCACGCCCGCGACCAGCACCTGCTGATCGCCGGCGGCGGCGACAACTGCGTGCGCCTGCTGCCGCCGCTGACCCTGACCCTGGAAGAGGCCCGCGAGGCGATCGAGAAACTCGACCGCGCCTGCGAGGCCGCCCGCGCCAAGGCCAAGGCCGCCGCCTGATCCGAAACCGCTCGTCCCGGCGAAAGGCCGGGGCTCAGCCGACATCCCCCGCTCTCGCCAGATGAATTCTGGGTCCCCGCCACGGCTGGGACGAGCGGGGTTAGTGGGGACCCCGCGATGACCCAATCTCCGAGACATTTCGTCGACCTCTGGAAGATCGAAGCCTCCGACCTGCGCGCCATCCTGGATGACGCCAAGGCCCGCAAGGCCGCCCGCCGCGGCTGGCCGCAGGGCCGCGTCGATGGCGACGCCCCGGCCCGCGAGCGGACCCTGGCGATGATCTTCCAGAAGAACTCGACCCGCACCCGCTTCTCGTTCGACGCGGCCATGCGTCAGCTGGGCGGCGACGTCATCATCTCTACCGCCGCCGACATGCAGCTCGGCCGCGGCGAAACCATCGAGGACACCGCCAAGGTGCTCTCGCGCATGGTCGACGCGATCATGCTGCGGGCCAACAGCCACGAAGACGTCGAGCGGCTGGCCTACGCCTCGTCGGTGCCGGTCATCAACGGCCTGTCCGACAAGGGCCACCCTTGCCAGATCATCGCCGATCTGCAGACCTTCGAAGAGCATCGCGGTTCGGTTCAGGGGCGCACCCTGGCCTGGGTGGGCGACGGCAACAACGTCTGCTCCAGCTTCATCCATGCCGCGCCCAAGCTCGGCTTCACGCTGAACATTGCCTGTCCGGCGGTCTACCACCCTGACCTGATGGACCTGGCCCGCGCGGCCGAGCAGCAGGGCAAGGTGAACCTGACCGACGACCCGCGCGAAGCGGTGCGTGGCGCGGACTGCGTCATCACCGACACCTGGGTCTCGATGGGCGACACTGACCACGACGAACGCCTGGAGGCGCTGGAGCCCTACCAGGTCGACAGCGCCCTGATGTCGCTCGCCGCCAAGGACGGCGTCTTCCTTCACTGCCTGCCGGCCCACCGCGGCGAGGAGGTCACCGACGAGGTCATCGACGGCCCGCAATCGTTGATCTGGGACGAGGCGGAAAACCGCATCCACGCCCAGAAGTCGATCCTCGCCTGGTGCTTCGGCGCGATCTGAACCGCGTCAGGGGGAGGCGAGCGCTGAAGCTCGCAACTTCGGCGTCGCCTCCCTATATGCCGCCACCATGTCCGACACCGTTATGAACGCCATCCCCGACGACATCGTCGCTCCCTTCCAGATCGAAGGCGAACCTGTGCGCGGGCGCCTGGTCCGCCTGGGTCCGGCCGTCGACAAGATATTGTCCGGCCATGCCTATCCGGAGCCGGTCGCAAACCTGCTGGGCGAGGCTTGCGCGCTGGCCGCCCTGGTCGGTTCCAGCCTCAAGTTCGAGGGCCGGCTGATCGTTCAGGCTCAAGGCGACGGCCCGGTGCGCTATGTCGTGGCCGACTACGACACCTCCGGCTCGGTGCGCGGCTATTGCAGGTTCGACGAGGATGAAGTCGCCAAGCTGACCACCGGCTTCGCGCGCCCCGGCGCCAAGAGCCTGCTGGGCGGCGGGGTGTTCATCATGACCGTCGACCAGGGTCCGGACATGGACCGCTATCAGGGCGTCACCGCCATCGAAGGCGAGACCCTGGCGCTGTGCGCCGAGCAGTACTTCGCCCAGTCGGAACAGACCCCGACCCGCGTGCGCCTGGCCGTTGGTCAGGCCGATGTGGGCCAGGGGCCGCACTGGCGCGCCGGCGGCATGCTGATCCAGAACATCGCCGAGGACGACGCCCGCGGTTCGACCGCCGAAGCCTGGGTGCGCTCGCAGGCCTTCTTCGAGACCATCGGCGAGGACGAACTGCTCGATCCGACCATTTCGGCCGACACCCTGCTGTTCCGCCTCTTCCACGAGGATGGTGTGCGGGTCTTCGAGCCGAAGGCGCTGCAGGCCTTCTGCCGCTGCTCCCAGGAGCGCATCGAAGGCGTGCTCAAGTCGTTCGGCGAGGACGAGCGCGCCGACATGGTCGAGGACGACGGCCAGATCCGCGTCACCTGCGAATACTGCTCGACCGTCTACGCCATCGATCCGGCGACGCTCTAGCCCACCGCTGTTCAGCCCTCCCACGGCCGTAGCCGCGGCAGCCACCTGGGCACCGCTGCAAAGTAGCGCGGGTAGTCCTGTGGAAAGCTGCGCCGCAGGGTCGGCTCCTCATAGCCGAGCACGAAGGCGTGGAAGAGCGCCCACATCGCCAGGCCGTAGGCCAGCGTCCAGGGATGGGCGCTCAGCAGCCCTTGCCCGACGATCAGCGCCAGCACGCCCACGTACATCGGGTTGCGGACGTAGCGGTAGCAGCCGGTGACCACCAGGCGCTCAGGCGGTGCGATCGGCGCGGGCGTTCCGCGCCCTTTCAAGGCGAAGCGCAGAAAAGACTCCAGCAGGATCGCCAGGCCGAACAGGGCCAGCACTGCGCCGATTGTCGCCAGGATCGGCCATCCGGGCAGGGCCGCGCGCGGCGTCGCGCTGGCGATCAGCCAGGGAACCACGCCGGCCACCGTCCCTGGCGCAAGCAGCAGGAACAGGAACGAACCGAGCAGCGACGCGGTGCGGCTCATCGTGGGGCTCCCCAAGGAGTGGCTGGCCGATGTCGAGAGCAGGCTAGCCTCCGGCGACGGCTGACGCGACTATGGCGTCATGGAGAACGCCGTGGACGACCGGGAATTCGACGAACTGGCCGCCCTGACCGGGGCGCTGCTTGGCGGGCTGGAGGCGCTCGCCTTCATCGGTCGGCAGTTGAACCCGCCTGACCTGCCCAGGGTGCTCGCGGCCGTCGGGACGCCGGAGGAGGGATTGCGCCAGCGCCTTCTGCAGTCGGCTGACTGGCAGGGCCAGGTCGTCGCGCTGCGCGAGCCGTTGGTGGAAGCCGGCTCCGCCGTCGTCTCGGGGTTCGAGGAACTGCGGGCCGGAGTGGAGGCGGGCGACGTGATGCAGGCCTTCCGGGCGCTGCGCCGGGGACCGCGGGCGCTTGAGGCGCTTTATCCGCTGGCGGGCGTCCTGCCGCCGGTGAACCGCTTTTTCCTGGAGCCTGCCCTTCGCGGCGACGAGGCGTTGCAGGCGCGCTTCCGCGCGCCCGCGCCTCACACCGGCGTCATGCACGCCGGCGGCGACCTCGGCGCTCGCGGATCATTCTCGCTCTATGTTCCGGAGTACTATTCGGCCGACCGCGCTTGGCCGCTGGTGGTGGCCCTGCACGGCGGCTCTGGGAACGGCCGCGGTTTCCTTTGGAGCTGGTTGCGGGCGGCGCGCAGCCGCGGCGCGATCCTGGTGGCGCCTACCGCCGTGGGTGAGACCTGGGCGCTGACCGGGCCGGACTTCGACACGCCGAACCTGGCGCACATGCTGTCCGAGGTCGGCGCGCGGTGGAACCTGGACCCCGGCCGCCTGCTGCTCACGGGCATGAGCGACGGCGGCACCTTCGCCTATGTCAGCGGCCTGGAGCCGACCTCGCCGTTCACCCACCTTGCGCCGGTGGCGGCCGCCTTCCATCCGATGCTGGCGCAGATGGCCGACGGCGACCGACTGCGGGGCCTGCCGATCCATGTCGCCCACGGGGCGCTGGACTGGATGTTCCCGGTCGACACGGCGCAGGCCGCCGTCCAGGCCCTGGAAAGGGCCGGCGCCGATGTCGTCTATCGGGAGATCGCCGACCTCGCCCACACCTATCCGGTGGAGCTGAACGCCGAGATCCTGGACTGGCTCGAGACTAGGCCGCGTCCAGCGCGCGGCTGACGTCGCGGCCGAGGTCGCCAACCCCTTCCAGGCCGACGCTCATCCGCACCCAACCCTCGGTCAGGCCGATCTCCAGCCGCTCGGCCTCGGGCATCGAACGGTGGGTGGTGGTGCACGGGTGCGTAGCCATCGACTTGGCGTCGCCCAGATTGTTGGAAATGTCGACGATCTGCAGGGTGTCGAGGAATCGCCAGGCGGCCTCGCGGCTGCCGAGGTCGAAGGCCACCACGTTGCCGCCGCCGGTCATCTGGTTGGCGATGATCGCCGCCTGCGGGTGATCGGGACGGCCCGGATAGAGCACCCGCTTGGCCTTGGAGTGGGCGGCGATCACGTCGGCGATCTTTGCGGCGTTCTGGGCCTGGCGGGTGACGCGCAGCTCCAGCGTCTCCAGGCCCTTCAGCAGCACCCAGGCGTTGAACGGCGAGAGCGCCGGCCCAGTGTGGCGCAGGATGTCCTTGTAGGACTCGGTCATCAGCGGCTCGGCGCCCAGGATCGCGCCGCCCAGGACCCGGCCCTGGCCGTCGATGTGCTTGGTGGCCGAGTAGACGACGATGTCGGCGCCCAGGGCCAAGGGCTTCTGGAAGACCGGCGTGGCGAACACGTTGTCGACCACCAGCTTGGCGCCGGCCGCGTGGGCGATCTCGGCCACAGCGCCGATGGCGGTGACCTCCAGCAGCGGGTTTGCGGGGCTTTCGACCAGAAAGCACTTGGTGTTGGGGCGCACCGCGTTCTTCCAGGCCTCCAGGTCGGTGGCGTCCACATAGGTCACTTCGACGCCGAACCGCGGCATCCACTCCGACAGGATCCAGCGGCAGGAGCCGAACAGCGCCCGGCCGGCCACGATGTGGTCGCCGGCGCGCACCAGCCCTTGCAGCGCCACGTGGATCGCCGCCATGCCCGAGGCGGTCGCCTTGCAGACGTCGGCCCCTTCCAGCAGCGCCAGGCGGTCCTCGAACATCTGCGTCGTGGGGTTGCCGAAGCGCTGATAGATGAAGCCTGGCTCCTCCCCGGAGAACCTCTTGTCGGCCGCGCCGGCGCTCTCGTACGAAAAGCTCTGGGTCAGGAAGAGGGCTTCGGAGATCTCGCCATAGGGCGTGCGGGCCATGCCGCCGCGCACCAACTTGGTCTCGATCTCCCAATCGTGCGCGTCTTCGGCCATCACGGTTTCCTTTATCGCTGGAGGCAGCGCCTTCTAACCCCCGGCCCCCGGCTTCGCCACCAGTGAAAATCTGCCGCAGCTTACAGCGGAGGGACGGCTACGCCTTGCCAGACTCGTGGCGGACGGCGAGTGTCGCGGCGATGACTGACGCCCCCGGCATCTTGCCCTCCCAATCCATCGAAGACCTGATCGCCACGGGCGCCATCACGTCCTCCCGCCCCTTCGACAAGGATCAGGTCCAGCCGGCCAGCCTCGACCTTCGCCTGGGCGCGCGCGCCTGGCGGGTGCGGGCCTCGTTCCTGCCCGGCCTTGGCCGCACGGTGCCGCAGCGGATCGAGGACGTGGCGATGCACGAACTCGACCTCACCCGGGGCGCGGTGCTCGAGCGCGGCTGCGTCTATATCGCCGAGCTGCAGGAGAGCCTGGCCCTGCCCAAGGGCATCTCGGCGCGGGCCAATCCGAAGAGCTCCACTGGCCGGGTCGACGTGTTCGTGCGGCTGCTGACCAACAATTCCGTGGCCTTCGACGACGTGTCCGAGGGCTATTCCGGTCCGACCTATATCGAGATCGCGCCGCAGACCTTCTCGATCCTGGTGCGAACCTCCACCCGCCTGAACCAGCTGCGCCTGAAGCGCGGCGACCCGCCCAAGCTCTCGGTCCGCAGCGTCGGCGTCGACTTGACCCAGGAGATCGCCGGCTTCCGCGCCCGCCGCCACGCCGGCGTGGTCGACATGGACCATGTCGATGGCCACGATCCCAGGGACTTCTGGGAGCCTCTGCTGCCCCGCCGTGGCGAGCTGCTGCTCGACCCCGGCGAGTTCTACATCCTGGCCTCGAAGGAAGCGGTCGAGATCCCGGTCCTCCAAGCTGCCGAGATGACGCCGATCGATCCGTCGGTCGGCGAGTTCCGGGTCCACTACGCCGGCTTCTTCGATCCGGGGTTCGGCACCGAGGAGGCCGGGGGCGTCGGCGCGCGCGGCGTGCTCGAAGTCCGCAGCCACGAGACGCCCTTCCTGCTGGAAGACGGCCAGACCGTCGCTCGGCTGGTTTATGAGCCGCTGACCGCTAAACCTGCCCGTCTCTACGGCGACAACGGCTCTCACTACCAGCGCCAGGGACTCAAGCTCTCCAAGCATTTCCGGGTCTGGAGCTAGCCACGTGCTATGCTGGGAGGCGCCTTCAGAGGAGGGCCTCCCATGCTCAGGCTGGACCACGTGGTGTTTCCGATCCGCGATGCGGGCGCCAGCCTGGCCTTCTATCAGGACGTCCTCGGCCTTGAGCTGGTCGAGGCGCACGAGGGCGACGACTGGGGCGCCTACGCCTGGCTGATGATGATCTTCGCCGTGCCGGACGGCGGCGAGATCGTGCTGGTGGAATTGCGCGGCGCCCCGGCTCCCGACTATCGCGACCTGCCCAACGACGCCCGCCACTACGCGATGTCGACGGCGGCGGTCTCCGACCTGGCGGCCTGGCGCGCAAGGCTAAGGACCGCAGAGGTGCGGTTCTGGGAAGAGGACCACGGGGCCCAGCAGTCGATCTATTTCGAAGACCCCGACGGCGTCGTGCTGGAGATCACCGCGCCGCCCAGCCGGCCCGGCGCGGCGGGCGGCGAGCGCGCCGCCGAATTGGTGCGTCGCTGGCAGGCTTCGCGTTCTTGACCGAGCGGCCTGCGCGCGTCAAAGGCGGGTCATGAACATCCTCCTCGTCGGCTCGGGCGGGCGCGAACACGCGCTGGCCTGGAAGATCGCGGCCTCGCCGCTGGTGAAGCGCCTGGTCATGGCGCCGGGCAATCCGGGCATGGCGGCTCTTGGCGAGCTGCGAGCGCTGAAGGCCACCGACGTGGCCGGCCTGGTCGCCCTTGCCCAGGAGATCGCCGCCGACCTGGTGGTCATCGGACCGGAGGTGGCCGTGGAAGCTGGCCTGGCCGACGCGCTCAACGCGGCGGAAGTGCCCTGCTTCGGTCCGGTCGCAGCGGCGGGACAGCTGGAATCCTCCAAGGCCTTCACCAAGGCCTTCACCGACCGCCACGGCCTGCCGACCTCCGGCTACAAGGTCTGCGAGACGGCTGAAGCGGCCAAGGCGGCCCTCGACGGCTTCCAGCCGCCCTATGTGATCAAGGCCGACGGCCTTGCCGCGGGCAAGGGCGTGGTGATCGCCGAGGGCCGTGCGGAGGCCGAGGCGGCGATCGACGACACCCTTGGCGGCCGCTACGGCGCAGCCGGCGCGCGGGTGGTGATCGAGGAGTTCCTGACCGGTGAGATCGGCTCGCTGTTCGCCCTCTGCGACGGCAAGGACTCGATCGTCTTCGGCTCGGCCCAGGACCACAAGCGCGCCTACGACGGCGAGCTGGGCCCCAACACCGGCGGCATGGGCACCTATTCGCCGGCGCCGGTGTTCACCGACGAACTGGTCGAGCAGGTCCGCACCCGCTTGGCCGAGCCGGCGTTCGCCGGCATCGCCTCGGAAGGCGCGCCCTATAAGGGCGTGCTGTTCGTGGAGCTGATGGCCACCAAGGACGGGCCCAAGCTGGTCGAGTTCAACGTCCGCTTCGGCGACCCGGAATGCCAGGTGCTGATGCTGCGGCTGGAAAGCGACCTGGTGCCCTACCTGCTGGCCTGCGCCAACGGGACCCTGGCCGAGCTGCCGGCTCCCAAATGGCGCGACGAGGCGGCGATCTGCGTGGTGCTGGCGGCCGACGGCTATCCGGAAAGCCCCGTCACCGGTTCGATCATCCGCGGCGTTGACCAGGACTTTGGACCCGAGGTGGTGGTCTTCCATGCGGGCACCTCGCGCGACGCCGATGGGACGCTGCGCGCGTCCGGCGGCCGGGTGCTCAACGTCTGCGCTCGCGGCGCGACCCTGCAGGAGGCCCGCGACAAGGCCTATGCGGCGGTCGACAAGATCGACTGGCCGGGCGGCTTCCACCGCACCGACATCGGCTGGCGAGCTCTGGGCCGGTAGGATCTAGAGTTTCGAAGTTCCGGTACGGAAATCACCAGACCGCTTGCTCCCGCGGCGGCAGGGTCGGTATGGTGGTTCAAACAACTGTACGACTCCGAGGGAACGCCATGGCCGACGCCGCCGAGCAACAGCGCGAACAGCTCAACAGCGGGACCAAGGAGGTGGCCGAGAGCCACCGGTTCGACGAGGCCGCCCTGGCCACCTGGATGCAAGCCAATGTCGAGGGCTATGCCGGGCCGCTGGAGGTGCGCCAGTTCAAGGGCGGACAGTCCAACCCGACCTACCAGCTGATCACTCCGACCAAGAAGTACGTCCTGCGGCGCAAGCCGCCGGGCAAGCTGCTGCCCTCGGCCCACGCGGTCGACCGCGAGTATAAGGTGATCACCGCGCTCTACCCGACCGGCTTCCCGGTGGCCCGCTCCTACGGCCTGTGCACCGACGACAGCGTCATCGGCACCATGTTCTACGTGATGGACATGGTCGACGGCCGGATCCTCTGGGACCAGCAGCTCCCGGCCTATGAGCCGGCCGAGCGCCACGCGATCTTCATGGCCAAGATCAAGACCCTGGCCGACCTGCACAACACCGACTACCAGGCCATCGGCCTGGGCGACTATGGGAAGCCCGGCAACTATATGGGCCGGCAAGTCGACCGCTGGACCAAGCAGTACAAGGCCTCCGAGACCGCCCACATCGAGGAGATGGAGCGGCTGATTGACTGGCTGCCCAAGACCCTGCCCGAGCAGGAGCGCACCTCGATCGTCCACGGCGACTACCGCCTCGACAACATGGTCATCCACCCCACCGAAGCCCGCGTGATCGCGGTGCTCGACTGGGAGCTCGGCACGCTCGGCGAGCCGCTGGCCGACTTCACCTATCTGCTGATGAACTGGGTCAACGGCACGATCGCCCAGATCCCGGACCTCAAGGCCCACGGCATCCCGACGATCGAGGAGGCGGTCGCCGCCTATTGCGAGCGCACCGGCCGTTCGGGCCTGCACGACCTCGATTGGTTCCTCTCCTACAACATGTTCCGGCTGGCCGGGATCTGTCAGGGCATCGTCGGCCGGGTTCGTGACGGCACCGCCAACAGTCCGCAGGCGGCCGCCATGGCCGAGCGCGTTCCGTTGCTGGCGAAGTCGGCCTGGACCTATGCGCAGAAGGCGGGGGCCTAGAAAGCCGCCCTTCGGCATGCGATGAGGCGTTCGGTCGACCGCCCAACGTCCGAGCACGGAGCCCTATGACCGACATTACCGGCGCACCCGAAGTCGTGCGCGAGCGGCCACCGTTCTGGCGCCGTCGTCGTTGGCAGATCGCGGGCGCGGGGCTCCTCGCCCTCGTCGCCCTTGTCGTCTTCATGGTCTGGTCCCTGCCGCTCGGAAGAGCGCTGGAACCCTTGCCAAACCCGACTTTGGTGCTGGTCACCGCCGATGGCGTGCCGTTCGCGCGACGGGGCTCCTACAAGGAGCAGCCGGTCGATGTGACCAAGTTGCCCAAGTACGTCCCGGGCGCTTTCGTGGCCATCGAGGACCGCCGATTCTACAGCCACTGGGGCATCGATCTGCGGGCCCTGACCCGCGCCCTGCAGCGCAACGTCTTGGCCGGCGAGGTCCAGCAGGGCGGCTCGACCATCACCCAGCAGCTCGCCAAGAACGCCTTCCTGACCAACAAACGCAGCCTGCGACGAAAAGCGCAGGAGGCCATGATCGCGCTCTATCTCGAGGCGCGGCTGTCCAAGGACGACATCCTCTCCCGCTACCTCTCGACCGTCTATTTCGGCGACGGGGTCTTCGGCCTGCGGGCCGCGGCTCGTCACTATTTCGACAAGACGCCCGAGACCCTCAGCATCGGCGAGGCGGCCATGTTGGCCGGCCTGGTCAAGGCGCCCTCGCGCCTCGCCCCGACCGAGAACCTCCCCGCGGCGCGTGAGCGCGCCAATGTCGTGCTCGCCACCATGGTCGACGTTGGCACGATCACGAAGGACCAGGCCCGCGGCGCCCGCGACGTCCGCGTCCGCGAGGGACGCGAGAAGCTTCCGGTCGGCTCCTACTTCGCCGACTGGGTCTCTCCCCAGGCCCGCCGCGCCTTCGAGCGCGCCTATGGCGAGGTGCTGGTGCCGACCACCCTCGACTCGGTCCTGCAGGACCGGGCCGAGGAGATCGTCCGCTCGGCGCTGAAGCGTCACGGCGGCTATCTGCACGCCAGCCAGGCGGCTCTGGTGGCCATGCGCCCGGACGGCCGTGTCCTGGCGATGGTCGGCGGCGACGACTACAAGGTCAGCCAGTTCAACCGCGTCACCGACGCCCAGCGCCAGCCCGGCTCGGCCTTCAAGCTGTTCGTCTACCAGGCCGCCTTGCGCCAGGGCATGACGCCCGACAGCCTGATCCTCGACGCGCCGGTGACCATCGGCGATTGGTCGCCGAAGAACCACGAAGGCCACTACGCCAATCGCGAGATTCACCTGCGCAACGCCTTCGCCGGCTCGTCCAACGTGGCGGCTGCGCGGCTGGCGCAGGAAGTCGGCCGCGGTGCGATCGTCAGGGCCGCCACGGACATGGGCATCCGTTCCAAGTTCCCCAACGATCTCACCTTGGCGCTGGGCACCGCGCCGACGACCTTGCTGGACCTCACCGCCGCCTATGCCGGCGTCGCGGCCGGAACCTATCCGGTGACGCCGTACGGCGTGGTGCAGGCTTTCGTTCCGGCCCCGAAGAAGCTTCCGGCCAAGGAACGCGACGAGCTGCTCGACCTGATGCGGGCGGCGGTCACTTTCGGCACCGCCAACGGCGGAAACGTCTCGCAGTTCGCATACGGCAAGACCGGCACGACCCAGGACTACCGCGACGCGCTCTATCTGGGCTTCGTCGGCGACCTGGTGATCGGGGTCTGGGTCGGCAACGACGACAATAGCCCGATGAATGGGGTGGCCGGCGCTGGCCTGCCATCGGAGATTTGGCGCGATTTCGCCCGGTTCGCGATGAGCAAGGGCGTGGTGCGAGCCGGGGGCCGGCAGATCGGCCTGGCGCCGGTCGCACCGCCGCCTTCGACCGAGCCCGAATTGCTTGATGTTCCATCGGCGGAGGGCGAACTGACCGCTGAGACCGCGCCGACGCCTGAGAACACACCGGCCCCGCAACCGCAACCGCAGGCGCCGGCCGAGGCCCCTACGACCTCTCAGCAGCCGATCTTCTAGAGCGTGACAGCCGCAAGTGGAGGCCGGTTGCGGCGCCCGTCACGCTCTAAACTTTAGAATAGAGCCTGTTTATCCGGTTCAAACGGGACCCGTGAACCGGACAGGCTCTAGCGGTAGGGCGCGAGCAGCCGCTCGAGCACCGCGTCGTCTTCGAAGACCGCGCGGACCGGCCAGGCGGTGACCCGCTTGCGCCATTCCGGCGGCAGGCGGACCCAGTCCTTCTCGGTGGTCACCAGACCGGCGCCGAACAGCTCGGCGCGGCTTTCCAGCAGCTTCAGCGCCGCGGCGTCATAGGCGAAGTGATCGGGGAAGGGCAGGAAGTCGGCCAACTCGCAGCCGGCCGCCTTCAACGCCCGTTCGACTTTCCAAGGCATGCCGACGCCGGCGAACCCGACCTGCGGGCCGGGCGGCGGCTGGGCGGCTGGATCGAGCCGCGCGATCAGGATTGGCTTGCTGATCAGCGCCTTCACCAGGGCCGGATCGGGCTCTACCAGGTCGGCCGGCAGCATCAGGACCACCGCATCGGCCCGCGCCAAACCGACAGCCAGGGGCTCGCGCAGCGGCCCGGCCGGGAACACTGAACCGTCGCCCAGCGGCCAGACCCCGTCGCGGGTCTCGCCATCGACAACGACGAGGGACAGCGCCTTGTTCAGGCTGGGGTTCTGGTGGCCGTCGTCCATCACGATGGTCTTGGCGCCGGCCTTGGCCGCCGCCTTGGCGCCCTGCGCTCGGTCGCGGGCGATCCAGATCGGCGCGTCCCTGGCCAGCATCAGCGGCTCGTCGCCGACCTCGGCCGCAGTGTGACGCTTGGGGTCGACCCGCAACGGACCGGGCTCGGACCCGCCATAGCCGCGCGACAGCCCGTGCGCCGCCGGCAGCCGGCTGAGAATCTCGCGCACTACCGGGGTCTTGCCGGTTCCGCCGACGGTCAGGTTGCCCACGCAGATCACCGGCGCTCCAGGGTCGATCGGGTCGGCGCGGGCGATCCGCCGCGCCGTCGCCCAGGTCCATATCCAGGAGATCGGGGTCAGTAGCGCCCGGGTGATCGGCGCAGGCGCGCCTTCGCGCACGTACCACCAGCGCGGGGTCGAGAGCTTCATGCGGGCAGCAGCGGCTTGAGCAGGGCCAGCGCCTCGTCCAGGGCGGCCCCCTGGCGCTGGGCGTAGGCGAGGGCGGCGCGGCCGATCCGCGGACCGATCAGCGGCTCGGCGAGGAGGCCCTTCAGGTCGCGCGCCAAGGCGGCCTCGTCGGCGCACTCGATGGCCGCCACCCGCTCGAACAACTCGGCATAGGTCGAAGCGGCGTTGAAGACGTGCGGGCCGGTCAGAATCTGGGCGCCCAGCCGCGCTGGCTCCAGCGGGTTGTGGCCGCCGATCCCTGGCAGGAAGCTGCCGCCCATCACCGTCACGTCGCAGGCGCGGAACAGCATGCCCATCTCGCCCAGGGTGTCGGCCACATAGGCGGTGGTCTGCGCGGTGAGCGGTTCGCTAGCGGCTCGCCGCGCCACCTGGAAGCCCATGGCGCCCAACAGCTCCGCAACCGCCGCGCCGCGTTCGGGATGGCGCGGGGCGACGATCAGCAGCGCGCCGGTGGCCTGGACGGCCCGGGCGATGATCTCGTCTTCGCCAGGATGGGTGCTGGCGGCCAACACCGTCCTACGTCCGCCAATCGCCGCCTTCAGGCGTTTGAGCTCGGCCGGATCTGCAGGCAACGGAGCGCCGACGGTCTTGAGATTGAGGTGTGGACCGGTGGTGGCGCCCAGGCCGCGAAGCCGGGCTTCGGTCTCGCCATCCTGCGGCAGGATCAGTTCGAAGGCCCCCAGCACCGTGCGGGCGGCCTTTGGAGCCATGGCCCAGCCTTCGGCGCTGTCCCGCGTCATTCGGGCAGAGATCAGCGCCTGCTTCACGCCTTTGGCCCTGGCCTCCAGGATCAGGTTCGGCCAGAGCTCGCTCTCGACCTGGATCGCCGCATCGGGCCGCCAGTGGTCGAGGAAGCGGCGCGCGACGCTGGGCGCGTCGACCGGCGCATACTGGTGGATCACGCCGGGCGGCAGGCGCTTGGCCAGCAGTTCCGCCGAGGTTCGCGTGCCGGAGGTGACCAGCAGCGCGAGGCCCGGCCGTGTCAGCGCTTCGGCGAGCGGCAGCAGGGACATGGTCTCGCCGACGCTCACCCCGTGCAACCACACCAGAGGCCCGGCGGGACGCGCCTGGCTGGCGTAGCCCATCCGCTCCCCGACCCGCTGGGGGTCTTCCTTGCCGGCGGCGGCGCGCTGGCGCAGCAGCACCGGCACCAGCGGTTCGACCAGGCCCGTGGCGAGGGCGTAGAGGCCAAGGGAAAGCGGGCGCAAGGCGCTCTACTCAGATCGCGTGGACACGAGCGAGCCGGCAGGACGCCGAATGGCCGACCTCCACCTGCAGAGTGGAGTGCCCGATCCCGAACGTGCTCGCCAGGCCCTCGCAGGTGTCGTGCAGAAAGGCGTCGCCCTCGAAGTTGTCCGGCCGGGTGACATGGGCGGTCAGTGCGGTCTCGGTCGTGCTCATCGCCCAGATGTGGAGATCGTGAACCTCGGTCACGCCGGGCCGGGCCAGCAGCCAGGCGCGCACCGCGCCGACGTCCATACCGCGCGGGGCGGCGTCGAGCGCCAGGTCCACGGACTCGCGCAGCAGGCCCCAGGTTCCGAACACGATCACCGCGGCGATCAGCAGGCTGAGCGCGGGATCGATCCAATCGAACGCGGTCAGGGCGATCAGCCCGGCGCCGATGACTACGGCGAGCGACACGGCGGCGTCCGCAGCCATGTGCAGGAAGGCGCCGCGCACGTTCAGGTCCTCGTGCCCCTTCATGAACATCAGGGCGGTGGCGGTGTTGATGGCGACGCCGATGGCCGCGACGATCATCACCGGCCAGGTGGCGATCGGGGCCGGCTCCGCGAACCGATGCAGCGCCTCGGAAACGATCACTCCCACCGCCACCAGCAGCATTACGGCGTTGGCCAGCGAGGCCAGGATGGTGGCTTTGCGCAGGCCATAGGTCCGGCGCGCGGTCGGCGTCGACTTGGCGAGGATGGTCGCGCCCCAGGCCAGCAGCAGGCTGAGCACGTCCGAGAGATTGTGGCCGGCGTCGGCCAGCAGCGCCAGCGAGCCCGACCACAGTCCGACCCCGGCCTCGGCCAGCACGAAGGCGAAGTTCAGGCCGACGCCGATCGCGAAGGCGCGGCCGAAGTCCTTGGGCGCATGGCTGTGGCCGCCCGGCCCATGCGAGTGGCCGTGCGAATGCCCGTGCGCATGGCCATGGGCGTGCGCGCCATGTCCATGATCATGGTGGTCATGATCATGGTCGTCGTGACTGTGCTCGTGGTGCTCGTGAGCCATGCCCCTATGTGTCACCCCGCGGCGACCGGATCAACGCCGGGCGACCAGGGCTTCGGCGCGAGCGGTGGTGGCTGTCAGTTTGGCGGACAGATCCGCGATCAGGGCGGCGATCGCCGCCTCGTCGGAGTCAGCGGGGACGTAGAACGGGCCGTCCCAGGCGGTGGCGCCGCGTCCGAACGGCCAGGCGAGGGTCACCTTGTCCCAAGTGTCGAGCACGACGCCGGGCGAGACAGCCACGCCCATCAGGTAGATCGGAGCCCCGGTCTTTCTGGCGATCTGCAGCGCGCCGGGCGCGATCACTTCATTCGGGCCGCGCGGGCCGTCGGGCGTGACGATCAGCACGCCGCCTCCATTGACCCAGTTGATCGCCTCGCGGATGGCGGCGACGGCGGCGCGCGCCTTGGCGGCGTCGCCTTTCTTGGCCGAGGAGGTGCGGATGGACGGAAACCGTGCGCGTGACAGGGCCTTGGCCACGAACTCGCCGTCGGCCGAGGGCGAGACCATGCAACGCACCTCGTCGCGCTTCCACCAGATCTCGGCCAGACCGAGGGAGAGTGGGATCTTGCCATGCCAGAAGAGGCCGATGGCCGGCCTGCCGTTCTCCAGAGCCGGCGCGACGCACTGGACATTGTCGTGGGTCCAGCGCCGGGTGCGCCGGGTGATCGCCAGATGCAGCCACAGCGCCCAGCCCAGGAAAGCCTGCACCCCGGGGTTACGCAGCAGGTTCTTCAATGGGCAGGCTCCGCGTCCAGATCCTGGCTCTTGGCCAGGCGGGCGTAGAGGCCGCGCTTCTTGATCAGGCTGTCGTGGTCGCCGCGCTCCACCACCTTGCCCTTCTCGATGACATAGATCCGGTCGGCGCCGCGCACGGTGGAGAGCCGGTGGGCGATCAGGATGGTCGAGCGCCCGGCCATCAGCCGCGCGAGCGCCGCCTGGACCTGGGCCTCGCTCTCGGTGTCGAGCGCGCTGGTCGCCTCGTCCAGCAGCAGGATCGGGGCATCCTTCAGGAAGGCACGGGCAATGGCGATGCGTTGCCGCTGGCCGCCCGACAGTCGCGCGCCGGCCTCACCCACCAGGGTTTCGTAGCCGTGGGGCAGCGTGCCGATGAACTCATGCGCGGCCGCGGCCTTTGCGGCTTCGACGATCTGCTCTTCGGAGGCGTCCGGCCGGGCGTAGGCGATGTTGGCCCTGATCGTGTCGTCGAACAGAAACGGCTCCTGCGTGACCAGGGCCACGTGATCGCGCAGCGAGGCCAGGGTCACGTCGCGGACGTCGGTTCCGTCGATGGTCACCCGGCCGCTGGTGGCGTCGTAGAAGCGCGGGATCAGGTTGAGGATCGTGGTCTTGCCGCCGCCCGACGGGCCGACGAGGGCGACGGTCTCGCCGCGATGGACCTCGAAATCGACGCCCTGCAGCGCCGGCCGGTGCTCGGCGCTGTAGCTGAATCCGACGTCCTCGAAGCGGATCGTGGCCTCGCCGATCTTCAGCGGCTGGGCGCCAGGCTGTTCACGCACCTCCGGTTCGACGTCCAGTGAGGCGAACAGGCGGCGCGCCGCCGAGAAACCCTCGGCCATCACCGTCTGCAGGTTGGCCAACTGGCGCAAGGACTGCGAAGCCAGGCCGAGCGCGCCGATGAAGGCGACGAACGCGCCGACGTTCATGCCGCCGGTCTGTGAGCGCCAGCCGGCGTAGGCGATGACCCCGGCGGTGATCAGGGTCATCAGGGTCTCGGTCGCCGGCGCGGCCCGGGCACGGGCGTTGGCGCCCTTCACCAGGTGCTTCTGCCGCCGCTTGATGACCTCTGCCACGCGCTCTTCTTCGTAGGCTTCGCGGTTCTCGATCTTCACCACCCGCACGCCGTCCAGGCTCTCCATGATCGCGGTGGAGAGGGCGGAGGTCTCGGCCATGGCCCCCTTGGTGGCCTTCACGGTGCGCTTGGAGAACCGCCGCATGACCCAGGCCGACAGCGGGGCGGCGACGACCAGCACCATGGACAGCGCCGCATCGTTGCCCATCATCACCACGATCGCGCCGATCACGGTCAGCAGGTGCTGGGTGTAGTTGATCACACCGGCGGTCGCCGCCTCGCGGATCAGGCCGGCGTCGTAGAGAACCGAAGAGACGAAGGAGCCGGTGTGGCCGGCGCGCAGCCGCGCCAGGTCGGCCCGCACCAGCTTGCCGAACAGCTGCACCTGCACCTGGCCGACCACTTCGTTGCCGATGCGGTTGACCTGGCTGGCCTGGATCACCTGGGCGAGGCCCCGTGCGATGGCTAGGCCGGCGATGGTCAGCGGCACGGCCAGCAACGTGCCGGGCTTGTGGTTGACCAGCAGGTCGTTGATCGCCGGCTCCAGGATTTGGATCAGACTGGCGCTCAGGTAGGCGACCGCGATCGCCGCGATCATCGCCACCGTCCAGCCCTTCCACCGGGGGGCCATGTAGGTGCGCGCGATGCGGCCGATGACGGCGCGGGTCGAAAGTTCGGCGGCGGGCTCGCTCATTGGTCCTGGGGTCGGCTGTCGGGGCGTCGAAGTCAAGAAGGCGTCTTGGCCCGGCGCAAAGCCGGCATATGGTGTTGCCGTGTGCGAAACGGAGTGCGGAATGCAAATCTGCGGCGTAGCGGCCTGAGGGAGAAGAAGGATGCCGATTGTCCCCCTGATCCTGATCGCGGCCCTGGCCCAGACGCCAGTCGCTGAACCGGGCCTCTCGAAGGCGCAGAACGCCGCTATCGCCAAGGCCATCGCCGCTCTGAAGACCCCCGAGGAGCGCAACCTCGCCGCGGGCTGGAGCAACGCCAAGAAGGTCGCCGAGGTGATCTGCCGCCCTGCGGCGCTGCCGGCGCTGAAGAAACAGGTGCCCGACGCCGACCGCGTATTCCTCGGCACAGACGATCCGACGACCCTCACCCTGGTCAGTATCCGCAGCCTGACCGGCGTCGGCACGGTGCGTTCCGGCTCGGGCTGGCGCGACTTCACCTTCACCTGCGCTCTGATGCCGAGCACCGGCAAGGTCGACGGCTTCACCGCGGTGCTGAAGCCGCAGCTGAGGGGGCCGGCCTAGGACGCGGCGCCGCACCCCTGCTTCCGCCGACGCGGCGAAACCATTATCTAGAGCGCGTCAGGCGGAAGTGGACCCGGTTCCGCCGCTAGGACGTGCTCTAAACTTTTGAATCTAGACCCCTTCTTTCCGATTCAGACGGGTCGTCTGAATCGGTCGGGGTCTAGGGCGCCAAATGCAGGAAGCCCGCTTGGCCGAATTCGACCTCTCCACGCCCAAGGGGCGCACCTCGACCTATCTGGATTATCTCTGGAAGGATCATGCCTATCTGCGCCTGGGCTTCTCCAACGCCCACTGGATCAGCGACGAGCTGGTGCGCACCAACCAACCCTGGCCCCATCAGCTGGCCGAGTGGAAGAAGCGCGGCATCAAGACCGTCATCAATCTGCGCGGCGGGTTCGACGCCAGCTTCCATGCGCTGGAGAAGGACGCCTGCGAGCGGCTCGGTCTGAAGATGGTCGACTTCACCATCACCTCGCGCGAGGTCCCCAGTCGAGCCCGCGTGCACGGCGCCAAGGAGCTGTTCGAGACCATCGAGTACCCGGCCCTGATGCACTGCAAGTCCGGCGCGGACCGGGCGGGCATCATGAGCGTGTTCTACATGCACTTCCGCAAGGGCCTGCCGATCCGCGAGGCCCTTGAGCAGCTGCACATCCGCTACCTGCATGTGAAGCAGGGCAAGACCGGGGTGCTGGACTACACCTTCGAACGCTACCTGGCCGAGGGCGAACCCAAGGGCCAGACCTTCCTGGAGTGGGTGGACAGCCCAGCCTACGACGAAGCGGCCATCAAGGCCGACTTCCGGGCCCAAATGTGGGGCCGCCTGCTCACCGAGGGTATCCTCAAGCGCGAATAGGCGGCCGCCGGGCCTCTAGTCGTGCTCGGGGTCGTTCTCGGGATCGAGCAGCTTGTGGGCGTGGATGATGAAATAACGCATCAGCGCGTTGTCGACGGTTTCCTGGGCCTTGCGGCGCCAGGCGGCCATCGCTTCGCCGTGGCTGGCGTATGCGCCGACGAGGTCGATCTTGGTCAGGTCCCGGAACGTATTATGCTCCAGATCCTCCAGTTCGCCGCCGATGACGAGGTGCAGAAGCTGCTTTTCGGGCATGGTGTTTCCCAATTTGGTCAGTTGGGTAGGTCGATATGCCGGACACGCTCTAGGATCAATGGGGCCAGACGCGGCGCCGCGCAAACTAGGCTCGGTTGCGCGGGTTTGAGGCCGTTATAGGCGAACGGGCGGCCATGATGGTCGCCGACGAAGGCGCCGGCCTCGCGCGCGATCAGGTCGGCGGCCGCCAGGTCCCAATCGAACTTCTGGACCAGGGCCAGGGTCGCGTCGAACGCCCCGGCCGCGATCGTGCACAGGCGGTAGGCGGTGGAGTTGCGGGCCTCGATCCGCATTTCCGGCCAAGGCGTCGGCCAGGCCGGATGGGCGAACATCCGCGCGTCGCCGACCATGCCGCAGCCCTCCACCACATCCTGTTCGGAGGCCCGGATCGGCACGCCGTTCAGGGTCGCGCCCCCTCCGGCCAGGGCGGCGAAGGTCTCGCCGAGATCAGGAGCGAACACTACGCCGGCGATAGGGCGGTCGTCCTCGACCACCGCTACTGACACCGCCCACCATGGCCGGTTCTTGATGAAGGCGCGGGTGCCGTCGATCGGATCGACCACGAACAGTCGCCGACGTTCGCGGCGGGCCGGGTCGTCGGCGGTCTCCTCAGACAGCCAGCCATAGTCCGGCCGTGCGGTGGTCAGGGTCTGCTTGATCTGGGCGTCGGTCGCCAGGTCGGCGTTGGTCACCGGCGAGTCGCCTTCCTTGTAGGCGGTCTCCAGTCCGGCGGTGCGCAACGCCAAGGCCAGGGCGCCGGCCGCCAGCGCGGCCTCGGTGATCAGCGCCAGGTCCTGGGCGGGATCGGTCATCAACGCCCGGCGATGGCCAGGCCGTCGACCAGCAGCGACGGCGAGTTCGCCGATCCCCTGATCTCCAGGTCGGAGCCCGGGATCAGCCGGCCGTAGATGTCGATCAGGTTGCCGGCCACGGTGATTTCCGTGACCGGATAGGCCAGCTCGCCGTTCTCGAACCAGAAACCCGAACAGCCCACCGACCAGTCGCCGGTGTTGCCGTTCAGCGAGGGGCCGAACATTGAGGTGATCAGCAGGCCCTTGCCGGCCTGCGCGATAAGTTCAGCCTGGCTCGCCAGTCCGGGCTCGAGGGTGAGGTTGGTGGTCGATACACCCGGCGCCCCGGCCAGCCCGCGTGAGGCGTGACCGGTGGTCTGCAGCCCAAGCTGGCGGGCCGACGACGAATTCATCAGCCAGGTGGTCAGCACCCCGTCGTCGATCAGCGACCAGCGGCGGTTCTCGACCCCTTCGTCGTCGAACGGCGAGGAGCCGAGCCCGCGAACCTTGTGCGGATCGTCGACGATGTTCACGCCCTTGGCGAAGATCTGCGCGTTCAGCTTGTCCTTCAGGAACGAGGTGCCGCGGGCGATCGAGGGGCCGGAGATCGCGCCGATCAGCGGGCCGATCAGCGACATCGCCACCCGGTTCTCGAAGATCACCGGCGCCGTGGTCGAATCGATCTTGCGCGCTCCGAGGCGCTGGGCGGCCCGGCGGCCTGCTTCCTCGCCGATTGACTGCGGGCTCGGAAGGTCGCCGCGCCAGCGGGTGGAGCGGCCATCATAGCCGCTCTCCATGGTCTCGCCGTCGCCGGCCACGACCGAGGCGGTGATCGAGAACGCCGAGGCCTTGTAGATTCCGGAGAAGCCGCTGGAGGTCACCAGCCGCCAGGTGGACGAGGAGGCCGACGCCGAGCCGCCCTCGGAATTCGTCACCTTCGGATTGGCGCGGGCGGCCTCTTCAGCGGCGCGCGCCACTTCCTCCAGCGATTCAGGGGAAGGCTCCTGCGGGTCGTAGAGCTCGAAGTCGGCGAACGGCCCCTTGGCCAGCCGATCCTTCGGCGCCAGGCCGGCATAGGGATCCTCCGGCGCCAGCTTGGCCATGGCCACAGCCCGCTCGATCAGCTTGGCGCGGGCCTCGGGTGAGATGTCAGATCCGGAGACGGTGGCCTGGCGTTGGCCGATGAAGACCCGCAGGCCGAGGTCGCGGCTCTCTTCGCGCTCGACCTCCTCCAGTTCGCCCAGGCGGACATTGATGCCGAGCGCTGCGCGCTGCGCGCCCACGGCTTCGGCGGAATCCGCGCCGGCCTTCAGGGCGGCGGCGACGACATCGGCAAGCAGGCTCTCTTCCATCCTGGCCATATGGCCAGATGCGCAGGCCGCCGCAAGCGCGGAAGGGCCCGACGGGCGCGCGGCTAGGCGATCGCGTAGAACAGCAGCGCCACGCTGGCGAACACATAGGCCAGCCAGGTCAGGGTGACGCCGATCGATCGGGCGAACGAGGCCCCGCCGCTCCGCGACAGGCCGAAGCCGTGCAGGCAACGGCCGGCGAACAGCATCAGGCCGGTCAGGTGGATCGCCAGCGGCGGGGCGTCGACCAGGGCCAGCACCGCGATGCCGATCAGGGCGGCGGGCACGTATTCGGTGGCGTTGCCGAACGCGCGGATCGCCTGGGCGAGCTCAGGAACTCCGCCGTCGCCCAGAGTCACCTTGTGCCGCTGGCGCTGGCGTACGACCAGCAGCGACAGGACCAGCAAGAGCAACAGGTGCAGGCCGACCCACAGCGCCGCTGCGTGGCCCGAAGTTGCCGCTTCCATGGATGGTCCCTCACTCGCCCCCGCGAAGCCTGACAGTTGGGGGCGGTTTCCTCAAAAGGGCAAGGGCGCGGATTGGGAGTTCGGCGTACTCAGACCGGCTCCCCGCCGCCCGGCAGCCCCAGCCGCGCCCACTTCTCCGTAACCGCGTCGACAGTCGCCTGGTCCATGCCCAGCTTCTCGCCCCATTCGCGTTTGGTCTCGGGCGGCCACTTGTTGGTGGCGTCCAGGCCGATCTTCGACCCCAGTCCGCTCTCGGGCGAGGCGAAGTCGAGATAATCGATCGGGGTGCCCTCGACGAGAGTGATGTCGCGGGCCGGGTCCATGCGGGTCGACAGCGCCCACATGACGTCCTTCCAGTCGCGGGCGTTGATGTCGTCGTCCACGACGATCACCCACTTGGTGTACATGAACTGCCGCAAATAGCTCCAGACGCCCATCATCACGCGCTTGGCGTGGCCGGGGTAGGCCTTCTTCATCGAGACCACGGCGATCCGGTAGGAGCAGCCCTCTGGCGGCAGCCAGAAGTCGACGATCTCCGGAAACTGCTGGCGGAGCAGAGGGATGAACACCTCGTTCAGGGCCTCGCCGAGTACGCTCGGCTCGTCCGGCGGCCGGCCGGTAAAGGTGGTCAGATAGATCGGGTCCTTGCGCATGGTGATGGCGCTGACCTTGAACACCGGGAACTGCTCGACCGAGTTGTAGTAGCCGGTGTGGTCGCCGTACGGGCCCTCGTCGGCGTACTCGTCCAGCATTACGTGGCCTTCGATGACGATCTCGGCCTGGGCCGGGACCAGCAGCGGCACGGTCTTGGCCGGGACCAGGTCGACCTTGGCGCCGCGCATCAGCCCGGCGAACTGGTATTCCGACAGGGTCTCGGGCACCGGCGTCACCGCCGCCAGGATGGTGCCGGGATCGGCGCCGATCACGACCGCGGCGGGCAGGGCTTCGGGCTTGCCGGCCGCCTTCCAGCGGCGGTGGTGCATGGCGCCGCCGCGATGGGCCAGCCAGCGCATGATCGTGCGGTCCTTGCCCAGCACCTGCATGCGGTAGATGCCGAGATTGTAGTCGTCCTCGCGCTCCTCGGACGGGCCCTTGGTCACCACCAGCGGCCAGGTGATCAGCGGCGCCGGCTCGCCCGGCCAGCAGGTCTGGATCGGCAACGTGGTCAGGTCGATCTGGTCGCCGGTCAGCACGACGTCCTGGACCGGCGCCTTCTTCACGGTGGCCGGCCGCATCGACATCACCGTCTTGGCCAGCGGCAGCATCTCGAAGGCGTCCTTCAGGCCGCGGGGCGGCTCGGGGCTGCGCAGGAACGCCAGCAGTTCGCCGACCTCGCGCAGTTCACCGGCGGTGGTGCGCTCCTGGCCTTCCAGGGTGACGCCCATGGCCACCCGCTTCACGGTTCCGAACAGGTTGACCAGACAGGGCATGGTCGAGCGCTCGCCGTCGGCGCGGATCACGTTCTCGAACAGCACCGCCGGACCGCCGGTCGCCAGCAGCCGGCGCTGGATCTCTGTCATCTCCAGCACGGTCGACACCGCCTCGGTCACCCGAACCAGCTCGCCCGCAGCTTCCAGCTTGGCGATGAAATCTCTCAGCGACCGGTAGGCCATGCGATCTCCATTCGTCTTGAGGTTGGTCTAAGGCGCAGCCGGGCTGGTGTCACCTGCGGGCGGCCGGTAGAATCCCGCTCGTCATGAAGCGCATCGATCTCGACGACCTCCCGCCCAAGCTCGCCCAGCTGCTCACCGGCCTGCAGGAGGGCGAGGAAGTGCTGCTGGTCCAGAACGGCGGGGTCGCAGGGCGGCTGGTCGGCGGCGCAGCGCCCCGGCCCGAACCTGAGCCTGAACAGCCCAGCAACGAACGCGCCGCCGAGATCTTCGAGCAGTTTCGCTCGGCCATGGAAGACGAGTTCTAGATCACGCCCTTTTGGGTTGGCGCGGGTGGCGCAAAGCCCATATCTGTCAAGCGTTGTGGCGCGACGAGGCCGCAGAGCCTCCCGGCTGCGACAATTTTCGACAGTAGGGAAAACGCCATGCTCAAAATAATCGCAGTTTCGACTGCGTTCGCCCTTGCGGCGGGCGCCGCCAGCGCCGCGCCGTTCGGCTTTGGCTCGACCGTCGTCAGGGTCGGCGGCCTCGATCTCAGTGATCCGGCCGATGTCCGGCGCCTCGAGCGGCGGCTCGACGCGGCCGCACTGGAAGTTTGCGGCGCGCCCCGCGGCAGCGTGCGGATGGTCAGGATGTCAGTCGCCCGTTCCGACTGCTTCCGCGAGACGCGTGCACAAGCGGCTCAGCAGACAGGTCTGGTCGCGCACTAGCGCCTACTCGTCGTCGTCATCTTCGTCGGCGCCCAGGACCTCGTTCAGGGCGTCGATGATCGCGTCCATCTGGTCGGGCGTGACGTCCAGGGCCAGGGACTCGCCGCCGGCCGCGGCTACCGTCAGTAGATAGCCTTCGTCGGTTTCTTCGAACTCGAAGCGTTCGAGGGGCTTGGGCTGCGCCATGGGAATCTCCTGCCGGGGGTCTAGGTTCTTCAGGCTCGCGCCGCGTCGAACGCCTTGATCATCGCCTTGGGAGCGATCTGGCGCCATCTCTGTTCCAAGAAAATCTGCGCGGGGCAGTCTCAGCCGCGGGCCGCATCGACTTCCTTGACCAGCTTCTTCGGGGCGATCTTGCGCCAGCGCCGGTCCAGGAAGTTGTGCAGCGATCCCGGGTGCAGGGTGTCGATCCGCGCCAGCACGCTGGGATAGTCCTTGTAGTGCGGTGTGACGTGGAAGGTGGCGGGCTCGGCCTCCATCAGCATCTCGCGCTCGTCGTGGCTGACCTCCAGCAGGACCATGCTCTGGTCCTCGCGCCGCAGTCGGGTGAAGAACTTGCCGTTCACCTTGAACGAGGGCTGGCCGTAGGAGACGCCTTCCTCCGCGCCGGGAAAGGCGAGGACGATCTCGCGCATTTCGTCGGGGGTCATGGGACGTCCCTCTTGGTCGGAGACGACAGCTTCACCCCATCGGCGCAGGCGTCAATTAGGATCGCCATGCGCTTGGCGCGGGTCGCCGCGCCCATGGCGCTGACCACGCGGTGGATCGCAACCTTGCGATAGGAAGGCGCGAACGCCTGGAAGTTGGCCCAGGCCTTCCCGTTCGCCTGGAACTGCGCCACCTCCGCGTCAGCGAACGCCTGCTCGCCACGTTCATGGGAGTATTGCAGCGTGCGGGCCTTGCCCGCCTCGAATGCCGCTAGGCCGGCCGGATGGACCAGGCCCTGCGCCTGAAGCTCGGCGATCCGCTTGATGTTCACTTGGCTCCAGATGCCGCCCCGCCTTCGGGGCGTGAAACGAATGCGGTAGCTCTCGGCGTCGATCGAGTGGCGCACCCCGTCGATCCAGCCGAAGCACAGCGCCTGGTCGACAGATTCAGGCCAGGTGATCGAGGCCAGCCCCGTCCCCTTCTTGCGAAACCCCACCGACAGTTCTGTCGCGCTGTCGTGGTGCGCCTGCAGCCAGGCGCGGAATTCGGCGGGGGTTTCGAAGAAGGTCGGGCCGCTCATCAGTAGGCCAGGGCGACGCCGTCCTTGCGCATCTCGGTGGCCGCGGCGTAGCGGCCCGGCCAGCGCTCGATGGCCTGATAGCCGCCATAGCCGCCGGGATCGGCCGCCATCTTCCAGCCGAGCGCGGCCAAAGCAGCGCGAGTCGCCTCCGGCACGCCGCTCTCCAGGTTCAACTCCCCGGTTCCGTCGCCCGCCTCGCCGGTCGGCTCGGGCGAGCCGCCATGGTGCCAGCGCGGGCTGTCGCCGGCCTCCTGCACGCCGAGGCCGAAGTCGACCATGTTGGAGATGATCTGCGCCTGGCCCTGGGGCTGCATGTCGCCGCCCATCACCCCGAACGACAGCCAGGGATCGTTCCCCTTGGTCGCAAAGCCCGGGATGATCGTCTGGAACGGCCGCTTGCCCGGCGCATAGATGTTGGCGTGGCCGTCGGTCAGCGCGAACAACTCGCCGCGGTTCTGGAACATGAAGCCCAGCCCGTCCGGCGACAGGCCCGAGCCCATGCCGCGATAGTTCGACTGGATGATCGAAACCATCATCCCGTCCTTGTCGGCGGTGGTGAAATAGGTGGTGTCGCCGCGGCTCGGCGCCTGGCCAGGGAACAGGCCGGTGGCGATCTTGCCGGGCGAGATCAGCTTGGCCCGCTCGCGCGCATAATCCTTGGAGAGCAGCCACTCGGTCGGGACTTTGAAGAAGTCCGGGTCGGCGTAGTACTTGGCGCGGTCCTCGAAGGCCAAGCGCTTGGCCTCGACCGCATGGTGGATCGCCGCGGCCGACTGGAAGCCCATCGCCTTGAAGTCGAAGGTCTCCATGATGTTCAGCATCTGCAAGGTCGCCAGGCCCTGGCTGTTGGGCGACAGACCCCAGACATCGACCCCGCGGTAGTTGACCTTGTGCGGCGGATCCCAGCGCGAGTGGTGGTCGGCCAGGTCGGCCTTGGTCATCCAGCCGCCGATCCGCTTGAAGTAGGCTTCGATGGTGGCGGCGACCTCGCCGCCATAGAAGCCCTCGCGGCCGTGCTGGGCGATCAGCCGGTAGGTCCGGCCCAGCGCCGGGTTCTTGAAGATCTCGCCTTCCTTCGGCGCCGCGCCGCCCGCGGCCCAAACTTTCCTGAAGTTCTCCACCTCTTCGATGCCCGCTGTGGGACGGGTGAAGTTCTTCAGCGAGCGGTCGAGATAGAAGGCGACGTTCTGCGAGACCGCGTGGCCCTCCTCGGCGTGGGCGATGGCGGGGGCGAACAGGTCCTTCCACGGCAGCTTCCCGTAGCGCTGGTGCAGCGTCCACCAGGCGTCGACCGCGCCCGGCACGCTGACCGACACCGCGCCGTACGACGGGATCAGGCCGTTCTTGGCGCGGCCGCGCACCGTTTCCAGCGACAGGCCCTTGGGGCTGCGGCCCGAGCCGTTCAGGCCCTCGACCTTGCGGGTCTTCGGGTCCCACAGCATCACGAAGCAGTCGCCGCCGACCCCGCAGGCGATCGGCTCGACCAGGCCGAGCACCGCATTGGCGGCGATCGCCGCGTCCACCGCCGAGCCGCCCAGCCGCAGGGCGTCGATCGCCGCCAGGCTGGCCAGCGGATGGGCGGTCGCCGCCGCCCCGTGCAGCCCCCAGGCGGCGCTGCGCGAGGCGAAGGTCGCGCCGTCGATGCGGTCGCCGCCATGCACGTCCGGGCGATCGCGGTTGGGGTTGGCGGCGCGGCTCTGGGCCAGGGCGGCGGTGGCGAAGGCGGACGCGGGCAGGGCGGCCAGGAAAGAGCGGCGACGCATGAAAGCTCCGGAAAATTGGTCTCTGCGGCTGCACTATAGGGGCAAGAATGCTCCCTGCGCCCTCGATCTACGACCAGGCTGTGCAATTTCGCCGCCGCGTTAGGCTTGCCCGGTTGCTGCGCTGCAGCATGGCGCGCTATAGAGCCCCTTCAGGGGATAGACATGCGTACCATCGAAACCATCGGGATCCCGCTTGTGCTGGCCGCCGCGCTGGTGCTGAGCCACCCAGGCGGCCAAACCTCGGCCGACGACCTCGCCGCTGAAACCTGGATCCTGGAGCAGGACGTCGCCGGACTACTGCACGCCATGAGCAGCCCGTCCCAGGCCTGCTACGCCATGGCCATGCCGTCCGAGCCGGACGACATCTCGCCGATGGCGGGGGCCGACGCCGGTTCGATACTGGCCGCCAACTGCGATCCGAGCACGATCGCCCAGCTGGGCTAGTCGACGTCGCTGAGGATCATCGCGTAGGGGACCATCACCCCGTCGCGTTCGGCATAGCCGCTGACCAGCTTGTGCTCGGGGTTCACCAGGCCAAGATCGACGTCCTCGTGCGGGAACACTACGATCCGCCGGTCGCCGATGCAGACCACCAGCTCCCGGCCGTCTAGGGCTAGCTCCGACATCGCCTTGATCCGCCGGTAATAGGGCTCGCGCTTCCAGGCGCCGGGCTGGGCCGGATCGACGATCACGTTGAGCCGCTGGCCGTTCTTCTCCGTGTACATCAGGAACTTGGCGCGGTCGGGCCGCCAGGCCTCGTCCAGCTTTTCGGAATCCAACCACAGGCAGATGAAGCCGCGGCAGGCCGGCGGGCGATCCTCATAGATCCCGCACCCGGCCGCTCGCCTGAAGTGCCCGCACCAATCGCCGGCGCGCTTGTCCAGCGCCTGGATGGCCAGCAGCTTGCAGCACATGCCGCATTCGCCGCAGCTCTTGCCCATCGCCCCGCCCCCAAACGCTTCATCCGGCTGCGGACGATAGCGGCGGGTCGTGACGGTTCGGCGACGGCCTCAGGTCTCCGACCAGACCGCCATCTCGTTGCCCGACGGATCACGGAAGTGGAACCGCCGACCGCCGGGGAAGCTGTAGATCGGTTTGAGGATCGCCCCGCCGGACGCCTGCACCTTGGCGGCCATGGCCTCCAGGTCGTGGGCGTAGAGCACCACCAGCGGCTGGCTGCTCTGAGCCGCCGCGTCGGCGTCGAACCCTCCGTCGAGGCCTTCCTCGAACGCCGCATAGCTCGGTCCGTAGTCGGTGAAGCTCCAGCCGAATGCGGCCTGGTAGAAGCGCTTGGTGGCGATCAGATCGCCGCCGGGCAGCTCCACATAGTCGATCTTGCCGTCTTCGCGCATTTCGGCCTCCGCAGATAGTTCTCAGTTTGTTCCGATCTAGAGGCTCAGGCCGGTAGAGTCCAGACGGCGGTCTTCTTGACCTCGCGGTCTTCCAGCTCCCGGGTGGTCTGCACCTCGTACTCGGCCAGTCGCTCCAGGCCCACACGGGGGAAGTAGCTGCGGCCCGGATCGCCGATCAGCACCCGCGTCCCGCGCACGTGCGCGGCGGCCAGCCAGTCCATCACCCGGGTGGCCAGCGGCTTCTCGTAACAGATGTCGCCAGCCAGGATGAGGTCGGCGTCCGGCGGCGGCGCGTCCAGCAGGTCCTGGTCGGTGAAGTCCACTCGCACGCCGTTGGCCGCGGCGTTGACCGCCAGGGCGGCGCCGCAGAACGGGTCGATGTCGGCGGCCGTCACATGACCAGCGCCGGCCCTCATCGCCGCGATGCCGACGATGCCTGAGCCGGAGGCGAAGTCGATCACCCGCTTGCCGGCGACCTCTTCGGGGTGGTCCAGGATATAGCGCGCAAGCGCCTGGCCGCCCGCCCAGGCGAACGCCCAGAACGGCGGCGGCAGGCCGATCTCAGCCAGCGCTTCCTCGGTCAGCCGCCAGATCGGCGTGATCTCGTCGGCGAGGTGCAGGGAAAGCTCGGGCGTATGCGGCGGCGCCTGCAGGCGGGTGTTCTCGATGATGAAGGCGCGGCGGCCCTCGTCGGTGGGACTGATCATGGCCGCCCCCTACCACGCCGACCGCCGGGCGGGTCGGGATTCTGCCTGAGGAACCTTCAGCGTCCCGCGCGGCTTTTCCACTGAAACGGGATTGCGCCATGACCACCGACCAAGGATTGAGAGCTCCCAACCCTCTGTTCTCGGCGCGCTTCGCCGGGATCGTCTGGCAGGCCATCGTCGGCCGCGGCGTGGTCGCCATCCTGTTCGGCCTGCTGGCGATCTTCATGCCGGTGGCCGCCGCGCTCTCTCTCGTGTTCGTGTTCTCGATCTATCTGATGGCCGACGGCTTCCTGGCCATCGCCAGCGCCTTCCGCGCCATGCGTCAGCGCCACGCCTGGGGCCTGCTGGCCCTGGAAGGTGTGGTCGACATCATCGCCAGCCTGGTCCTGTTCTTCATGCCCCACCTGGGCATGGTCACCTTCGTGCTGATCGTGGCGATCTGGTCGCTGGTCGCCGGCCTGGTGAAGCTGGTCGCCGCGTTCCGCCGCGAGCCGGTCGCCGCACGCGGCTGGCTGGCGCTCTCGGCGGTGATCTCGATCGGCTTCGGGATCGTCCTGCTGCTGGCCCCGATGCTGGGCGCGGTGGTGCTGACCTGGTGGCTGGGCGTCTACGGCGTGGTGTTCGGGATCGCCCTGCTGTTCCTGGGCTTCAAGGTCCGCTCGATGCGCAACCGCACGATCGGCTAGGCTTTCGCCTGACCCTTGGACGAGGCCAGCTTCAGCACCTTCAGATAGCCGCCGGGCTCGATCAGCATGCTGTCGGCTTCGCCCTTGCTGGTCAGCAGCCGGTGGGCGCGAGGCAGGTTGTAGCAGGGCACATGCATGAACATGTGATGCTCGCAGTGATAGTTCACGTAGTAGGGCGCGATCAGCAGCCGCTCGACGAAGCTGGCCTTGGTGGTCCGGGCCTGGCGCTTGGGATCGGGCTCATTGACGTCGATGCAGGCGTGCTCGGCGATGTTCCGCAGCCGGGTCACCAGCGGCAGCCAGGTGGCCTGCGGCAGCACCCATAGAACCGGCCAGATCCACCACAGCCCGAACGGCGCGCCGACCGCGGTGACGATCGCGCCGAAGGCCAGCCAGCGGCGCTTGGCCTTGATCTCCTGCGCGATGATCGGGACGAGCGACTCGCCGGGCTTGCGGGCCTTCAGACGCGTGACGAAGCCGCCGAACCTCTGCTTGAAAAAGGTCTGGCCGGTCAGGTCGCGGATGATCTTCCGCTTCAGGGAGAGCTGGGTGATCGGGAACGGCGCCGACAGCACCAGGTCCGGATCCTCGCCCTGCTGGGCGAACCGATGGTGGGTCAGGTGATAGGGGCGATAGCGGTGCAGGCCGCCGGGCGTCAGCCACTCGCCGATGAAGTCGTTGACCTTGAGGTTCTTGTGCAGCGCCCCGTGCGCGGCGTCGTGCATCAGGATCGCCAGACCCAACTGGCGGGCGCCGACGATCATCACCGCCAGCGGCAGGGTCAGAGGCCAGACCACCACCATCGCTCCGGCCGCGATGATCAGCGCCCAGGCGTGGGCGATCATCGCCGGTCCGCGCCACCACGACCGCGCCGAGATCGGCGCCCATTCGTCGGCCGTGAAGAAGTCCTTGGGGTCCAGGCGGGCGGCCGCGGCCATCAGGCGATCCTTCCGTGCTGCATCAGCGCCAGCATCTCGGCGACCTCTTCCTCGCCGCTGGCGCCGGTCGCCCCCTCGCGCAGGGCGACGCCCAAAGCCAGTGTCCAGAACCGCCGGGCGGTGGTTGCGGTGTCGTCGCTGCCGTTCCAGCCATGGGCGGTCCGGGTCTCGGCATAGGCTCGGTCGCCCTGCGCATGCAGGCGCTCGAAGGTCCGCTCGATTAGCGGCGCCAGGTCCTGGCGGCGGCGGGTGAGGGACAGCGCTTCGACGAACAGCGCCAGGCCCGGAGATCCGATCACCGTCTCGACCAGGCGACGGTTGTAGTCGCGCCCGGTGCGGGCCTTGCCGGCCGCCTCCTCAGCCTGGCGCGCGACATAGAGCACCTCGCGGCAGGCGGCCTCGACGAACAGCGCCTCTTTGGTGCGGAAGTAATAGGTGATCTGGCTGGGAAACGCCCCGGCCGCGGCGGCGATGTCGGCCACCGAGACCGCGCTCGGTCCCTGCGCCTTGAACAGCTCTACCGCAGCGTCCAGCAGCCGCGAGCGCATGCGCTTGCCGGGCTCGCGCACGGCGCGGACGTCAGCCAGGGATCGCACGCTGCTCATGCGTTATTTGTATGCTGTACAAGTCCCGAGTCAATCAACCCAGGCTAGGCCCTAGGATTGTCATGGGGGCCGCGTCAGCGGGACCGGCCCGGCCATGATGATCCGAATATCAAGCGTTGCGCGCCATCAACCCGCCGTCGACCGGGATCACCGCGCCGGTGATGTAGGACGCCGCCGGCAGACACAGGCTCAAGGTCACGTGCGCCACCTCGTCGGGCTCGCCGTAGCGGCCGAGCGCCGTGCGCCGCTTGGCGAACACCGCCTTCTGGTCATCGGGAATGGCGGCGGTCATGCCAGTGGCGATCGGGCCAGGGCAGACGCAGTTGACCGTGATCCCCTCGCGGCCCAGCTCCACCGCCAGCGCCCGGGTCAGGCCGGTGACCCCCGCCTTGGCCGCCGCATAGGGGCTGTCCATGGCCGTCGCGCCCAGGGCTTCGGTCGAGGCGATGTTGACGATCCGCGGCGCCGTCGAAGCACGCAGAAAGGGCAGGGCGGCGCGGATGATCCTCTGGTGTGCGCTCAGCAGTATGGCCAGCGAGCGGTCCCACACCGCCTCGTAGCCCTCGCTGTCGATGGGTGAGAAAGCCGAGATCCCGGCGTTGTTGACGACGATGTCCAGCCCGCCCAGCCGCTCGGCGATCTGCGGCACGACCGAGGCGATCTCAGCGGCGTCGGAGACGTCGAGCTTCCAGGCGCGGGCGGTCAGGCCCAGGGCGCTCAGCGGGCCTGCGACCGCCTCGGCCGGCGTCAGGGCGTAGTCGGTCACCGCCACCAGCGCGCCTTCCTCGGCGAACAGCTCGGCGGTCGCCTTGCCCATGCCCGATCCGGCCCCGGTGACCAGCACCCGCGAGCCGCGCACCGATCGGCTGAGTCGGCTCACAGGCTCAGCCCCCCGTCGACCACCAGGGTCTGGCCGACCACGTAGGCGGCCAGCGGCGAGGCCAGGAATAGCGCCGCGCCCGCCATGTCGGCGGGCAGGCCGATCCGTCCTGCCGGGATGCGGGCCATCGCGCCGCGCAGCCGGTCGGGATTCTCGGTGGTGACCTTGGTCAGCTTGGTGTCGACCAATCCGGGAGCCAGCCCGTTGACCCGGATGCCGTCGCCCGCCCAGGCCTGGCCGAGCGTCTTGGTCAGGCTGACCGCCCCGGCCTTGGAGGCGGCGTAGGCTGGATTGCCGCGATTGGCCTGGAAGCCGGAGACAGAGCTGACGATGATGATCGAGCCCTTCGCCGCCGCCAGCATGTCGTGGAATTTCATCGCGCAGGCCATCAGGCTGTCGAGGTTGACCGCCATCACTTGGTCCCAACCCGGCGGCTCGAATTCGCCCCGCTTATAGACCACCGTCCCCTGGCAGAGGATCAGCACGTCCAGCGTCTCGAAGTCTGGCTGGTTGGCGGCGATCTCCGTGCGCTCAGCGACGTTCACCTTTGCATAGTTCAGCCCGCTGAGGTCGGAGCCTTCGACCCCTTGATAGTCGGCGGCGGCAGGGCGGGTGCCCCACACATGGACCTGCGCGCCGTGATCGCGGAAACCGTGGGCGATCCCATTGCCGATCCCGCTGGAGCCGCCGACGACCAGCACGTTTCGGCCGGTGAAATCCAGCTCGCCCATGGCCTCGTCCTCCCTGTTTACGTCATCCTTCCGCGCAGGGAAGAGGGCCGGCAAGGCTGACCCCACGTCACGCTTGACGCGCACGTAAGGTAGGCGTTGGATCGCAGGGTGACGGGCGCGGAAACAGACGCCCGCATGAGACATTTGGGAGGTCTAGATGCTTCAACGGCTTCGCCGTCCGGCGACGAGCTTCACCATCACCCAGCTTTGCCGCGAGTTCGCGACCACGCCGCGCGCGCTGCGCTATTACGAAGAACAGGGCCTGCTCTCGCCGTCGCGCGAAGGCCAGGCGCGAGTCTACTCCTACCGTGACCGCGCCCGCCTGGTGCTGATCCTGCGGGGCAAGCGGGTCGGGCTGTCGCTCGCCGAGATTCGCGACATCTTCGATCTCTATGATCGCGACGACGGATTGATCGCCCAGAACACTCACGCCCTGCGCAAATACCGCGAACGCATTGCCGCATTCGAACACCAGCGCCAGGAAATCGACGAGGCGATCGCCGAGCTGCACGCCGCCAGCGAGCGCGCCGAAGCCCTGCTCGCCCAGGCCGCCGGCCAGGCTGCCTGCGGCTGAGAGCGTCCTCATCGTGTCATCCCGGTTTCGACCCCCAGGCCGAAGACCGGGACCGATGAACGCCTGAGCATCGAGGCGTCGCTGGGCCTTGCCCAACCCCGCGACGCGGCGCGAATAGGTCCCGGAAAAGCGCATTCGCGCTTTCCGGGATGACAGGCGACTGACGCCTTCAGAACCCCGACATCGGGCCCTTCCAGGCCCCGGCCGCCAGCGCCAGGAACAGCAGCAGCCCGGCCAGGCTGTTGGATTTGAACAGGGCCAAGGCCAGTGGTCCGTTGTCGATGTCGGTGCGCGCCGCCTGCCGTGACAGGTGCATGCCGTAGAGGGCGACCGGCGGCAGGAACAGCGGGCCGAGGCCGCCAATCCAGGCCGCCGCCAGCGCCAGGGCGAAGCAGACCACGTAAAACCCCAGCACGCCTTTCTGAACCGCGGCGCCGAGCCGGCGGGTCGATGACTTCACTCCGATCAGCGCGTCGTCTTCCAGGTCCTGGATGGCATAGATCGTGTCATAGCCGAGGGTCCAGAACACGCCGGACGCGTAGAGCAGCACGGCCGCCCAGGACATCGCGCCGGTGGCCGCGGCGAAGCCTAGCAGCGCCCCCCAGTTGAAGGTCAAGCCCAGCCAGGCCTGCGGCCACCAGGTGATCCGCTTCATGAACGGATAGCCGGCCACCAGGACGAGTGACGCTGCGCCAAGGCCGATGGCCAGCGGCGGCATGGTCAGCAGGACGCCCAGCGAGATCAGGCTGCAGACGACGATGAAGGCGGCGGCCTGCTTGACGCTGATCTGCCCGGACGCCACCGGCCGCATCGCGGTGCGCGCCACCTTGGCGTCGATGTCCCGGTCGACCACGTCGTTGAAGGCGCAGCCCGCGGCGCGCATCAACGCCGCCCCGACCAGGAACTTCGCCATCAGCAGCAGGTCGGGCAGTTTGCCGTCTATCGCGCCGGCCAACGCCAAGCCCTGCCAACCCGGCAGCATGAGCAGCCAGATCCCGGCCGGCCGGTCGAAGCGACCGAGCTTCAGCCAGGGCTGCAAAGCCGCAGGGGCGTGCCGATCGACCCAGTTTTTGGGGGCGGCGTCGGGAAGTTGGGCGGTCATGCGTCGGGCTTTACCGCGCCTGTCACGCTGCGGCCACTCCTGCACCGCAACTTGGCGATGCGTCTCAAATAACACCGGTCAATGTGGTTGACAGGTCGACTCGGGGCGCGCAGGTTCCGGGCGTCGTCGTTTCCGGCCAACCCATCTGCGAGGGAGGTGATCAGCGTGAAAGCATTCAATCATACTCCGCAGATGCCGCTTGTCGCCGTGATCACCTGCTCCGGTAGGTTCCGCGACTAAGTCGCGCGGGGTCCGCCTTCCGGACCGCTCTGCACCTCCATCGCCAGCCTGACCGCGCAAAGCACCGCGCATCCCTGGCGCTCCCGATTCCACGGATTTCTGCCTCGCATCGTGCGGAGTCCGTCTGTCTCGAAAGACGACGACATGCCCATCGCCGAACCTATTTCGGTCTTGCACAACGGCCCCGTTCCCAATCGCTATGGGGCGATGTGCACCGAGGTCTATGACCTCGACAAACCGCCCGGCTCGCTACCGGACGTGCCCTTCTATCTGGACCGACTCATTGGAACGGAGGGGCCGATCCTCGAAGCCGGTGTCGGCACCGGTCGCCTGCTGATCCCGCTGCTGGAGGCCGGCCTGCAGGTCGAGGGCTTCGACCGCTCGGCCGACATGCTGGCCTCCTGCGCTCGCCACTGCGCTGTGCGCGGCCTGGCGCCCGCGCTTCGCCAGGCTCGGTTCCAAGACTTCGCCTACGAGCACGACTTCGCGGCGATCCTGGTGCCGGTCGGGACCTTCACCCTGCTGGACGACTTCGCCGAGGCGCTGGCCGTGCTGAAGCGGTTCTTCGATCACCTTCTCCCGGGCGGGCGGCTGCTGATCGACCTGATGCCGCTCGGCTATCTGGTCAACGAGAAGCCGGACATCCGCACCTGGACCACGCCCTCGGGCGACCTGCTGCGGATAGAGGGGCGCGCCGTGGAGATCGACCTGGTCGGGCAGCGACGGGTCACCCACGACCGCTACGAGCGCTGGCGCGACGGCAAGTTGGTGGAGAGTGAACTGGAGGTCATGGCCTTCCGGCTCTGGGGGCTGAAGGAGTTCGAACTGGCGCTGGCTGCGGCCGGCTTCGGCGAGATCTCCGTCGGCGCCGATCACCAGTCCGGGCGGCGGCCAGGGCGCTCCAGCCGGATACTCAACTTCGAGGCCCGCCGACCCGTCTAGGGGCGCGGCAGTGGCGTCGGGGTCCGTGCTCCCCCACGGGCCCCGGCGCCCAACTCGACACCATCTTCATCCCGGCCTCGCGTCGGCAGATTTGTGAAAGCGTCATGTCAGAACCTTACGATGACGGCGAGGATTCCACCCGTCCCCGCACCCTGAGCAACCTCCAGGTGCTGCGGTTCATGGCCGGCCATTGGCTGCGCGAACCCGGCCGTTTCGCCCTGATCGTCGCCCTGGCCCTGGCGGCGACAGTCTGCGACCTCTCGATCCCCTGGGCCACCCGCGGCCTGATCAATGCGGTGTCAAACCCCAGCAAGGTGACCGACGCCGCTTGGATCGCCTGGGCCTCGCTGTCGGTCCTCTATCTCTGCTTCTACATGGCGCGGACCAGCATGTTCCGGGTCATGAACGGCTTCTACGCCCGGATCATGTCGCGCATGGTCAAGGAAGGCTTCGCCCGCGTGCAGGCCTTCTCGTCGGACTGGCACGCCTCGAATTTCGCCGGCGCCACGGTCCGCCGCGTCAGCCGCGCCATGTGGGGCTATGACAGCGCCTCGGACGCCTTGATCGGCATGCTGATCCCCACCGTCCTGGTGCTGGGCGGCCTGGCCATCTCGCTGGGACTCAAGTGGCCGCTGGCCGGCCTGTTCGTAGCCGTCGTGATCGCGATCTTCGCGACCTACAACATCCTGATGTCGGTGCGCTTCGTGCGTCCCGCCAACCTCAAGTCCACGGCCCTGGACTCGGAAATCGGCGCGGCCTTGGCCGACGCCATCGGGGCCAACCCGACGGTCAAGAGCTTCGGCGCCGAGGCGCGCGAGGAGGCCCGGTTCGCGCAGACCGCCGACGCCTGGCGCTGGGCGATCAACAAGACCTGGGACCGTTTCAACGTGATCGGGCTGGGGCAGAATCTGTTGCTGATCGTGCTGCAGGCGGGCCTGACCGGCTTCCTGGTTCATGCCTGGTCGCAGGACCGCGCGACCCCCGGCGACGTCGCCTTCGCGATCACCTCGTTCATCGTCATGGCGGGCTACATGCGGAACTTCAGCGAGATCACCCAGATGCTCCAGAAGGGCCTGGACGACATGCTGGACGTCGCCACCTACATGCGCACCGACCCGCAGCTGATGGACGCCGCCGAAGCCGCGCCGTTCCGCGGCGAGCTAGGCGAGGTCGTCTTCGACCGCGTCACCTTCGGCTACGCCAACCAGCCGCGCGCCCTATACGACGGCTTCACCCTGGTCGTCGCGCCGGGAGAGCGGGTCGCATTGGTCGGTCCCACCGGGGCCGGCAAGTCGACCTTCGTGAAGCTGATCCAGCGGCTCTACGACCTGCAGGGCGGACGCATCCTGATCGACGGTCAGGACATCTCCAAGGTCAGCCAGGCCAGCCTGCGTCAGGCGATCGCCGTGGTCCCGCAGGACCCGGCCTTGTTCCACCGCTCGATCGCGGAGAACATCGCCTACGCTCGGCCCGATGCAACGCCGGACGAGGTGATGCTGGCCGCCAAACGCGCCCGCGCCCACGACTTCATCGCCCGGCTGCCGAACGGCTACGAGACTCCTGTCGGCGAGCGCGGCGTCAAGCTGTCGGGCGGCGAGCGGCAGCGGGTGGCCATCGCCAGGGCGTTCCTGGCCGACGCGCCGATCCTGGTGCTGGACGAGGCCACCTCGTCCCTGGACGTGGAGACCGAGCGGCAGGTCCAGGCGGCCATGGAGGAACTGATGGTCGGGCGCACCACCGTCGTCATCGCCCACCGGCTGTCCACTATCCGCGGCGCTGACCGGATCCTGGTCTTCGACCACGGCCGGATCGTCGAGGAAGGCCGGCACAGCGACCTGATCGAAAAAGGCGGCGCCTATGCCCGGCTGCACGCCGTGACCGAAGGAATGATCTAGTGACCGACCACTACGAAGACTCTGAGGACACCAAGGAGCGGGTGCTTTCCAACCGCCGGGTCCTCGGCTTCATCGCCGGCTTCTGGCTGCGGCGGCCGCTGCTGTTGACCGCCTGCATCTCGCTGACCCTGCTGGCGGTGGGGTTCGACCTCGCCCTGCCGTGGGCGGCGGGCAAGCTGGTCGACGCCGTCGCCGCCGGGCCGGCCAACGCCGACATCGCCTGGCGAGCCTGGGCGGTTTTCGTCGGCATCTATCTGGCCTTCGCGATCATCCGCAATGTCGGGTTCCGGTTCTGGAATCCGTTGGCCGCGGCCAACATGAAGGAGATGACCGACGAGGGCTTCCAGCGGGTCCAGTCGTTCTCGGCCGACTGGCACGCCGACACCTTCGCAGGCTCGACCGTGCGCCGGCTCAGCCGGGCCATGTGGGGCTACGATATGGTGTCGGACGCCGTCGTCCTGTGGCTCGGCCCAGCCATGCTGGTGCTGTTCGGCTTGTCGGGGATGATGATCGCCCGTTGGCCCACGGTCGGCCTGTTCTCGCTGGCGGTCGTCGTTCTCTACGTCGCCTCGAACATCGTGCTGACCGCCAAGTACGTGCGGCCGGCCAACCTGAAGTCGGTCGCCCTGGACAGCCGCATCGGCGGGGCGCTGGCCGACTCGCTGTCCTCCAACCCGACGGTGAAGGCTTTCGGCGCCGAGCAACGCGAGGAGGAACGGATCGGCGGGATCACCGCGCTGTGGCGGCGGCTGACCCTGACCACTTGGACCCGGTTCATCAATGTCTGGCTCTGGCACAACCTGTTGCTGGTCGTGCTGCAGGCCGGACTGACCGGGCTGCTGCTGCAGCTTTGGGCGAAGGGCGAGGCGAGCGCCGGCGACGTGGCCTTCGCCATCACCTCGTTCATGCTGATGAGCGGCTATCTGCGCAACATCGGCGAGAACATCCGCATGATGCAGAAGGGCCTGGACGACGTCGAGGACGTCGCCCGCTATGCCGAAACCGACGCCCAGGTGAAGGACGCGGTCAGCGCTCCGGCCTTTGCCGGTGAGCTGGGCGAGATCGTCTTCGACAAGGCGACTTTCCGCTACAAGTCCGCGGACGCGCCGCTCTATCGGGAGTTCTCCCTGCGCATCGCGCCGGGCGAGCGCATCGCTTTGGTCGGACCCACCGGGGCCGGCAAGTCGACCTTCGTGAAGCTGATTCAGCGGCTCTACGACCTGCAGGACGGCCGTATCCTGATCGACGGCCAGGACGTGGCGCACGTCAATCAGGGCGCGCTTCGGCGGGCCATCGCCGTGGTGCCGCAGGATCCGGCCCTGTTCCATCGGACCATCGCCGAGAACATCGCCTACGCCCGGCCCGAAGCGACCGAAGACGAGATCGCCCTGGCGGCCAAGCGAGCCCGCGCCGATGACTTCATCGCACGGCTGCCCAAGGCCTATGGCACCCTGGTCGGCGAGCGGGGCGTCAAGCTGTCCGGCGGCGAGCGCCAGCGCGTCGCCATCGCCCGGGCGTTCCTGGCCGACGCGCCGATCCTGGTGCTCGACGAGGCCACCTCGTCCCTGGACGTGGAAACCGAGCGTCAGGTCCAGGCGGCCATGGAAGAGCTGATGGTCGGGCGCACCACCATCGTCATCGCACACCGGCTGTCGACCATCCGGGGCGCCGATCGGATCCTGGTCTTTGATCAAGGCCGCATCGTCGAGGAGGGCCGTCACGCCGAGCTGGTGCGCAAGGGCGGCGCCTACGCCCGCCTGCACGCGGTGACCGAAGGCTTGGTCTGACGGCTGACACGGGGATGGCGACCCGTGTATGCATCCCCGGGCCGAAAGCTCCGGGGGAAATGCATGAGTTATGTGGAGCAGGTGGTCCAGTGGCTGCGCGACCGGCTAGCGCGTGATCCGCCGCTGGCCGATCCGCGTCAGCTGAACGAGGTGCTGCGAGTGCTTGCGGTCTGGCGTTCGCGCGCCATCGCCGACGCCTATGTCCGCCTCCACGGTGCGAAGATCATGCAGGGGCCGTTCGCCGGGATGGAATACCTGACGAGCGCGACCGAGGGCGCGCTGACCCCCCGCCTGATCGGCACCTACGAGTCAGAACTGCACCCCTATCTGGCCGCCTTCGCCACCGCCGACCTCGACTGCGTGATCGATGTCGGTTGCGCCGAAGGCTACTATGCCGTGGGCCTGGCCCGCCTGATGCCGCAGGTCACGGTCCACGCCTTCGATATCCAGCCGCAGGCCCGCGCGGCATGTGCGGAGCTCGCCGCCAGGAACGGTGTCGCCGACCGCGTGGTGATCGGAGAGCAGTTCGAACCCACAGGCTTCGAGGCCTTCAAGGATCGCCGCTGTCTGGTGCTCGTGGATATCGAGGGCGCCGAAGACGACCTGTTGCGCCCGGACCTGTCGCCGGCGCTGGCCGGTATGGACCTGATCGTCGAGACCCATGACGTCTATCGCAAGGGCGTGCTTGAGCGCCTGACCGAGCGATTCTCCCCGACCCACGACATCGTCCGGCTCGACCCACAGCCGAAGACCCTGCCGTTGCCTGATTTCCTCAAGGGCGCGGGCCATCTCGATCAGTTGCTGGCCGTCTGGGAGTTCCGGTATCGCGCGACGCCGTGGCTGGTGATGACCCCCAAGGGCCGCGGCTGAGTTCAGGCTAAGGCGGCGCGCAGGCGTTCGAACAGATCGCCCTTCGGCGCGACCTCAATTCGGTCGAGTCCGAGCCATCCGGCCATCAGCCGTAGCTCGGCCGCCAGCTGCTGTGGCGTGTCGGCGTTGGAGTCCGGCTCGGCGTGGGCGGCCTGCACCATAAGCACGCCTTTCTTGCGCTCGGCCTTCAGGTCCACCCGGGCGGTGATCGCCTCGCCCTGGAGAAACGGCAGCACATAGTAGCCATGCACTCGCTTGTGGGCCGGGGTGTAGATCTCAAGCCGCACCTTGGTCCCGAACAGCCGCTCGGTGCGCTCGCGGAACCAGATGAGGTTGTCGAAGGGCGAGAGCAGGGCGCTGGCGACGACCTTGCGCGGTCTCCGAGCGTCGCGATGCAGATAGGCGCCGTTGTCCCAGCCCTTGACCTTCGCCGGCAGCAGTTCGCCGGCCTCGACGAGTTCGCCGATCCGCGCCTTCGTCTCGGCAACGCCCATCCGAAAATAGTCCCGCAGGTCGCGCTCGGTCGCCACGCCCTGGGCGCGCGCGGCGATGCGGATCAATTCGCGTTGGGCTTCTTCGCGTGGCGGCGGTTCGGCGAGCGCCGCCTTGGGCAACACCTCTTCCGGTATGCCGTAGACGCGTTCGAAAGTTCCGCGCCGCGTTGCGGTGGTCAGATCGCCGACCCAGAACAGGCACTCCAGCGCCCGCTTGCCTTCGCTCCAGCCCCACCAGTTGCCTGCGCCCTTGGCGCCGAGGCTGAGCTCGGAGGCCGGCATCGGTCCCCGAGTTTCGATCTCGGCCAGGCATTTGTCGATGAACTCGGCATGGGTGCGCAGGAACCTGGCGATGCCCGACCAGGTGCCCACCCCGGCGCGGGCGTCCTCCATCCGCCAATGCAGCAGCGGGAGAGTGGCGGCCGGCAGCAGCGAGGCTTCGTGCGCCCAGTATTCGACCAGCGCCGGGCGGCGGCCCCAGGCGATCTCCTCCAGCATCGGCCGCGGATAGGCGCCGAGCCGCGAGAACATCGGCAGATAGTGGGTGCGCGAGACCACGTTCACCGAGTCGATCTGGATGACGCCCAGGCGGTCGATGGTCTTGAGCAGGTGTTGCCGGCCCGGCCTGGCCGGCCGTCGATCGGCAAAGCCCTGGGCCGCCAAGGCGATGCGCCGCGCTTCGCGCGCTGATATCTCCTCCACCCCGAGGTCTCCGCTAGGCGTTCAGCCGGCCTTCGGCGATCGCGCTGATCTCGAACGGGAAGAGGATCTTTGGATCGGGCCTGGCGACGCTCTTGGCTAGGTCCTTGGGCGCGATGGTCCGCACCACATGGCGCATGACGTTGATCCGCGCCTCCTTCTTCTTGTCGGTCACCACGCAGGTCCACGGCGTGATCGTCTCATGGGTGCGGATCAGCATGGCGTCGCGGGCTTGGCTGTACTCGTCCCACTTCGCCTGAGCGACGTCGTCCAGCGGGCTGGTCTTCAGCGCCTTCAATGGATCTTCGCGGCGATCCTTCAGGCGTTCGGCCTGTTCGTTGCGGCTGATGTCCAGCCAGATCTTGATCAGCCGGATGCCGCTCTCGACCAGCATCTCCTCGAAGTGCGGCACGTCGCGCAGGAAGGTCTCCTGCTGCTCGTGGGTGGCGAAGCCCATGACCCGCTCAACCCCGGCCCGATTGTACCAGGAGCGGTTGAAGATCACCATCTGACCGGCCGCCGGCAGATGGGCGACATAGCGCTGGAAGTACCACTGCGTGTGTTCGAGATCGGAGGGCTTGGACAGCGCCATCACTCGAGTCGCGCGGATCGACAGGTATTCGACCATCCGCTTGATGGTCCCGTCCTTTCCCGCGGCGTCGCGGCCCTCGAGAATGATCAGCACCTTGTCGCCGGCGGACATCGCCTGCTGCTGATACTTCACCAGGGCGAGCTGCAGCTCGGCGAGCTCGGCCTCGTATGCGTCGTCGTCATCATCTGACTTTGCCATCTCGAGAGCCTAGTCCTGATCAGGCCGGCAGGGCTAGAACCTCGTTCCATGATCCGATTGTTCGTCTCATCCGACTTGGCCCAAGGCGTCGCCCTCGTGCTCGACCACGGCCAGAGCCACTACCTCGCCTCCGTCATGCGCCGAGCGGTCGGCGACGAGGTGCTGGTGTTCAATGGCCGCGACGGGGAGTGGCGCGCGCCGATCGAGGTGCTTGGCAAGCGCGGCGTGATCCTGCGGCCGAGCGTCCAGGAGCGCCCGCAAGTGCATGGGCCGGACGTCGAGCTGATCATCGCCCTGGTGAAGCGCGCCCGTATTGAAACCATCGTGGAGAAAGCGGCCGAACTGGGCGCGCGCCGCATCCGCCTGTTGATCACCGAGCGCACCAACGCCGAGCGCACTCGCGTCGACCGGCTGGCGGCCATCGCGGCCGAAGCAGCCGAACAGACCGGCCGGCTCGACGTCCCCGAAATCGTCGAGCCGGTGAAGCTCGCCAGGCTGATCAATGACTGGGAGCAGCCGCGTCGGCTGCTGTTCTGTGATGAAGCGGGCGACGCCAAGCCGGTTCTGGAGGCCCTCGCCGGGGGTGAGGCGTCGCCGTGGGCGATCCTGATCGGGCCGGAAGGGGGCTTTGCTCCGAGCGAGCGCAACGCCTTGCGGAACCTGACTTACGCTACGCCCGCTACACTTGGACCGCGGATACTGCGGGCCGACACCGCCGCCATCAGCGCGCTTACTCTTTGGCAAGCTGCTCAGGGCGATTGGCGGGGCCTTGAGGTTTCCTGAATTGCGCCCACCTGTCTGAACGGCGTACAGATCGCGCCGTTTTGGCGGGACTAGGGTTGGGGAGAACGAGATGGCCGACGTCGTGACCGACGGACGACCCCTCACGCTGGAGGACCTGGTCCGCTGGATGGAGGCGGGCGAGAAGCCTTCGAGCAATTGGCGCGTCGGCGCGGAACACGAGAAGTTCGTGTTCCGGTTGGGCACGTGCGAGCCGATTCCATATGAAGGTCCGGCCGGCATCCAGGCGCTGCTCAACGGCCTGACTCGATTCGGCTGGAAGGGCGTCTACGAGGGCGAGAACATCATCGCCCTCGAGCGCGGCATGGCCAATGTCAGCCTGGAGCCCGGCGGCCAGTTCGAGCTCTCCGGCGCGCCGCTGGAGACCATGCACGATATCTGCGAGGAGACCGGCCAGCACCTCCAAGAGGTGAAGACGGTCGCCGACGAGCTGGGCCTTGGCTTCCTGGGCCTCGGCTACACGCCGATCTGGCGGCGGGACGAGGTCCCCGTCATGCCAAAGGGTCGCTACAAAATCATGCGCGAGTACATGCCCAAGGTCGGCAAGCTCGGCCTCGACATGATGTTCCGCACCTGCACGGTCCAGGCCAATCTCGATTTCGGCTCCGAAGCCGACATGATCGCCAAGTTCCGCGCTAGCCTGGCGCTGCAGCCGATCGCCACCGCGCTGTTCGCCAATTCGCCGTTCATCGAGGGCAAGCCGTCAGGCTTCCTGTCCGCGCGGGCCAATGTCTGGACGGACACCGATCCCGACCGCACGGGCATGCTGGACTTCGTGTTCGCCGACGGCTTCGGCTACGAGACCTACGCCAACTACATCCTCGACGTGCCGATGTACTTCGCCAAGCGCGAGGGCAAATACGTCGATCTGGCCGGTCGCTCGTTCCGTAAGTTCATGGCCGGCGAGCTGGCCGAACTGCCGGGCGACCGCCCGACCCTCAAGGACTGGGCCGACCACACCACCACCGCCTTCCCCGAGGTGCGGCTGAAGCAATACCTGGAGATGCGCGGCGCCGACTCCGGTCCCTGGAGCCGGCTGTGCGCCTTGCCGGCCCTGTGGGCGGGCATCTTCTACGATCAGGCTGCGCTGGCCGCCGCCTGGGACCTCTGCAAGGACTGGCAGGTCGAAGATCACGAGCGGCTGCGCGCCGACGTCGCGCGCCTGGGCTTGAAGGCGCAGGTCGGCGGCCGCAGCGTCCAGGACGTGGCCAAGGACATGGTCGCGATCGCCAAGCAGGGCCTGAAGAACCGCAATCGCCTGAGCGCCGGCATGGTCGACGAGAGCAACTACCTGGCCGAGCTGGAAGAGATCGCCGATAGCGGGGTCACTCCGGCCGAACGCCTGCTCGAACTGTACCACGGACCCTGGAAGGGCGACGTTCGACGGGTGTTCGAGGACTTCGCTTACTGATCATGCAGAGAGGATCCTGCCACTGCGGCGCGGTCCGCTTTCAGGTCACGGCGGAAATCACCGAACTCACCACGTGCGACTGCTCACTGTGCGTCAAGAAGAACGCCGTCATGGCCAAGGTGCACGAGAGCGCCTTGGCCATCACTGAGGGCGAGGACGCCCTGTCGCTCTATCAATGGAACACCCGGCGGGCGAAGCACTACTTCTGCAGCCGGTGCGGCATCTACACCTTCCATCGCAAGCGCTCGGCCCCCGATCACTACGGGGTCAACGTCTTCTGTCTGGATGGCTTCGATCCGTCCGCGATTCCCGTGCGCCCGGCGGACGGAAAGGACATGACCCTGGAAGGACCCGATCCGCGGCCCGAATGGCCAGGGCCGCGGATCGATCCGGCGTAGGCGGCTAGACCACGCCTCCATCGCGCGGCGGCGTCGTCACATTGGGCGGCCAATGGTCGCGCTGGCTGGCTCCGGCGCCGCTATCGGTGTGCTGAACGATGTCGTTGACCTGCGGGTGGAGGTGCTTGGGATCGACCAGCATGTCCTCGACCGCGTAGACCTCGACCTTGTCGGGATAGAAGGCTAGCCGCCCGCGGATGACCTCCATCGCGGGGTAGGGCTCCTCGTAAGTCCAGATCGCGTTCTCGGCGAACCGGCCGTCCATCAGGATAGTGTAGTACGAGGCCTCGCCCTTGTACGGACAATGGGTCTTGCGGTCCGACCGCGAGAAGTACTCCATCGAGACGTCCGCTCGCGGGAAGTAGACCACCGGCGCGTAGCCGGCTTCGGTCAGGATCAATGCGTCTCCGGAATCGGCGATCACGTGGTCGCCGTACATGGCGCGCCAGTGGGTCCGGGCGGGGACGACTTCAATGGGATGGTCGGGGCCGGGGGTCAGCATGGGGACGCTCCTCCTTTTGCCTAGGCAACGCTTGAGATGGGGGTGAGGCTCCCATGGCGCCAGGCTGCGGGCGCCGCGTTGCTTGTGCTTGGCCCTGCCGCGTGATCTTCTCCCGCCAAATTAGCCCGGCGGGGGCGAAAACGACCCCCTGAAAAAAGCCGGACGACCAAGGAATCGGAACACCGCCCTCATGAATATTGTAGTCCTTCTGGGGATCGTCATTACGCTGGCGACCGGGATCCCCGTCCTCATGCAGCTGTTGAAGCAGCATCCGCGGGGGCTGATCATCCTGTTCTTCGCCGAGATGTGGGAGCGGTTCTCCTACTACGGGATGCGCGGCATCCTGATCTTCTACCTGACGCAACACCTGCTGTTCGACGACGCCACGGCGGGCGCGCAATACGGCTCCTACACCAGCCTGGTCTACCTGTTGCCGCTGATTGGCGGTCTGCTCGCCGACCGTTATCTGGGCACCCGCAAGGCCGTGGCCTTCGGCGCTCTGCTGCTGGTCGCCGGTCACCTGACCATGGCCGTCGAAGGCACGCCCTCCACCCAACAGCTGATCTATGGCGGTCAGAAGTTCGAGGTTGTGGCCGAGGGCCGGATGGAGTCGCGCAGCGTCAAGCTGATGGTCGGCGACAAGCCCTATGAGTTCGGCGCCGCGGAAGGCGGCGGCCTGGAGATCAAGGGCCTGGCTCCCGGCGGCGCCATTCCGAACGTCCTGCCGGAAGGCAGCTACAAGATGGAGGCGCAGACTGATCCGCTCAGCAAGAACGCCTTCTTCCTGGCTGTCTCGCTGATCATCATGGGCGTCGGCTTCCTGAAACCCAACATCTCGACCATCGTCGGCCAGCTCTATCCGAAGGGCGATCCGCGTCGGGATTCCGGTTTCACGCTCTACTACTACGGCATCAATCTCGGCGCGTTTTGGGCCTCGGTGCTCTGCGGCCTGCTGGGCCAGACGGTCGGCTGGTGGGCCGGCTTTGGCCTCGCCGGAGTCGGCATGGCGCTCGGCTGGGTCGTGTTTGTGCTCGGCAAGCGCTTCCTCGAAGGCAAGGGCGAGCCGCCGAACCCCGAACTGCTTCGTGCGCCGGTCGCCGGTCCGCTCAACCGCGAATGGCTGATCTATATCGGCGGCCTGCTGGGCGTGATCCCGATCTGGCTGCTGGTGCAGAGCAACCAGCTGGTCGGCTGGGCGCTGGGGATCTCGACCGTCGCCGCTCTCAGCTTCATCGGCTACTTCCTGATTGCCAAGTGCACGAAGATCGAACGCGAGCGGATGATGCTCGCCATGGTGTTGATCTTCGGCTCCGTGGTGTTCTTCACCCTGTTCGAACAGGCCGGCACGTCGCTGAACCTGTTCGCCGCCCGCAACGTCGACCTGATGGGCATCTCAGCCGCCCAGACCCAGTCGTTCAACGCCGGCTTCATCCTGATCTTCGCGCCGATCTTCGCGGCGATGTGGGCCTGGCTCGGCGCTCGCGGCCGGGACCCGAACCCGGTCCTGAAGTTCGGTCTCGGCCTGCTGCAGGTCGGCCTCGGCTTCCTGGTCGTGGTCTGGGCCCAGGGCATGGCGGACGAAACCTTCCGCATGCCGCTGATCATGCTGGGCCTGCTCTACATGCTGCACACGACCGGCGAGCTCTTCCTGTCGCCTGTCGGCCTGTCGGAAATCACCAAGCTTTCGGTGGCCTCGGTGGTGTCGTTCATGATGGCCGTGTGGTTCCTGTCCTCCTCGATCGCTCAGTACGTCGGCGGCATCATCGCCGGCGCCATGGGAACCGAGACGGTCGGCGGCCAGGTGCTCGACCCGGCGGCGGCGCTCGCCACTTCGCTGGACGGGTTCAACAAGCTCGGCTGGGCCGGCGTCGGCGTCGGCGTGGTGTTCGTCGCGCTGAGCTTCTTCATCAAGCACTGGGCCCATGGGGCCAACGACCCGGTTCACGCTCAGCCTGAGCCGATCGCCCCGGTGCTGGATGGCGAGCGCCAGGCGGTGAGCCCGGCGGCGATCCGGGCCGACCGCGAGAGCTAAGCTCGAACGAGGTCTACAAAGCAGAAGGGCCGGGCGCAGCGATGCGCCCGGCCCTTTTCTTTTGCGCCGGCGCTCGGCTCAGGAGCCGAAGGTCTTGCGCACCCGCATCCAGTAGATCGACCCGACCTGGATGTCCCGGTCGTCCACGAACAGCAGGTCGGCGGTGCTGCGCGGCCCGTCATAGACCTCACGAGTGTGGCGGAAGCCTCGCGAGGTGGCGTTCTGGATCTCGCCGCGCACCACGATGTCGGATCGCGGCTTCCACTCGGCGAACAGCACCACGTAGGACTTCAGCTTGTCGGTCGAGATCTCGTCGAAGCGGTAGTAGGTCTCCCGCCAGCCGCCAAAGACGTCCACGCCCCAGTTCATCCGTTGGGCGGGCAGGTCGTGGGTGAAGTGGAGCTCCCAATCGATGGGATGCAGGCCGGAGATTTCGCGTTCCTCGCCGGTGGTCGGATCGGCGACCTCCGAATGCCGCCAGGTGGATTCGCCGCGGATGGCCGCGCCCTTGAAGCCGAACCGGTCCAGCGGCAGGCTGAGGGTCAGGGCCAGTTCGTCCTTGGTCCCGTCGCCGATATTGCTCGGCGCATCGAAGACGCCGGTGGGCAGGAAGATCGGGGCACGGTCGACCACATCGCTGAGGGCGAAGTGACGCGCGGTGAGCACCACCACGGCCCCGCCGTTGAAGCGCTGCTCGACGGCGCCCTCGGTGACCCAGGACTGCTCAGGGACCAGGTCCGGATTGCCGACGGTGACGACCCCGGTGTTGAGCGACGAATCAGCGACGAAGTCGTCGAAGTTCAGCTGATCCACCACACGCTCGAACCGGAAGCGGAGCTGGGTGGTCTTGTTCGGCGCCCAGGTCGCGGCCAGTCGCGGCTTGGGATAGTAGAGGGTCTTCTCCAGGCTCACGTCGCCACTGGATTCGATCGCCGAGGCCTCATAGCGAAGGCCTGCTTCCAGCGTCCACACCGTGCTTGGTCGCCAGACGGTCTTCAGAAACGCCTCGCCCCGGTCCTCCTGGACGCGGACATTGGCCGCCGGTAGCGGGATGGGCGTGCCGTTCTCGGCGTAGGCGGTCTCGCTCTCCAGGACGTTGATCGCCACCTCGCCGCCGGTCTCGACCGAGAACTTGTCGTTGGGGCGGTATTTCAACACCGCGCGGCCGATGGTTTCGCTGGTCGTGCGGTCCAGGGTGAAATTCGCCGCGCGCGACTCGGCGGCGAAGTCCGAGACGATGTCCTGCTGGGCGTCCTGGCGCAGGCCGATCACCTCCAGCGAGGTTTTGGACCCGAAGTCGCGCAGGAAGCTGCCGCCAAACTCGGTTTGCAGTTCGTCATAGTGGTCGACCGTCGATTCACGCCGCGAGGTCGGGAACGTGATGTGGTTCACTTCGTCGAACTTGTAGCTGTCGTCGAAGACGCGGCCGTTCAGCTTGAGTTTGCCGCCCAGCAGCGGGGTCGAAACGGCGCCGGTCAGCGTCGTCTGGATGGTGTCGCCTTCCTGGTCGATGTCAGAGCGCTGGATGACTGCGCCGCTTGGCCCGGTGCGGACGCCCTGGCCCTCGCCAGAGCCATCGTCGATGCCCTTGCCCATGTTGAACGAGGTTTCCCACGTGCGTGCGCCGTCACCGCCGGACAGCTCGACCCGGGTGCCGACGGTGGCGCGGCCGTCATAGACCGTGCGGCCGGAGAGCGAGACCATGCCGCGGAAGCCGCCGCTCTTCTTGCGAATGACATTGGCCAGCACCGACTTGCCCTGCATGTCGATGCCCGGGGCGCCGCCGCGGATCAGGTCGATGCGGACGACCTGCGAGGCCGGAACCCGGCGCAGGATCTCCTCGAGATTGTCGGTCTTGGTCGCCGGCCGCTGGCTGTCGATCAGGACGTTGCCGGCCGCGCCCTCGAAGCCGCGGACCGAATCGCCGCTATCGATGTTGAAGCCCGGCAGGCGGAGCAGCATGTCGTACGCGGTCGTCGGCTGGGCGGCGGCGAAGAAATCCGGCTGGTAGCTGATCACCCCTTCAGTAGGCGGTGCGACGGTGGCGACGGGCGCCGGCGCAGTCGTCTGCGCGTCCTTCGCAGCATCAGGCGCCGCAAGGGCAAGTACGGACGCCAAGGCCGAAACGAACATGTAACAATATCCCCCAAGTGCCCTCGCAAGTGACCTGCGAGGGCTTGGGGAAGCCAATTAAATCCAGGAAAGGTGGATTAAATCGCCGAAATGTTTTCGCTGGTTACCGAGGCTGCGACGTCCCCATTCCACGCTAGATGTTGGTGCCGCCGACGGTCAGGCCGGTAAGCTTCAGCGAGGGTTGACCCACGCCGACCGGCAGGCTCTGGCCGGACTTGCCACAGACGCCGACGCCGGGGTCGAAGTCGAAATCGTCGCCGATCATGGTCACGCGGGTCAGGGCCGAAGGGCCATCGCCGATCAGGGTCGCGCCCTTCACCGGGGTAGTGATCTTGCCGTCCTCGATGAGGTAGGCCTCGGTGCACTGGAAGACGAACTTGCCATTGGTGATGTCCACCTGACCGCCGCCGAAGTTGGCGCAGTAGAGGCCGCGCTTGGTGGAGGCGATCATTTCCTCGCGCTTGTGGGTTCCGGCCATCATGGCGGTGTTGGTCATGCGCGGCATCGGCATGTGGGCGTAGGACTGGCGCCGGCCGTTGCCCGTGGCGGTCAGGCCCATCAGCCGGGCGCTCATTCGGTCATGCATGTACCCGACCAGGATTCCGTCCTCGATCAGGATGGTCCGTTCGGTCGGCGTGCCTTCGTCATCGACGGTCAGCGAGCCGCGGCGGCCGGGCAGGGTGCCGTCATCGAAGACGGTGACGCCGGGGGCGGCGACACGCTCGCCGATGCGGCCGGAGAATGCGGACGTGCCCTTGCGGTTGAAATCGCCTTCCAGGCCGTGGCCGACCGCTTCGTGCAGCAGCACGCCGTTCCAGCCGGGGCCGAGGACGACGTCCATCTCACCGGCCGGGCAGGGCACCGCCTCGAGGTTCACCAGGGCCTGACGCAGAGCCTCCTCGGCCTGCTCCTGCCACTTGTCAGGGCTGATCCAGGCCTCGAAGCCGGCGCGGCCGCCGGCGCCCGCGAAGCCGTTCTCACGCTTGCCGTCCTTCTCGACAGTCACCTGGACGTTGACGCGGCACAGGGGGCGCACGTCGCGAATCAGGCGTCCGTCGGCGCGGAGGATCTCGACCGTGCGGCGTTCGCCGGCGAGGCTGGCCATGACCTGGACGACCCGCGGATCGCGCGCCCGCGCCCAGGCGTCGATTTCCTGCAGCAGGGCGACCTTGTCCGAGAAGGCGGGCGAGGCTGTGGGATCGTCCTCGCCATAGAGCTTGGTGTTGGTGGCGCGCGGCCCCTCGGCGGACACTCCCGAATAGCCGCGCTTGGCCAGGGCCGACGATTGCGCGGCGCGCTTGATGGCCGCCTCGGAGATTTCGCTGGAGTGCGAGTAGCCCGCGGTTTCGCCGGCCACCACGCGCAGGCCGAACCCTTCGGACGAATCATAGGCCGCGGACTTCAGGCGCCCGTCGTCGAACAGGAAGGCCTCGCTCTCCGAGCGCTCGACGAAAAGTTCGCCGTCATCGGCCCCAGCGAGGGCCTCGCCGAGAATCTCGCGCGCCCGTTCGGGGGCGATGCCGGCGGAGTCGAGAATCGAGGGCGCGGAGGTCAGGGCGTTCATCGGCGGTGCTTTCGAAAGGCGAGCCATCAGAAATAGGGGGTCGCGGGCCGAACGTCACCCCAAACCGGCTCAAGGGAGGTGGCGTCCGATCAGCGGATCGTGACCCCAGTTCATCAGCGACCAGCGCCAGCGGGTGTGGGTGACGTCGCCCCACGGTCGCTGGGCGAGGTGCCGCCTAGCGTAGCCGATGACCTTTTTCATGTGCCGATAGTCCGCGTCCGTCATGTCTTCGATCGCCGTGGCGCGAATCTCCAGGATTCGTCGCGCCGACTGGCGCCCAACGGATTCCGTCTCTCCGCGCCGGAGAAAGCCGACCTTCTTGCTCTCATCCGTGTCGAGCCAGGCCTTCAGGGCGGCGGGCGTCATGTTCACGACGGCGTCGAAGTCCTGCCGGACCCGGGCTTCCTCTTCGGGCGGCAGATACATGCGAAGCTCTCGTCTTAAGGTTCCGAAGTTACGCCAAATCCAGGTTTTCGGATGCATACCCCGGCGGATCGACCGCCCTATCGGCGAGACATTGCGCCATAGGGGGTCTTACCGCCTTGGCAAGGCCAGGGAGAGCGCGTATGGACCGCCGCTGAAGGGCGGGGCCTCGCGTTTTGTGCGGCGCGCTCGCCTTGATTCAGTCGGCGGGGGCGATCGTCTTTCGCGAGGCGCGGCCGGCCAAGCAGACCGAGGGGACATGAAGTCTAGGGTTCAGGGCATGCGGACGTGGGCGGCGGCCGCCGCGGCGGGCGCGACGTCGGCGTTCTGGAGCGTCCAGGCGCTCGCGGAAGATTTGATGGGTCAACCGACCCCGGGGGGGATCTCCCTGCAGCCGGCGGCTTCGCCGTTGAAGCATGCTGCGCACGAATTCCACGATTTGATCCTGCTGCCGCTCATCACGATCATTTCGGTGTTCGTGCTGGCGCTGCTGATCTGGGTGGTCATCCGCTACAACAAGAAGTCCAACCCGGTTCCGGCGAAGTGGAGCCACAACACCCTGATCGAAGTGATCTGGACGGTCGTCCCGGTCCTGATCCTGATGTTCATCGCGATCTTCTCGTTCCGGCTGCTGTTCGCCTATCACGACATGCCCAAGCCCGACCTGACGGTTAAGGCGACCGGCTATCAGTGGTACTGGGGCTATGAGCTTCCGGATCAGAAGGTCGGCGAGTTCGTCTCGAACATGCTGCCCGAAGAAGAAGCCAAGAAGCGCAGCGTTCCCTTCCGTCTGGCCTCGACCGAACCGCTGGTCGTGCCGGTCAACAAGACCGTCCGCGTCATGGTCACCGGCGCCGACGTGATCCACGCCTTCGCCATGCCGGCCTTCGGCCTGAAGATCGACGCGGTCCCGGGCCGGGTCAACGAAACCTGGTTCAAGGCCGAGCGCACCGGCACCTTCTATGGCCAGTGCTCGGAACTCTGCGGCGTCGATCACGCCTTCATGCCGATCGAAATCAAGGTCGTGACCCAGCCGGAATTCGAAGCCTGGGTGGCTTCGAAGGGCGGCTCGATGACCGCCGCGGCTGACGAGGCCAAGGGCAAGGCGGCAGCAGCCGCCGCCGCTCCGGCCGCTGCGGCGCCCGCCGCCGAAGGCGCTGCGGCCCCGACCGCCGCTGCGGC